>NZ_AP025460.1:946124-1261499 GCF_024347315.1 Vibrio atlanticus | reverse complement strand
GCAATGTTAATTCTCGCTTTTCTGGGTTTAGCCCTAGTGATGTTTACTGCAAAAAGGAAGACAGGTTGCCTAATTACCCTTTCAGCCCTCTGTGGTATTTTCCTAATCGCTTTCCAGCCTGTTTCTAGTCAACTTTTAATGCCAATGGAAAGGCAACACACCGCTTTTTTACCTATCGATGATACCGTCGATTACATTATGGTTCTTGGAAGTGGTCACGTTGTTGATGACCAAATCCCACCAACATCAGAACTTAGCCGCACCGGTCTGATGCGCTTAAGTGAAGGGATTCGTATCTTACGTCTTTACCCTGGAGCTAAACTCATTTTGTCTGGTTATGGCGCAGGCACTGAGGTGAGCAACGCAAAAATGATGGCTAAAGTAGCGCTAGCACTCGGCGTGGCAAAACCCGATATCATTCTGCTTGAAACTGCGAAAGATACGTGGGAAGAAGCTCGCCAAGCCGCTGCATTTGTTAAGAATAAGAAAATGGTGCTCGTGACATCAGCTAGCCATATGACTCGCGCCCTTAATGAATTCAATGCCGCGGGCATGAAACCATTACCAGCACCAACCAACTACCTTGCACAAGAAGGCATTGTTGAACCATGGAATAAGTATATGCCTAAGGCTATCTATCTCGAGCAGACTGAGCGCTATTGGCATGAGACGATGGGATTGGTTTGGCAAAGCTTGCGAGATTGGCTAGACACAAGTAATGACCCTGTCGAGAGCAGTACTCCGATAATAAACAATTAAAAAGTTCAGTAACAAAAAAACCGAGGCATCATTGATGTCTCGGTTTTTTTACGTTCAAGTATCGTTACTGAAACCAGCTTTCCACGGAAAATTAGTCACCAGCAAACATGTAACCTTCACCGTGAACCGTCACAAAAATTTGTGGGTTCTTAGGGTCAAACTCCATTTTTGCACGCATACGACGGATTAACACGTCGATAGTGCGGTCATTCGGCGCGTCTACTCGATGGCTGATCATATTCAAAATACGTTCACGGCTTAATACTTGGTTAGGGTAAGAAGAGAGTGCAACCAATAGTTCATATTCAGCTTTGGTCAATTTCACCGGCTCGCTGTTCTTGCTTAACGCACGGCGAGGTATATCAAACGTCCATTCACCAAAACGAACCACAGATTCGTCTTCTGTTTGTTCTACCGCAACCGCTGCAGTTTTACGAGCAGCCGAAATACGCCACAAGAGGTTTTTAACTCGAACCAACAACTCGCGAAGTTCGAAGGGTTTAGTAACGTAATCGTCTGCGCCCATTTCAAGGCCAACGATCTTGTCAATGCTATCCGTGCGTCCAGTAACTAAAATTATTCCAATGTCTGATTGACTGCGTAATTCGCGAGTTAGCATCAATCCATCTTCGCCTGGCAAGTTGATGTCTAACATAATGAGGTCAACGTTATTTTCTTCTAACATTTTTCTCATTTGAGCCCCGCTTTCAGCTTCGCTCACTGTGTAACCTTCGTTCTGGAAATATCCAACCAGTTTACTGCGGGTTACCACATCATCTTCTACGACTAATACGTGATAGCTCATCTACACCACTTTTCTTATTTAATAGTTTCAGTGACCATTCTATTCATAACTCGTAACAATTCTAGTACTACAGAAGATAAAAGCCAGAAACATGATTTTTTTTTGATACAAGACAATCTTAAACCTTGCTATTTGTCTCCCATCGCAATTCAATATAGGCATTACTACTAACGAGTAACTTTGCGTTTCGCAAATAACCTTGTTATTCAGCCTTGGTGTGCCTATACCCAAATCACTCGACGATGCTAGGTATACACACACCACAAGACTAAATCAGGATCTAAGAAATGAAAGATACGAAAGCATTCAACGAACAACGAGCAGAAATATACTGGTGGCTATCAAGCTTGTTCGCTAAAGAGCTCACTCAAGAAGAACTCGATCACTACCACTCTGTTGAAATTCGTTCTTTCCTAACTGGTTTAGGTGAAAATGAAACACTAAAGCCGGCGATTGATAGCTTAGTGGATGCGCTAAACCGTCTACAAACACGTGAAGATGCTCAATTAGAATTGTCTGCTGACTTCTGTGACTTATTCTTAAAGACTGATAAACATGGCGCACTTCCTTACGCTTCTATGTATATCGGCCAGACTGGCCTTTTGAACGATAAGCCAGCAAAAGATATGGAAGAGATCATGGCTAAACACAACTTAGTGGTTAACCAAGACCTAAAAGAGCCAGCTGACCACATTGCTATCGAACTCGATTTCCTAGGTAATCTAATCATTCGTTCGAACGAAACTGAACTTGAAGAAGAACTAGAGAAATCCTTCGCTGTTCAACAGCAATTTATCGAACAGCAACTGCTTACTTGGGTACCAAAGTTCAACGTTAAATGTCATGACATTGACACATTCGGTTTCTACGCTTCAGTCTCATCTCTGCTATTGGCATTCTGTAAATTAGACACTCAATACCTAGCGGGCGAATAAGCTTTTTTTGACGACTCGATAAATAAATTCAATAGAATTGTGACCATTCACCCGGATTTCTGGGTGAATTTTATTGCGAGTAATTTCTAGTCAGTCTAAAATTGTGACCGCAAACGATAAAATATGAAACATTCACGAAATGCTACACTTATTGAAGTTCAGAGCATTTCGGTGTTAAGACAAGCCGCTCAATAGCGGTTTTTTGTTTTTTAGCACTTTAGTACCCAAAGAGCCCTACAAATTTAAGCTCTTAGTTAGGTAGCTTAACGGCTACTTCATTCCGTACTTTGGGAAAGTAGCTTCTAATAGGATAAAAACATGGCCACTATAAAAGATGTCGCACGCTTAGCCGGCGTATCAACAACAACCGTTTCTCACGTAATCAACAAAACTCGCTTTGTTGCTGAAGCGACTCAAGAAAAAGTAAACAAAGCCGTAGACGAACTGAACTATGCGCCAAGTGCCGTTGCTCGTAGTTTGAAGTGCAATACAACACGCACCATCGGTATGCTAGTGACTCAATCAACTAACCTATTCTTCTCTGAAGTTATCGATGGTGTTGAGAGCTACTGCTACCGTCAAGGTTACACTTTGATCTTGTGCAATACGGGCGGTATCTACGAAAAGCAACGTGACTACATTCGAATGCTTGCAGAGAAACGTGTAGATGGCATCTTAGTTATGTGTTCTGACCTGACTGAAGAACTAAGAGAGATGTTAGACCGTCACGCAGACATCCCTAAAGTTATCATGGACTGGGGCCCTGAAAGCTCTCAGGCTGATAAGATCATCGATAACTCTGAAGAAGGTGGCTACCTAGCAACCAAATACCTCATTGAGCGCGGTCACTCCAAGATTGCATGTTTAAGTGGCCACTTAGACAAAGCAGCGTGTGTTGAACGCATCTCAGGTTACAAGCGCGCACTCAATGAAGCGAAGATTACTGCCGATGAAAATATGATCATCGAAGGCAACTTTGAATGTGACACAGCTGTGATTGCTGCTGACCAAATCATTGAGATGAAAGATCGTCCTACCGCAGTATTCTGTTTTAACGACACGATGGCATTAGGACTGATGAGTCGATTACAAGAAAAAGGCATTCGTATTCCTGAAGATATCTCAGTGATCGGTTACGACAACATAGAATTGGCTGAATACTTCTCTCCACCGTTAACGACGGTTCACCAACCTAAGCGCCGTGTTGGTAAAAATGCATTCGAAATACTACTAGAGCGTATAAAAGACAAAGACCACGAGAAACGCGTCTTCGAAATGCACCCTGAAATTGTTGAGCGAAGTACAGTTAAAACGTTAAATTAATTGATGTAATGAGTTTAGTTTAATCAAGCGCACCTTTAGGTGCGTTTTTTTTTTCAACAAACAAAGTGCACTTGCATGCATAATTCAAAGATCATTAATTGAAGCAACATCACATTTTGAAATAAGAAGTGTGAGCCTAATTCAACAAAAACTTTATTCTAATAACCCAGTCACGCACAGGGCAAACCACTTGAAAAAGTGGGACGCAAAGCTTCCGGCCTAAACCACTCGTTGGTATGGTAGCGGGGTTACCGATGGCAAAATGCAGTAACTACTAATACTTTAGTAATTTACAGCCTATTGACAATTTAATTGCAACATTTTGCTAATCTCTCGGACCTGCTTATTTGGTGGCGTAGTTCAAATACACCGAGATAAATAACATGGATAAACCGATACTAAAGGACTCAATGAAATTATTTGAGCCCCTAGGAAAAATTAAGTCACGCTCAATGTTTGGTGGATTCGGGCTTTTTGCTGATGACACTATGTTTGCCCTGGTTGTGAATGACCAGTTGCATATACGAGCTGACAAATGCACAACGCAACAATTCGAACAACAAGGATTTCAACCGTACGTCTACAAAAAACGTGGTTTTCCTGTCGTTACTAAATATTTCGCTTTACCTGAAGGCTTATGGCAAGACCAAGAGAAAATCTTGCAGCTTGCGACTACGTCTTTAGGTTTTGCTAAAGAAGAGAAAGCTGAACAATCTTCT
This sequence comes from Vibrio atlanticus, assembly GCF_024347315.1. Lineage (NCBI taxonomy): Bacteria > Pseudomonadati > Pseudomonadota > Gammaproteobacteria > Vibrionales > Vibrionaceae > Vibrio > Vibrio atlanticus. The sequence goes on along the minus strand of NZ_AP025460.1, from coordinate 1,256,958 downwards.
GCTAAACCAACTCGACTCAAAGATCTGCCTAACCTTCGACTCGCCACCGAGCGGATGTTGAAAAAGGCAGGGATCGATTCTGTAGAACGTTTATATGAATCTGGCTCTGTAAACGCATTTAACGCCATCAAAGAATCGCACGCGTCTTCTGTCAGTATTGAACTGTTATGGGCGCTAGAAGGCGCGATCAATGGTACACATTGGTCTGTTATACCGCAGCAACGTCGTGAAGAGCTTATCAATCACGTCAATTAACATTGTCAGTGCAAACTATCTAGATAACTAAGCCGCATTTTTGCGGCTTTTTTTATATCTGGTGAAAGTTATTCTATGCTTTGCCTGTCTATCTATACTAATCGTATACATTGAAAAACTAATGGTATGCATTGAAAATTTAGAGGAAGTATCAATGAGTAAAAAAATGATATTGGGTATTGTGTTGGTCATAACCATCATCTTGTTAGGCGTCAATTTCGGCCAGTACTTAACGCTTGAAAATGCAAAAGCCCAGCAAGCTGTTTTGAATGACTACATCGAGAGCAATTTCATTGCCGCTGCCGCTATCTACTTTGTCGCGTATGTCATGATTACGGCTTTCTCAATTCCTGGCGCCGCCGTTGTTACGCTGTTAGGCGCAGCGCTGTTTGGGTTTTGGAACAGTTTACTGCTGGTGTCTTTCGCGAGCGCTATTGGCGCAACCCTCGCCTTCTTAAGTAGCCGTTACTTGTTACGTGACTGGATCCAAACCAAGTTTGGCGACAAGTTAGCTACCATCAATAAGGGCGTTGAAAAAGACGGTGCATTTTACTTATTCTCGCTACGTCTAATTCCTGTTTTCCCGTTTTTCCTTATCAATCTATTGATGGGTCTAACACCGATGTCGGTGAGTCGTTACTATATTACTAGCCAAATCGGTATGTTGCCGGGTACCGCCGTTTTCTTGAATGCCGGAACTCAACTCGCAGAAATTGATTCACTTTCGGGTATCGTGTCTCCCTCAGTACTGTTGTCATTTGCCTTACTGGGTGTGTTCCCAATTATTGCTAAATGGTTGATGAACAAATTTCGCTCAGCACCTGTCGCTGAGTAACGTATATAGCTAAATAACTAAATAACTAAATAACTAAATAACTAAATAACTAAATAACTAAATAACTAAATAACTAAATAACTAAATAACGCATGCAGCCAAATAAGGTTCTATTTCAATGAAAATCTTCAGTGCATCGAATCCGACAGAAGCTCATATCATCTGTGGATTGTTAGAAAGTGAGAATATTGCGTGTGAAGTCCGTGGTGAGGGTTTGTTTGGTTTAAAAGGTGAAATCCCATTTACCGAAGATACAGACCCTTACGTATGGTTATATGAGCCAGAACTCGCTAGTAAAGCCCGCACGATCGTCAATGACTACCAAAAACAGCAAGATTCGATCATCTATGAAGAGTGGCGTTGTGGTGAGTGTCATGAAATCAATGAAGCACAATTCGGGTCTTGTTGGCAGTGCGGCGCTGCTTCGCCTGAATAGCAGAGTTTCAGTTATTACAGACACGATTCGATCAAATACCTCCTCCAAATAAAAACGAGAAGCTAAATTAGCTTCCCGTTTTATTTTAATTCTATTGGATCATCTAGTCTGATAACCAACCCAGAGAATCACTGAATTTGCTTTTGGATAAAAGCGATTGATTGTTGATTGAATTCTTCAGGATTTTCTACATTACATACATGCCCACAGTTGGCAATTTCTACCAACTCGCTCGACTCGTGCGCTTCGACCATTTCTTTAACGGGTTTGATGAACATGTAATCGCGCTCGCCCATCAAATACAAAGTCGGAATCGGCAACTCCCTGTCTTTAAAGTATTTCATCAGTGGGTTCACATCAGCCGTGAGGATAAACCAGCGCTTGAACTCTTTTTGGCACAGCTTTTTCGCTTCGCGGATAAACAGGTGACGTGATTCTTTCTGACTTTTTTGCGGCATCACAACATAAGCAAAAAGGCTGTATAGCCACATATAAGGAATGATGTGCTTACTCAGGTTTCCTAATTTGATTAAGACTTGAGATCGAGTGTTGAGTTTAGTGACAGCACCACCAAGCACCATCGAACGTACTCTGCTTGCCGCCAGTTCGGCCACGTTACGAACGATAATTGTACCCAAAGACATACCCACAAAGTGTGCGGATCGGATTTTTAGATGATCTAACACTTTAAGAATATCGAGCGTTACTGATTTGAACGTATAACGGTTCGAAATCAGATCTTTAAGTATGTTGTCTGATTTACCGTGCCCTCTCAAGTCAATGAGAAGCAAGTTGAAATGCTGTTTATACGCTTTGATCTGCTTAAACCAAATGGAGGAACTGCCCCCTGCGCCATGCACAAACACAACCCACTCATCACTCGTAGGGTGAGTAAATGTTTTATGAAATAATAAACTCTCAGACATACCTATCGCTTAATTTATTTATGGAGCTAAGCCTCATCACAAGGCGATGACTAAGGATATCACGCAATTAAGAATTTTAAGTGATAATAGTGTCAAACCCAACACTAGTCATGTGAATACCTGACCACCTTTTCTACCTGACTAAAATGAGTTTGCAAGCTTTGTCTTTGGAAACGTGATGTGATCTGACCAGAAAACAAAAAGGCACTCTATCAGTAGAGCGCCTTCTTTTATTATGAACGGTTGTTATTCAACAACTGAATTTTAAAGCTAAGTCAACAAGTTAAAATGCAGAATGGTACATCGCAAGATATTCTTGTGCCGCATCTTCCCAACTAAAGTCTTGTTGCATCGCGTAAAGTTGAACGCGCTTAATTTCAGATGGATTTTGAGCATAAAGTAGTAATGAACGATGCAATACCGCTAGCAATGCTTGCGGTGTTGGCTCTTCAAAAGCAAAGCCTGTTGCTATCTCGGGATCCTGATCGTAATCATTCACACTGTCCTTTAAACCACCAACAGAGCGCACAATAGGCAAAGTGCCGTAAGCCATGCTGTAGATTTGGTTCAAGCCACAAGGCTCAAATTCAGAAGGCATCAAGAAAAAATCAGAGCCCGCTTCAACCAAATGCGCTAGTTCATTATTGTAGGCTTCTACGAATGAGAACTTGTCTGAATGAAGTGCTGATAACTCTTTCAATTGACTCGCCAAAACCGGATCACCAGTACCGACAATCACGATCTGCAATTCGTTTTTCAAGAACTGCTCGATGATAGGCAGTAAGTAATGAACGCCTTTTTGGTTGGTCAGACGACAAACCATGCCATAAACCGCACAATCGGTAACGGGTAAACCAACATCTTGTTGCAGTTTTTGCTTACAAGCAGATTTTCCACGAGTCATGCTGTGTTTCGTTGCTTTGAATTTACGAGGAAGGAAAGCGTCTGTTTCCGGGTTCCAAGCTCCATAATCACAACCGTTGAGAATACCAAATAAGTCGGCCGAACGATGTTGGAACTCTGCTGCCATGCCATGGCTACCTAACTCCGTTTTCAGCTCTTCTGCATACGTTGGGCTTACTGCATTGACCTTATCGGCACACATCACCCCTGCTTTTAGCATGGTGACATGTGTGTCACTTACAGATGCTTCAGGCACATTGTAACTGTGCATCTCTGGCAGACATTGCAGTTCATCGTATGCGAACACCCCTTTGAAAACTGCATTGTGAATCGAGATAACACTGCGCGTATTTTCAAAGAAATCATGTTGTTGATAACGTGATTTAAGCAAGAAAGGCACAAAGCCTGTGTGCCAGTCATTTGCATGAATGATATCAGGTTGGAACGCGAGCTTAGGAAGCATATCCAAACAAGCCGTACTGAAGAACGAGAAGCGCTCTCCGTTATCAGCATACGCTTGATTGTTCTCTGCGTACATTTCAGGACGGTCAAAATACTTGTCACATTCAATAGCGAAGATTTGAACACCTTCGACACTCAACTTTTTGACTTGATAAGCAGTATGAGGCCAATAATCGAGCTCGGTCGACAAAATCACTTCAGCTGAATCAATGTTTGGAATGTTTCTATAAGCAGGGATGGTCACTCGAACATCTTGTTCGAGTGTTTGTAACGCTTTTGGCAGTGCCTTGGCTACATCAGCCAAGCCACCACTTTTAATCAAGCCTTCAACTTCAGACGCTACAAAAAGTACCGAGAGAGTCTTAGTAACCAACTCGAGCTCCTTTGGAAATAACTACTACACCATCGTCAGAGACATGGTAATGCTTTTTATCTTCTTTCAGATTTACGCCAATCTGTGTTCCAGGTGCGATATCTGCATCTTTATCGACGATGACACGACGAAGTACGCAACCTTCACCCACTTTCACATCACCGAGTAAGATACTCTCACTAATATCACACGCTGATGCGATATTACTGCGGAAACCCAATACACACTTCTCAATGCGAGAACCACGTACGTAGCTGCCGTTACACACTAAGCTATCGATGATCTGAACACGGCCGTTTGCCGAATCAGTAAACGTAGCCGGCGGTAGTGGCGGATAGTACGTATGTAGTGGCCACTTGCGGTTGTATAGCGAGAATGGCGCATCTTTCTCAAGAAGATCCATATGAGCTTGCCAGTACGCGTCAATCGTACCTACATCGCGCCAATAAACTTCTTCTTTCTCACCAGTAATACGGTTAGTACTGAAGTCATAAACAAACACATCACCACGCGGAACCATGTTTGGAATGATGTCTTTTCCGAAATCATGTGTCGAGTCTTCTTTATCTGCATCTTCAACAAGTTCTGCGAACAACTCGTTAGCTTCAAATACGTAGTTACCCATAGACACAAGCGCAGACTCCGGGTCACCTGGAATTGGTTTCGGGTTAGCCGGTTTCTCTTCAAAACCAATCATACGGCCTTCAGCATCCACTTCGATAACGCCGAATTCAGATGCTTCAGCAAGCGGCATACGCAATGCAGAAACGGTTAAAGCCGCTTTCTTCTCTTTATGGAAATCAAGCATCTGCTTAATGTCCATTTTGTAAATATGATCTGATCCAAAAATACAAACTTGATCAGGTTCTTCCAACTGCATGAAGCGAAGGTTTTGATAAATAGCATCTGCAGTACCTTCATACCAACGCTTACCTGTACGCATTTGCGCAGGGATTGGGTCGATAAAACGGTCGGTTATACCACTGATATTCCAACCTTTTTTCATGTGATGGAACAGTGATTGTGACTTAAACTGTGTTAATACGTAGATCTTCATTAGATCAGCATTAACGAAGTTATTCAGAGCGAAATCAATTAAGCGGTAACTACCACCGAAAGGAACCGAGGGTTTGCTGCGAGATTCAGTTAAAGGTCTTAAGCGAGAGCCTTCACCACCAGCAAGAATCATTCCCAATACACCAGCCATTTTATTCTCCATATATTTATAGCTTGTCGATGTTAGTGCTCTAAGAGGTATCTTCCTCTGGGGGATGAGCACCAACACTTATTTCGGTACTTAACGAATATCCATTCACATGCAGTGAAAATATCCTAAGCCAAACGTTGTTAAGTGTGCACTATTGTTTGCACTTGGTTTTATATACGTTATCGACTTTCCGGCCGATTTCAATTTTTAATACGCCATTCTGTGTTATGTAAGCCGATTGCTTTCCTAAGACTTAAAGCAGCTCACATTACACCGTTTTTATGAAACATTAAGTTAACACCCAGAACACATCAGGTATACAACTAAAACCTGATCTGTGACTTACAATATTTTAATTAAGTTACAATCACGTTAAAGTTGCATAATTAAAGATTATTATCCATTTCATTTATTTCATGACCTGAATTTAACAAATAGACACAGGTAAGGCCGACGATCGAGAGACAGCATAATTAGTCATATTTAGATCAAAAAAAAGCAGCCTAATGGCTGCTTTTTCATCAATAAAATGCCAACCCATATCAGATCGGGTCACACATTCAGTTACTTCTCTTTAGGCTTTTTACGCTTATCCGTAACTTCCCACTTACCGTCGATGTACAAAGCGGTCCAACCTGAAGGTTTACCGTCCACTTCGGTACGAACGTAGTTTTCTTTTGTCTTACGACTAAAACGAACGACTGTCGGCTTGCCATCAGGATCAGCAACCGGTGCTGATGCCAGATACTGGAATTTAGGTGAAATACGGTCTTTAAAACGAACCAGCTCTTCCACTAATGGTGCACGTGTTTCACGTGATTTAGGGAAATTACTCGCGGCCATAAACAAACCAGAAGCCCCGTCACGAAGTACGAAGTATGCATCTGAATTTTCACATGGGAGTTCAGGGAAATGCACTGGGTCTTCTTTAGGTGGCGCTACTTCGCCATTCTTCAGAATCTTCCGAGTGTTCTTACAATCTTCACTCGTACAGTCCATGTATTTACCGAAACGACCATTCTTCAAAACCATGTCAGAACTACATTTGTCACACTCAACAAGCGGACCATCATAGCCTTTCACTTTGAATTCGCCGTGTTCAACCACATAACCTTCACAGTTAGGGTTGTTACCACACACATGCATCTTACGCTTATCATCGATCAGATAAGCATCCATTGCCGTTTCACAAATCGGACAACGCTTTTTCGCTCGAAGTGCTGCGGTTTCAACGTCTTCTTCAAGAACGTTGATAATACCGTCTTCATCGCCAAGGTTAATGGTTGTCTTACAGCGCTCTTTTGGTGGAAGTGCATAACCAGAACAACCTAGGAATACGCCAGTCGAAGCTGTACGAATACCCATTTTACGACTACAAGTTGGACACTCAATATCGGTTTCAACGATATGATTTGGCTTCATGCCACCAGCGTCTTCATCTAAATCGGCTTTTTCCAAATCGCCTGTAAAGTCTTCGAAGAAGTTATCTAGCACGCCTTTCCAGCTTGCTTCGCCTTCTGCAATTTGGTCTAACTTCTGCTCCATACGAGCCGTAAAGTCATAGTTCATTAGGTCATTGAAACTGCCATCTAGACGGTCAGTAACAATTTCACCCATCTTCTCAGCATAGAAACGACGCTGTTCAACTTTTACATAACCACGGTCTTGAATCGTAGAGATGATTGATGCGTACGTTGAAGGACGACCAATACCACGCTTCTCAAGCTCTTTAACTAGCGCCGCTTCAGTAAAACGGGCTGGCGGCTTAGTGAAGTGCTGTTTAGGGTCTAATGCGATTAGGTCTAGCTTTTCACCAACCTGTACAGCAGGAAGAATCGTATCTTCATTTTTACCCATTGGACGTTGAACGCGAGTCCAACCATCAAATTTAAGAATACGACCTTTCGCTTTTAACGTGTACTCATCCGCTTTAACGCTTACCGTCGTTGAATCGTACTGCGCAGGTGTCATTTGACATGCAACAAATTGATTCCAAATCAGCGAGTAAAGCTTGTGTGCGTCTGCGTCTACGCCGTTTAGGTCTTCAGACTTAACATCTACACTTGAAGGACGAATCGCTTCGTGAGCCTCTTGTGCGCCCTCTTTGCTGCCGTATACAAGCGCCTTCGGTGGAAGGTATTGTGCGCCAAACTCAGAACCAATATATTCACGAGCGGCTTCTACAGCTTCTGAACTCAAGTTAGTTGAGTCAGTACGCATATAAGTGATGTAACCCGCTTCATACAAACGTTGAGCCAACATCATGGTTTTCTTTACGCCGTAACCAAGACGTGTGCTCGCCGCTTGTTGCAGAGTCGACGTGATGTAAGGTGCAGACGGCTTACTCTTAGTTGGGCGGTCTTCACGTTTACATACTTCGTATTGCGCTTTTTCTAAAACGCTTACTGCAGCTTGTGTTTGCGCTTCATTATCAGGTTTAAACGCAACACCGTCTTTTTGAGCGACTTGCAGTCTGAAATCTGTTTTCTCTGCCGTTTTGGTATCAGCATGCACATCCCAGAACTCTTCAGGGATAAAAGCGTTGATCTCGCGCTCACGTTCAACCAGTAGTTTTACAGCTACAGATTGAACACGGCCAGCGGATAGGCCTCGTGCTACTTTTTTCCAAAGCAGTGGTGACACCATAAAGCCAACAACACGGTCCATAAAACGTCGTGCTTGTTGTGCGTTTACGCCGTCGATATTTAGCTCGCCTGGAGTTTCGAAAGCTTGCTGAATAGCATTTTTAGTGATTTCGTTAAAAACCACTCGTTTGTATCGCGTTTCATCACCACCGATGATCTCACGAAGGTGCCATGCGATAGCTTCTCCTTCGCGGTCCAAATCGGTTGCGAGATAAACATGGTCTGCGTTCTCAGCCAGTTTTTGCAATTCAGCAACGACTTTTTCTTTGCCCGGTAAGATTTGGTAATTCGCTTCCCACTCTTGATAAGGGTTGATACCCATCTTTTTAATAAGCGCTTTGCGATCTTTTTCTTTCTTGATACGAGCTTTATCTTCTGGGCTCATACCCTTGGTTGAAACTGCAGCAGCCTTTTGACCTGTACTTTGACCCGCCGTTGGTAAATCACGAACGTGACCTACACTCGACTTAACGACAAAGTCTTTGCCAAGATATTTATTGATAGTTTTAGCCTTGGCTGGCGACTCCACTATAACGAGCGATTTACCCATATTGACTCTAACGTCCTTAATCACGATGCTTCACCACCAACAATTTTACTTGTGGGCTTTTACGCATGATATTCTAAATTCATTGCTTCTTTTTTTACTATTGTGCGAGATTACTAGAAGATCAACCGCTTTTTTCAAAATTGGATCTGATCGCTCGACAATTCGACGACTCATAGAGAAAAGAGTCACAATATAAAGAAGCTATAAAGTACTCACTAAGAATACTTGCAAGAGCCTATTCATCAGGCATTACGTCTAAACGCGCTCATACTAAGCTTGTCGGCGAATCTAACGCGAGCCCCATTCAATTATTTTTGTCATAAATCACAAAATAAATTGTGGATGTTTGAAAAGACTCTCTTAATCGGTTGTGAAATCATTGAATTTCTAGTTCGACACCATAAACTCAACGTTATATTCAGTTATCAGAGATAAACTCATGACAAAGAAAGTAATAGCAGAATTTGATTTACTGCTTATCGCAAACCAAATTATCCAATCACATGATGACTACATTGAAGGCATGCGCGCAAACAGCGTAGTAGAAAAAGACGATGTACTCATTTTCAAAGGTGAATACTTCTTAGACAACAATGGAATGCCAACAGAAAATACAACCGCGGTATTTAACATGTTTAAGTACTTGGCGCATCACCTTTCGAAAGAATTTACAATTCAGCAATAATTAAAAAGCTTGCCATCTAGGCAAGCTTTTTTGTTCCTGGACCTTTATATACTTATCATTTTTATAGACTTAGTATTTTTATAGACTCAGCATTTTCAGCTTATCGAAGTAGTCAGGGAATGTCTTGGATGTACAACCTGGATCATTGATCGTCACCGGGGTGTCACTCAAAGCAACCAATGAGAAACACATCGCCATGCGGTGATCATCGTAAGTATCAATCGCCGCGTGCGTCAGTTCAGCCACAGGGTTAACAATGATGTAGTCTTCACCCTCTTCCACCTCAGCGCCTACTTTACGTAGCTCTGTTGCCATTGCCGCTAAGCGATCCGTCTCTTTCACACGCCAGTTGTAAACATTGCGGATTGCGGTTGTTCCTTTAGCAAACAGAGCCGTTGTCGCAATTGTCATCGCCGCATCTGGAATATGGTTATAGTCCATATCAATGCCTTTTAGCTCACCACAACGAGAGATAACGTAGTCATCACCCCACTCGATTTCAGCACCCATTTTCTCAAGTGCATCAGCGAATTGGATATCACCTTGGATACTGTTTTTGCCAATACCTGTCACTTTAATCTCGCCACCTTTGATAGCAGCGGCTGCAAGGAAATATGACGCAGATGATGCATCACCTTCAACCAAGAAATCACCGGGTGCTATGTAAGATTGCCCAGTTGGAATCACAAATTCTTGGTAGTCATTGTTGATAACATCCACACCAAATTGCTTCATGATATGCAGCGTAATATCGATGTAAGGCTTAGAAACCAATTCACCTTCGATTTTGATGGTCACTTCGCCTTCAGCTAAAGGTGCAGCCATCAAAAATGCCGTCAAGAATTGACTAGAGATAGAACCATCGATAGAAACTGTACCACTCTTTAGCCCAGTACCCGTGATCTTCAGCGGTGGGTAATTTTCGTTCTCTAAGTATTCGACGTTGGCGCCGGCCTCTTGCAGAGCAGTCACTAAGTGACCAATTGGACGCTCTTTCATACGTGGCTCACCAGTAAGAACGTATTCACCGCGACCTAAACAAAGTGCAGCAGCCAATGGACGCATTGCTGTACCCGCGTTACCTAAGAAAAGCTCTAGGGCTTTGTCACTTGAGAATGCACCACCAACACCTGTCACTTCACAAACTGTTTTGTCTGCAGACAACTGATAATCAACACCTAACTGTGTTAATGCATTCAACATATGACGAATGTCATCACTGTCTAGTAAGTTTGTTAGGCGAGTTGTTCCCGTTGAAAGTGCAGCCAAAAGAAGCGCACGATTAGAAACACTTTTTGAGCCAGGTAGGTTAACTTCCCCGCTCACTTTCTGAATTGGTTGTAACGTAAGGCTTTCCATTAGTTCTTATAGTCCTTGTACCACCCGAAGTCACTGGCGCGTATTTATTTTCGGGTGATGAATAATTCTTCGTACTTGCAGACTAACGAACTTTTCCGACGAACTCCAGAGCTAATCCCCTCAATAAAGGCGATTAATTAGCCAACCAAACACATTTACATACTAGTACACTAGATCAACTCGAACGCCATCTGAAAAATAGAGAATCCGCACATCATCACCCCTATTGAACAACATCGAATTGTCAACGTCTTGAATGATGTTAACCAGATTGTCATCCTTGGTTTTAACCAATAATTCAACGAGTTTATATTCCACCCGATATTGCGTATTGCCGCGATTACGAGCGATCCCCGCCCCCGCTACAGCACCAACCGCCGTTGCGACTTCTTTACCTGTGCCGCCACCAAACTGATTACCAACCAAACCACCAATTGCCGCACCCAACAAGGTTTCCCAACCATTCGCTTTCGACTCTACGATCTCCTGTTGGGTAATGTACCTGACCGTATCAACCTCACCGTAAACGACCTCATTCACTGGTCTGGCTTGGTTTCTGTTGTAAGCTGCATTTGCCAACATGGGCAAAACAAGTAAAATCCAAAGCAACTTCTTCATGGTAAAACTCCTAAAGACCTCTTGGTCAATGATTAATCTGTAATGCGGTACTTATGACTATATACCTAACCGAACTTGATACTACTAGTATAGAGTTTCCTTCGCCCTTTGACGCGCTTGATGAACCCAACGGTCTACTCGCGTTCGGTGGTGATTTGTCACCGATACGAATTCTGAACGCTTATAGCCAAGGTATATTTCCATGGTATGGCCCAGGAGAGCCTATACTTTGGTGGAGCCCTGCACCGCGAGCGGTATTTAATCCTAAGACATTCGAACCATCAAAAAGTCTTAAAAAATTTCAAAGAAAGCATAATTACCGTGTCAGCATCAACCAAGCGACGAACAGAATAATTGGTTATTGCTCTTCACTGAGACCCAAAGAGGAAACTTGGTTAAACAATGACATGCAAGCAGCCTACCGTGAACTCGCTTCATTAGGGTTCTGCCACTCAGTTGAGGTTTGGCAAGGTGACGAGCTAATTGGCGGGCTTTATGGGTTACAAAGAGGCCAAGTCTTTTGCGGTGAATCGATGTTCAGCCTGAAGACTAATGCCTCTAAAATTGCGCTATGGTACTTTTGTGAGCACTTTACACAATTCGGCGGACAACTCATTGATTGCCAAGTCATGAACCCACACTTGGAATCCTTGGGCGCTATCGAGGTTGATAGGGATGAATTCCTGAGTTCTCTTCGATTACTCAAAGAAACGTCCGTTAACGATGCATGTTTTAAAAAACAATGGCTAAAGGAAATGCCTTAATGAATCCAGATTTACAACAAATCAGAATTGGATTAACAGACAATCACGCTTGCAGTTACTTACCCCATCTCGAAGAAAGAGTGGCAGTCACGCTTGATGAACACATGCACACCGCAGATAACTATGAAGTTCTGCTTGCGAATGGATTTCGCCGCAGTGGAACAACCATTTATAAACCACATTGCGATAATTGCTCATCGTGCCAAGCGATTCGACTGTCGATTCCCGAGGTCAAGTTTTCCAAGAGCCAACGACGAATACTCAACAAGGCCAAAGCGCTGCGTTGGGAGCTGAAAGATGAAATGGATGACAACTGGTTTGACTTGTATAGCCGCTATATAACCGCTCGCCACCGTTCGGGAACCATGTATCCACCGAAGAAAGAAGAGTTTCTGCATTTCTCTAAAAATGAATGGCTTGCTACAAAGTTCATGCACATCTATGATGAGGGGCAGTTAGTCGGCATTGCCGTTACAGACATCATGTCTCACTGTACGAGCGCGTTTTATACCTTCTTCGACCCTGATATCGACATTTCCATGGGAACTCTTGGCGTTCTATTCCAGATCCAACATGCCCAGAAAGAACAAAAACAATGGTTATATTTGGGTTATCAAATCGATGAATGCCCTGCGATGAACTATAAAGTACGATTTCAACGTCATCAAAGGCTAGTAAATCAGCGGTGGCAAGGGTAGAATACGCGACAACTTTACATATTTTGATTTTAACGGCACAATCAAGCCGTTGAAAACCGCCAAATTTCGAAAGAGGATTAGATGGCTAAAGAAGACGTAATCGAGATGCAAGGCACTGTCCTTGATACTCTACCAAACACAATGTTCCGTGTTGAGCTTGAAAACGGTCACGTAGTGACAGCACACATCTCTGGTAAAATGCGTAAGAACTACATCCGTATTCTTACTGGTGATAAAGTAACTGTTGAGATGACTCCATACGACCTTTCTAAAGGCCGCATCGTCTTCCGTGCTCGTTAATTTTTAATTACCGAATACGATAAGAAGCGGAGCCCTCAAGGCTCCGTTTTTTATCGCCTGAACTTTTTACCACTCCAACAACACCAACCTCGCATCTAGCATCTAGCATCTAGCATCTAGCATCTAGCATCTAGCAAGCATAAAAAAACGCACAACCGAAGTCATGCGTTTAATATCGTGATTAACTGTACTCAGTGCTCTTTATAAGCCGTTAGTGTTTAAGGAGTATGCCTAATGCATAACCTCTTCTTTCGCACCAACATAGATGAAATCCAGTTCGTCTTTTTTCAGAGATACTTTAACCGTACCGCCGTCAACCAAACTTCCGAACAGCAACTCATTAGCAAGAGGCTTTTTAAGCTTCTCTTGAATCACACGTCCCATCGGACGAGCGCCCATGGTCTTGTCATAGCCTCTTTCGGCTAACCAATGACGAGCATCCTCAGAAACCTCTAAAGATACACCACGAGCGTCCAGTTGGACCTGAAGCTCAACAATGAACTTATCAACAACTTGACTGATCACACTTGGATCAAGGCTGTTGAACCAGATGATATTATCAAGACGGTTACGGAACTCAGGAGTAAATACCTTCTTGATTTCACTCATTGCGTCTGGCGCATGATCTTGTTGGATCAAACCGATCGATTTCTTCTCGGTTTCTGCAACACCAGCGTTGGTCGTCATCACTAGGATCACATTGCGGAAATCTGCTTTGCGACCGTTGTTGTCGGTTAGCGTACCGTTGTCCATCACCTGTAATAACAAGTTAAAGATATCTGGGTGTGCCTTCTCGATCTCATCAAGTAGCACAACAGAGTGTGGGTTCTTGATAACAGCATCGGTTAGCAGACCACCTTGATCATAACCAACATAACCAGGAGGCGCACCGATCAAGCGGCTTACCGAGTGACGCTCACCGTACTCAGACATATCAAAGCGCAGAAGCTCAATACCCATCAATTTAGACAGTTGAACAGTCACCTCTGTTTTACCGACACCAGTAGGGCCAGCAAACAAGAATGAACCAACAGGTTTATTGTCTGCTCCCAACCCTGCACGAGTTAGCTTGATCGCTTCGCTCAATACATCGATCGCTGGGTCTTGTCCGAATACCAACATTTTCATGCGGTCATCCAGTTTCTGCAGCGTATCTTTGTCTGAAGACGATACTGACTTCTCAGGAATACGCGCCATTTTCGCAACCATTGACTCAATATCAGCCACGCTTACCGTTTTCTTACGACGACTTGCTGGCGCCAAACGACTACGAGCACCCGCTTCATCGATAACGTCAATCGCCTTATCTGGAAGGTGACGTTCATTAATATACTTAGCAGACAACTCCACAGCGGCACGTAACGCTTTGTTGGTGTAACGTACTTCGTGGTGAGCTTCGTATTTTGGCTTCAAGCCAATCAGAATTTTGGTTGTATCATCTAGCGATGGTTCAACAATATCAATTTTCTGGAAGCGACGAGATAAAGCACGCTCCTTCTCAAAAATACTGCTGTACTCTTGGTAAGTGGTTGAGCCAATACAACGTAATTTACCGCTGCTTAATAGCGGTTTAATTAGGTTTGCCGCATCCACCTGACCACCCGATGCTGCACCCGCACCAATAATGGTATGGATCTCATCGATGAACAGGATAGCGTCTTCTTCTTTCTCGAGTTGCTTCAGAATCGCTTTAAAGCGCTTCTCAAAGTCACCACGATATTTCGTTCCCGCAAGCAATGAACCAATATCCAAAGAGTAAATCACACTGCTCTGAATAATTTCAGGGACTTGGCCTTCAACGATGCGCCATGCAAGACCTTCAGCGATAGCAGTTTTACCCACACCCGCCTCTCCCACTAATAGAGGGTTATTCTTACGACGACGACACAGAACTTGAACGGTACGTTCTAGCTCTTTGTCACGACCGATTAGTGGGTCAATATTACCTTGCTTCGCTACTTCGTTAAGGTTGGTCGCAAAATTTTCTAGACGATCTTCTGAGTTAGCTTCTTCGGCATTCTCTGCACCACCAAATGAATCAGGAGATGAACCGCTATCGCCTTCATTGCTGCCTTTGGTAATACCGTGTGAAATAAAATTCACTATGTCTAAGCGGCTGATGTCGTTTTTCTTAAGAAGATACGCCGCGTGAGATTCTTGCTCACTAAAAATAGCCACAAGTACATTTGCACCTGTTACTTCGCTGCGACCTGAAGATTGAACATGAAAAACAGCGCGCTGAAGTACTCGTTGAAAGCTCAGCGTGGGCTGGGTTTCACGAGTCTCGTCGCTTTCAGGGATGAGTGGGGTCGTTTGGTCGATAAAAATATCGAGCTCATTGCGAAGAGCATCGAGATCAGCCTGACAAGCTTGGAGCGCTTCCTTGGCCGCATCATTTTCTAATAATGCTAGTAGGAGGTGTTCGACAGTCATGAATTCATGTCGCTTGTCTCGCGCACGAGAAAATGCGCCATTTAAACTCGTCTCTAATTCTTTATTTAGCATAAGTACCTCCTAAGGGAACAACAGTGTTGTTCGAGCAATTTACACTTGCTCCATTGTACATAGTAGCGGATGCTCATTTTCCTTTGAGTACATCGTTACCTGCGCTACCTTTGTTTCCGCTATTTCAGCACTGTATGTGCCGCAAATAGCTTTACCTTCATAATGAACCTTGAGCATCACTTCCGTTGCTTTTTCGATATCTAGTGAGAAAAATCGCTCTAGGATCTCGATTACAAAGTCCATGGGCGTGTAGTCATCGTTATGTAATACAACGTTATACATTGCCGGTGGCTTTACTTTCGTTCTCTCTTTCTCCAGTAAATCTGAGCCTGGAGATGCCCATTCAAAGTTTCTGCTCATATTAGCTTTGCTAAGGGTTATTTTTCGGAAGTCGTGAATGTTTAGTTAACTCAAATTTACCACATTCACGCATTACGGTGTACTAAGAAACTGCACCAAGAAACAGTACCAAAAAATATTCCTCTATACTGAGCCTAATCCACCATTTCCATCGCTGCAAATAAAAGATCTCGATTAACAGGATTAACATATGTGATTGATTAAAAAGACACCACAACTATTGATGGTGACGATAAGATCGTCGTTAAGTTACTATTTAGTTAATAGTATGCAGCCAATCTCGAATGTGATTTGTTATTAAAATTGATCATTTTTATACCAATTTGCTATTGACTGTACTCAATCATTAGCTACATTGGAGCTAAAAGGTTTTTCTGATACAACTTCGTAACACGATTCTAAACCTAGTAATAAGCGTTAAAAATTTATAATAAGGAATAATTACGCAGGGTAGCGTTAATTTCCGTAAGCAATGTATGAGATTCAAGCTATCAGCTGAAATTGTTTAGTTGATAGGAATAATATCAATCGAACTTACATTGATTTGATATAACAACGTTAGTAACAAAATGCATGAGGGATGTATAGCATGGCTACAGGTACAGTAAAATGGTTTAACAATGCCAAAGGGTTTGGCTTTATTTGTCCAGAAGGTGAAGATGGCGATATTTTCGCGCACTACTCCACAATACAAATGGAAGGTTATCGAACCTTAAAGGCAGGTCAACAGGTCGATTATGAAGTAGAAAGTGGACCTAAAGGCTCCCATGCTAGCTCCGTTGTTCCTGTAGAAGGCAGCGCCGTAAAATAGGCGATTGCCAAACATGTAGACCTCTATCAGTCTTATTAAACGACTGTCAGGTAAGCAGAACATTGAAACCGCTCATTTGATACCTGTAATACAGGCTTAAATGGGCGGTTTTTCGATCTGAGAGCTAAAAGCTATTCACCAGTACAAATCGTCCGAGAGATCCCTTTAGCTAGGTCTAGGTCTAGGTCTAGGTCTAGGTCTAGGTCTAGGAAGCATTATGAATAAAAAAAGACGCTTTAACGTTATCGTTAAAGCGTCTTTCGTTTTGACTTTATCTGTGACTTAACTGCCAGACCAAGCAACTCGTTAGTAAATCATGTTCATGACTTACTAACGATGAGTCCAATCACTATGCGTCAATAAATGCGTTTAGCGTTGAGCTTGGGCGCATTAGTGATGAAACCAATGCATCATCAAGTAGGTAATAACCGCCTAAGTCGCCAGCTGGACCTTGAGCGTTATTCAGCTCAGCAACAATAGCTTCTTCACTTTCAGCCAATTGAGTTGCAACACCTGCGAACTCAGCAGCAAGGTCAGCGTCAACCGTTTGCTCAGCCAGCGCTTTCGCCCAGTATGCTGCAAGGTAGTAGTGGCTACCACGGTTATCAAGCTCACCCACTCGACGTGAAGGAGACTTGTTGTTATCTAGGAATTCACCCGTCGCTTTATCAAGCGCGTCAGCGAGAACTTGTGCCTTAGCATTCCCCGTTACTACGCTTAGGTGCTCTAGAGATGCCGCTAGTGCCAAGAACTCACCAAGAGAGTCCCAACGCAGGTGGTTTTCTTTCTCTACTTGTTGAACATGCTTAGGCGCAGAACCGCCAGCACCTGTTTCAAACAGGCCGCCACCGTTCATAAGTGGAACAATCGATAGCATTTTAGCTGACGTACCAAGCTCTAGAATCGGGAACAAATCCGTTAGGTAATCACGTAATACGTTACCTGTAACCGAAATAGTATCTAGGCCTTCTTTGATACGAACCAGTGAGTACTGAGTTGCTTCTAAAGGAGCAAGGATCTTAATTTCAAGACCATCGGTATCATATTCAGGAAGGTAAGCGTCAACTTTCTTAATAAGCTGAGCATCATGCGCGCGAGACGCGTCTAGCCAGAATACTGCAGGAACACCCGAAGCACGAGCACGAGTTACCGCTAGCTTAACCCAGTCTTGAATCGGTGCATCTTTAACCTGACACATACGGAAGATATCACCTTCCTCTACGTCTTGCTCTAGAAGCACAACGCCTGAAGCGTCAACAACTTGAACCTGACCAGCAGCTTCAAGGATAAAAGTCTTATCGTGAGAACCGTACTCTTCGGCTTTTTGAGCCATCAAGCCAACGTTTGGTACACTACCCATTGTTGTTGGATCGAAAGCGCCGTTCTCTTTGCAGAAATCAATAACTGCTTGGTAGATGCTTGCGTAGCTGCGATCAGGGATCATAGCTTTCGTGTCTTTTTGCTTACCTTCTGGATCCCACATTTGACCTGAAGAACGCAGCATTGCAGGCATAGATGCATCAACAATGATGTCGCTTGGAACGTGTAGGTTAGTAATGCCGCGATCCGAATCAACCATCGCTAGTGGTGGTTGAGTCTCGTATACCGCTTGTAGGTCAGCTTCAATCGCTTCTTTCTGCTCTTGAGGAAGCGCAGCAATTTTTGCGTATACATCGCCGATGCCGTTGTTTACATCAACACCAAGCTCTTCAAACAGTTGACCGTGCTTAGCGAATACGTCTTTGTAGTAAACCTTAACTGCATGACCAAAGATCACAGGGTCAGATACTTTCATCATCGTCGCTTTCATGTGAAGAGAAAGCAGTACACCTTGCTCTTTAGCTGATGCGATCTCTTTCTCGAAGAACGCAACCAAAGCGGCCTTGTTCATCACTGACGCATCAATGATCTCTTTATCTTGCAATGCAAAAGCGGGCTTCAGAGTTTTCTTCGCACCATCTTTACCAACGAATTCAATGCTAACTTCTGTAGCACCTTCAATTGTTACTGACTTTTCGCTGCCGAAGAAGTCTTTGTCGTCCATACTTGAAACGTGCGACTTAGAATCCGCAGACCAAGCACCCATTGAGTGTGGGTTCTTCTTCGCGTAGTTTTTAACAGAAAGTGGAGCGCGGCGATCCGAGTTACCTTCACGTAACACAGGGTTTACAGCACTGCCTTTGATTTTATCGTAAGTCGCTTTAACGGCTTTCTCTTCATCAGTGTTTGCTTCTTCTGGGTAATTAGGAAGTGCGTAACCTTTTGACTGAAGCTCTTTGATTGTTGCTTGAAGTTGAGGAACAGATGCAGAGATGTTTGGAAGCTTGATGATGTTCGCTTCTGGTGTCTTAGCCAATTCACCAAGTTCTGCTAATGCATCACCAATACGTTGCTCTTCGTTCAGGTAGTCAGGGAAGTTGGCAATAATGCGCCCTGCAAGTGAAATGTCGCGAGTATCAACGTTAATACCAGAAGAAGCCGTAAAAGATTGAATGATAGGCAGCAGAGAGTAAGTTGCTAGCGCCGGAGCTTCGTCAGTAATGGTATAGATGATCGTTGGTTTTTCAGTAGGCATGAAATTTCCCTATAGTTCTTACAAGCTCACTTAAAGCAGTGAGAGTGTTATAAATTGACCAGTAAGCCACTCTGAGAGTGAAAACTGCTTACTCGATAGTCGTACTCTATCTTATTTTTCATGCAATCTTGACGACAGCATGAGCCAAATCCGTGAGTGCATTGTTTTAATAAAAGAGCCAGTTATAATAAAACACGAAGGTATAATTAAACAAATCAGGCTTAAGAGTCCATCAACTTGTTCTATTTTGTGTCTTTTAGGCGCGCAAATGATAGCTCAATTCCGTTTCTATGAAAACTTTTCGGCACACTTCGTTTACATTTTTGCAAGGTAGTTAACATGTCTACTCGCTCACGCAGCGCATCTCGTTCAGACAAACCGGCTCGTTCTGGTACCACATTAAAACAAAGCGGTAATAGACAGAATCAACACAGTGGCAAAAATGACACTGGCAGTTCACACAAAAAACCGCACTCCAGCAAACACCGATATAAAGGCAAAACTACCAACGCAAAGCCTAAGGTAGCACCCGAAGATCGCAAAGTGATTCTATTCAACAAACCTTTTGATACTCTCAGCCAGTTCACTGATGGCGAAGGTAGAAAAACGCTAGCGGATTTTATTCCCGTAAAAGATGTTTATGCTGCTGGTCGCTTAGATCGAGATAGTGAAGGTTTATTGGTCTTGACCAATGATGGCATCTTTCAAGCTAAGTTGACTCAGCCGAACTCAAAATCGCCCAAGACTTACTGGGTACAGGTCGAAGGCGCACCTTCTGAGAAAAATTTAGATAAATTGAGAAAAGGTGTTGAACTAAAAGATGGCATGACATTGCCTGCAGAAGTAGAAGTGATGCAAGAACCTCAGGTTTGGGAAAGAACTCCTCCTGTGCGCTTCAGAGCGGCGATACCAACAACATGGTTAGCGATTACCATCATCGAAGGACGTAACCGTCAGGTAAGACGAATGACAGCAAACATAGGCTTCCCTACCCTGCGTCTAATCCGCTACTCAATGGGCAATATGAACGTGGGTCAGCTTCAGCCAGGTGAATGGAAAGAGATTTAGCTCTTACTGATACAGAAAAAGTACCAATATAGCAAAAGCGAGACTCTTATTAGTCTCGCTTTTTTTGTAGATGAAGATTGATTACTCTTGGTCAATCATCCATTTACGGAATTCTTTACGTTCTTGCTTAGAAGCTTTGATGTACCAAGCCTGCAATTGCTCAATATTCTGAGTCTCAGCCAGTTTCACTGGTTTCTGAGCTTTGCCGCTTGTCTGTGCTGTCGTATTATCTACCACAGAAGTTAATACTACCGCTTCAGCTGGCTTATCAAGTAACACGCCATCTTTAAAATAGACTGCCTTACTTGCATTGTGCTCAGCTAGTCGAGACTCTAGACCGCCAAACGGTGCAAAACCGGGCTTACGTTCAATGACATCCTGTTGATATTTAATGGCTACATCATCCTGCAAAACTACCCATGATGGATTCACAGCTTCAAAGATCTTCTCAGCTTCCATATAGCTACGTACTTTTGGAGACTTAATTTCAACCTCTTCACCAGTAACATCAAAATTCAATACATAAGGTGCCGAAGAATAAACACCGCTGTTACCAAACTTTTTATCAAAGCGAACTAAAACCTGGTTAAAACCCTCATTAATTTGGTTTTCACTGATTTTATTTTGAGCAGCTTGACCATTAATGTACAGAATTGATACGCCTTTCTGAGGCGTTAGAGTTGCCGCACTTACACTGCCAAAAACGCTTGTAAGTAAGCCCAAAGCTAACAGTACTTTCTTCATCATGTCTCTCTTTAAAATCTAATAAAGTGTTCTTTATCCTAACAAAAAAGCCACCCTAAGGTGGCTTTTTTTCTAAAACTCGATTACGAGGTCATTAGAATGATGCTTCAACACCAATTGCTAGACCAGTATCTGTTTTGTAGTATTTTGCACCTTTGTCGTTAAGACGTTTTGAATCGTAGTCAATACCACCGACTTCCGCGTACACTTTAGTGTTTGGTGCGATTGCGTAAGTAGAGTTAACGAACCAACGATCTTCTTCTTTAACTTTATCGTCGTGGTCACCGATTGAGTAACCAGTGTTGAAGCCCCAAAGACCCATAGTGTAACCTGCAGCAAATGCGATTACAGAGTTGTCATCGTTCGCAGTATCAGAGTTTACACCGTAGTATGCTGTAGATAGGTAAACATTCTCAATACCAGAGAATACTAGCTCAGCACCGTAACCTTGGTGATCGCCTTTTGCTACGTTAGTATCGAAATTAGCAACGAATGCAGAAACATCGAAATCAGCAAAACGGTAACCCATACGAGCATCGAAGTACTCAGTATCTTTACCTTGCTCTTCTTTGTTGTTCTCGCCATTTACTTTGTCTTGTACGTAACCTAGAGTTGCGTATAGAGCGCCATTGTCGTAATCGTAACGAACAGCTTCGTCAGCACACTCGTTAGTTGCGTTGTCTAGAAGTGTAGAGATACCGTAAGCTTCATCTTTACCAATACCTAGATCATCAACAGCAGTACATAGACGACCAAACTTGATTGAACCGAAAGTGTCGTTGTATGCCGCTACGTAAGTATCACCATTGCGAGTTTTTTGAGCGTTTGCGTTCTCAGAACCGTTGAATTCCCAGTAAGCTCCAACTTTCCAATCTTCGTTTACCATGTACTTGATATCAAAACCGAAGTCAGCGTCTTCGATTTTTTGTTCCATTGAAGAACCTTTTTTGTACTCGTTGCTGTATACAACTTCGATGTCGCCTTTAAGGTCAACAGAAACGCCGTCTTGGTTGTAAATTTCGATTGCTGCGTTTGCAGAACCAGCTGCTGTCATAACTGCTAGAGCTAATAGAGTCTTTTTCATAATAAATCCACTGCCTTTTCTAAGAATGGGAGATCCTTGCCCGGTTCCCTTTTATTTTTTATGACTGGTCATTACTACTCTTTGGTAGTTAATCACCGCCACTAAATTTCGTGGTCTAGATTGCAAAAGATTATCCTGCGTGTCAAATAAACTAAAAACAAACCTAAAAAAAACAAAAATACATAAAAATCATAGGTTTACATTTTTTTTCATCATTTTACGAGCAACTTACCCTTAAATTTAAAGGGAAATATAATAGCCCAAATAAAGAACAATTCAGTACAATACTCCACTAACTTAGGTTTAAATCGCGATTCGCAGAATTTAACGCCTGCATCGTGCGATTTTTTAATATATATATTTCGTAACATAAATAAAATCGTTAAGTTCCTGAAGGTTCAGTTTTTTTTTGTGAACGAGATCTACCTTTGATTCAAAAGCAAGCTATTTTGCGGTAAATGTACCGACTAGTGATATGTGCTACTATCCTCGCTCCGTTACGTAGGTCACAGTATGCTAACTACTAAAATTCAAAATTCTATACGCACCAGTTATCAAAACCTCCAAGATCAGTTGGATAACTTTGTACCTCGACGTGCTCAAAATTACCTTGTTGCAGAAATAGCGAAGACACTTTGTGGTCAATATCACAAAAGTAATCGCATGATTGTTGCTGAAGCTGGTACCGGGATCGGGAAGTCACTGGCTTATTTAATGGCAACAATTCCTGTCGCCGTGCTCAATAATCGAAAAATCGTCATTTCAACAGCGACCGTTGCGCTACAAGAACAGCTCGTCAATAAAGATCTCCCTCTATATAGACGACTTACTGATAGAGAGTTTTCTTTCATCTTAGCGAAAGGAAGACAGCGTTATTGTTGTACAGAGAAGTTGGCCGCTGCGTGTGGGGTTGATGGTGGTCAAATGGCGATGTTCGAGTCCAAACCAAAAAAGAAAGACATCGAGCAACTGCAAACCATGTACCGCAGCCTCACCCAAGGTAAATGGGATGGCGACCGTGATTCGTGGCCAAAACCTATCGACAACATGATTTGGCAGATGATTGTCAGTGATAAGCACAGCTGTAACAACAGTATGCCTACACACAGAGACTGCCCTTTCCAGAAAGCTCGCTCAGAGCTAGATAAAGCGGACGTGATTATCGCCAATCACAGTTTAGTGATGGCTGATGCGGACCTAGGCGGCGGTGTGATACTGCCAGAACCAGAAAATAGCATCTATATATTTGATGAAGCTCACCACTTGCCACACGTAGCGAGAGATCACTCATCTGCTGCCGCAAGCTTAAAAGGTGCTGCCTCCTGGTTAGAGCGTTTGAATCAATCGATCACTAAGCTTTCGGGGCTAGCAGACGAGAAACGTGTTCATAGATTTAGAAATGAGTTGCAAGACTCAGTACAACAACTGATCCCGACTCTGACTCAAATGAGCAAACAGTTTGACGCTAGCCACTTCGAAGATGGCTTGTATCGCTTCGAGCATGGTGACTTACCTGAATGGTTAGAAAGCGAATCGAAAGATCTCAAACAATTAACGCAAAAGGCGAGCCAAGCCGTAGCAAAAATTGCAGACTTGATTGCAGAACGAGTTAAAGACGGAGAGCTTTCAGCAAAGCTTGCAGAGCCTGCGCTTGCAGAAATTGGCTTCTATATACAAAGAACAGAAAACCTTGCTCAAGTATGGCGATTAATGGCCGAACCTAAGAGAGAAAAAGGGGCGCCTTTGGCTCGTTGGCTTGAATTAAGCAAAGAAAGCGAGGGAGACTTTGTTGTTAATGTCTCACCATTAGAAGTCGGTTGGAAACTGGACCAACAGATTTGGAGTCGTTGTGTTGGTGCAGTGTTAGTATCTGCAACCATGAGAGCACTCAACTCTTTCAGCTTTTTTTGTCATCAATCAGGTATCAGCCAAAAAGCAGAAGATGGCGTACAATTTCTTGCTTTGGCATCGCCGTTTGATTATCAGAACCAAGCTGAATTAGTGGTACCTGCAATGAAGTACGAACCACAAGCACCTCAGTTTACCGAATATCTTATTGAAATTTTGCCTAAGGTAATAGAAGACAACAAAGCCAATCTCATTCTATTCTCTTCTTATTGGCAAATGAACCAAGTGGCAGAAGCTTTGGCAACAGATTTCGTTAAAAAGTCGTGGGCGTTACAGGTTCAGGGGGATACCTCACGAACTGAAATCCTAAAAAAACATAAAAAGCTCATAGACCAAGGTAAAACAAGCGTTCTTTTTGGAACGGGTAGCTTTTCTGAAGGTCTTGATCTACCTGGCGAGCTGCTTGAAAACCTTGTTATTACCAAGATTCCTTTTGGTGTTCCTACCTCACCTGTAGAGCGGGCACATTCAGAATATATTGAATCTCGTGGCGGTAATCCGTTTATGCAGATTACTGTTCCAGAAGCGAGTAAAAAGCTTATTCAATCTGTGGGTAGATTGCTGCGTAAAGAACGAGATTCTGGTAAAGTCACGATCCTTGATAGACGCATAGTCACGAAGCGATACGGAAAGTCCCTACTCGATTCGCTACCGCCTTTTAAAAGAACAATAAAATACTAATTTTTCTACCCTCGTGGTAGTTATGGGTCTGCCATCGCTAGGCCCTTGCATTCACAACCCAGCATGACTAATCCCTCGATTCTTCATGTGGCTGCCCGAACAGCCGATAACGAGAACACTAGCTATTTATGGAAATGATTGAGCCAACCATGTTGGTCATACTTGCCTTGGTTGCATTTGCTGCAGGCTTTATTGATGCTGTCGCCGGTGGCGGAGGAATGTTAACTGTACCAGCTTTGCTATCGCTTGGTTTACCACCACACATTGCACTCGGTACTAATAAGCTGGCCGCAACATTCGCCTCATCAACAGCCGCTTTTACTTACTATCGCAAGAAGCTGTTCAAACCTGAATGTTGGGTCAGTGCTTTCATATCTACTTTAATAGGTGCAACAATCGGCACCCTGACTGTTGATGCCATAAGCACAGAGTGGTTAGAGAAGGTATTACCGCTAGTCATTCTTGCAGCAGCGGTCTATACCATTTTTCATAAGACTCCAGATGTGAGCCATAATGTGTCTCCTAAACCGTGCCCGGTACTCAAGAGAAAGCAAAAGTACCAAGGATTCATTCTCGGCTTTTATGATGGTGTTGCAGGCCCAGGAACCGGCGCTTTTTGGACTGTGAGCTCGATGGCGCTTTATCGTCTCAATATCTTACTTGCTTCAGGTCTATCTAAAGCCATGAACTTTACCAGTAACTTTACGTCTTTGGTTACCTTCGCAATTCTTGGTCATATTGATTGGGTTCTTGGTTTAACTATGGGTCTTTGTTTGATGGCTGGAGCATTTGTTGGGGCACATTCTGCTATTCGTTTCGGTGCTACATTTATACGACCTGTCTTTGTGACTGTTGTAAGCGTACTTGCGATTAAGCTGGCTTACGAAGCTTGGTTTGTAACCTTATAACCCAGTCGCCAGTCGCCAGTCGCCCAAGGTAAGTAAAATGAATCACTTCTCTAAATTAAAAAGCGTCATTGATACCTTAATTGGCCATTGCTCGCAGGTTGATAAATCTCGAGGGGCTTATCATCAAGCCTTGTTCGATAGAACCTTGTTTAAGTGCAGCTCTTCTATTTTACTGCCCTACGCACTCGAAACTCAGGCAACGTACAACACTATTGTTCGAGAACAAGCGACAAACCAACTTACTGCTTCTCGGGCCAACTACCTGACAGAAAAACTCACTAATCAGATAGCTGCAATCCAAAGAGAACTAGCCAACCATGATTTAAGGTTAGATCGAAAAAGTAAGTCAGGAAAAAACCTTAACGACCTATACAACGAACTCGCTCAGCACCAAGATTGGCAAAAGCGACTGGTCGATTTAGTACGAGTACGCAAGTTAGCGTTTGATTCTGCGCCTCGCCACAGTAAGAAAAAAGCGGACGAGGCTTGGCAATTAGCAAAAGAACGATTAGAACGCTGCGAAGACTCAATGAAAAATATTGAGAGACTGATTAACTTAGAGAACCCCAAGCGAAATGAACACTGATAACCCATCATCACCACTGGATAACGCCCCGGAAGAAGTTAAGTT
Source organism: Vibrio atlanticus (assembly GCF_024347315.1). Taxonomy (NCBI): domain Bacteria; kingdom Pseudomonadati; phylum Pseudomonadota; class Gammaproteobacteria; order Vibrionales; family Vibrionaceae; genus Vibrio; species Vibrio atlanticus. Next base: position 1,230,667 of record NZ_AP025460.1, on the reverse strand, counting down.
AGCTGTCGACCTGATCTATCTGCTCGAAAGCAACGAAATCGACCCAAAGGTTGCGTTAGAAGCAATTAAGATTGTCCAACAAGATTTACAAGCCAAACTAGCATCTAGCATCTAGCATCTAGCATCTAGCATCTAGCATCTAGCATCTAGCATCTAGCATCTAGCATAAAAACATACAGGATTCACATGTACCAACTTAGCTTTTCTATGCCCGAGTTTCTTGAAAACTACTGGCATAAAAAACCAACCATCTTGAAAGGTGGCTTCCAAAACTTCGTCGACCCAATTTCGCCGGAAGAACTTGCTGGTTTATCGATGGAAGAAGAAGTGGATTCTCGCTTTGTTTCTAATCTCGACAACCAATGGACTGCAGAACATGGTCCATTCTCCGAAGAGAAGTTTGGCGAACTCACTGAAACACATTGGCAATTGATCGTTCAAGCGGCTAACCACTGGCATCAGGGTGCCAATCAGCTGACTGAAGCGTTCCAAGCGTTACCAAACTGGTTATTCGACGATCTAATGATCTGCTATTCAGCACCAGAAGGTGGCGTAGGCCCCCATATTGATCAATACGATGTATTCATCATTCAAGGCCAAGGTAAACGCCAGTGGAAAGTCGGCGCAAAAGATATTGGCCAATACAAAGAGACCGTTCAAGCTTCTGCACTTCGTCAAATCGAAAGTTTTGACCCGATCATTGATGAAACTTTAGAGCCAGGCGATATCCTTTATATCCCACCAGGTTTCCCGCATGAAGGGAACACTTTAGAGCCGTCAATGAGCTACTCTATTGGCTACCGCTCCCCTAAAGAACAAGAGCTGATCAGCAACTTTGCCGACTTTGTACTTGCTCATGATATGGGTGATGTTCACCTGCATGATCCAGAGTTCAAAACGCAAGAAGGCTACGGCAAAATTCGTTCATCGGATTTAAGCAATCTCACTGACATGTTGAAATCTGCACTAGAGCAACCTGAAACCATCAGTGAATTCATGGGGTGTCTGCTAAGCCAATCACGCCACCAGCTTGATATCGTCGCTCCTGAGCCATTATGGACAGAAGAAGAGATCGCTCAGCACTTAGAGTCAGAAGGCGAGATCTGTCGAGTATCGGGATTAAAGGCGCTATACCATGAGAATGAAAGCAACACAGCTTACATCAATGGAGAAGTCGTTAAAGTTGAACAGGCTGATTCTTCGCTACTAAACGTACTGTGTGATGATTCGGTAATTAACTCAACAACTCATCTTTCTCCTTCAGGTGTAACCGTCGTGACGGAATTGGTGAATAAAGGTTACTGGTTTATCGAAGACTAACTTCGTTAATCGGTTTCGCGGATATCGCCTAGCCCTAGAGCGTTAGAACCCAAGAAAAATAAAAGGGACAAATGAAATCTTCATTTGTCCCTTTTTCTATTCAATTGTTAACTAAGCTTAAAAGCGATACAGTGAACAACTAGACTAAACCTTGAACTGGTTAACCAGTTTCTGCTGCTGTTGGGACAGTTGGTCAATTTCGCTACCCACTTGTTCAGAAGCTGCGGCTTGATCCAAGATCTTCGCACTCAAATCACGGATATTAACGACACTTTGGTTCACTTCACCGGAAACCGATTGTTGCTCTTCTGCCGCTCTCACGATCTGGTTGTTCATATCACTGATCGCTTCTATAGAAGTAAAGATCGAACCCAGATCTTCGACCGCTTTTTGAACATGTAATGCCGTGTCGTTAGCGAGAATATTACCTTCTTGTATCGCTTCAACGACATCTTGAGTGCCCGCGTGGACTTTGTCGATCACCGCTCTGATTTCACCAACCGATGACTGTGTGCGGCTTGCGAGATTTCTTACCTCATCAGCAACGACGGCAAAACCTCGACCTTGCTCACCTGCACGAGCCGCTTCAATCGCGGCATTCAATGCCAGTAAGTTGGTTTGCTCAGAGATCCCTTCAATCACACTTAAGATCTCAGTGATGTTACCGTTATTTTTAGCCAACTCTTCAACAATAGGCACGGCGCTCGACATACGATCCACCAGCTTTCTCATTTCACCGGCAGAAAGTTCGATAACCTGTTGGCCTTGCTGAGCAGAACGATTCGCTTCACAAGCGGCATCAACGGCTATTTCAGCATTTTGTACCACTAAGCCCGAAGTCTGAGTCATCTCTTCTGCCGCGGTCGCCACAAGATCCACTTCTTTAAACTGAGACTCACTACTTTCACGAGTACTTGATGCAGAGGTCTTCGCCTGGCTTGTCGTGCTCGCCACTTGCTCAGTGGTCTGAATCACCTCTTTAATAGTGTGTTGAAGCTTGTCTAAGAACAGGTTAAACCCTTGTGACAACTGACCAATTTCGTCTTGAGATTTCACTTCCAAGCGTTGCGTTAAATCACCTTCACCAGAAGCAATATCGTTCAGTCTCTCAACTACCTGTCGAATAGGCTTAACAATGGACAGTGAAGCAAAAGCGATGATCGCTAGACCGAAAAGAATAAAGCTAATACCCGCAATCACTTCAGTCTTAATACCTTCACTTAGCTTAGTACTAATAATGGCATCCAATTGATTCGCGTCAGCAACCACACTCTCTCTTGGAATCTCAAACAGCACACCCCAAGTTTGATTGGCGGCAACAACAGGTGCAAATGCGAGTAACCACTCACCATTCTCACTCCATTGAGTCGTGACTTCACCACCAAAGATAAAGTCCGTCATTAGATCGCTACTTGTATTGTTGCTTTGAAAACTCGAACCAACCGCAATACTTTGATCATCAGAAGCGATAACGGAACCATCTAAACTCACGACGTAAACCGCGCCTGCACCTTCAAACAAGCTTTGATCCGATTGAGTGACAACATTGGTCAAACCATCGAGCCTTAAGTCGATGCCCAAGAAACCAATCGCTACATCATCAACGATGATAGGCACCGAAATCGAAGACGTAAGCAGTTCTTGACCACCGCTACTCACAACTCTTGGCGTACTAATACACGTTTGGCCAGATGACAAAGGACAGAAAAAGCGTTCGCTATTGCTGTTATCACTCAATGTTGATTCTGATAACACGTTTGGAAGAACGTTCTCGCCATTATCTGCGACCTTCCAATAAGGAGCAAAACGCCCTCTTTCATTCGAGCCGACATAATCCGCATCGACATAATTCGCATCTTCAGCATCAAGTAAATCGGGCTTGAAGACTAGGTAAGCTCCTTGAATAGAATCAAAGTTCAAAACAGAACGACGAACCATTTCATCTAACGCAGTACGAAGCTCTTCACTTGGGGTAAAGTTTTCGTCTGCGTTGTTCTTTAGAAACTGAGCACTAGAAGCCAACATTTCTGCTCGATAAATAGCTTCATCGACATAACGTTGAGTTTCCTGAGCATTAAGCTGAGAAACGGATGCCAACAACTGTTGAGTTTTGTTAATCACCGATTCTGAGCTTTGAGATTTTATGACCTGTTGATTGCTCGTCGCGTTGTAGATCGAGAAACCAATGAGAGACAGTGACGTAATGATTAAACAACAACCTGCTAAGAGGGTTATTTTCCACTGTACTGATAGAGAGCGCATTTAATATCCTTATTTAAGCCAAAAGACTTCCATAACCGTAACCATCACATTAGTAACAAACTGCTATGCACAATGTGAATGAGTTAGACGAATAGCTTAGCGGATAATTACAGCACAAATTACGTGCATATAAAACGAAAGTTTATAGAAATGTTAATAAATCGTGTATTTTGTCTGTTATTGCTTTGATTTCAAGAGCTTTCAGCTTGTCAGACTTAGGCTTCTTTGTGCCTACGCTTCCGGTCATGAATAACGTAAATTGATTCAGAGTAATTGCAACATTTCAAGGAAGCCAATAACTCCTTTTATTTTATAACCTCAATAAATTCGGATTAGTTTTTATAATCCAAGCTATAGATTTTTATCTTGATCAACTTCACACTTTTTGGTTGCTAAGTAGATGCTCAATCTCTAATATCTCGCGCCTAGATTCCCAGGTTACTTTACTTATTTGGCTCTCCTTAATGGAACGTCAAGGCTTTTTACGTCCTAATTTTTGGAGAGATACGCAAATGTCCGCCTCGTTTCCATTAGCGAAACTTACCTTTTTAATCGCTATCCTGACTGCCGTGGGTCAAATGACTCAAACGATGTACGTGCCTTCTATCGGTCATATGGCGGGTGAGTTCTTGGTTTCAGCATCTTCGCTTCAAGCTGTGATGGCGTGCTACCTGATCCCTTATGGTCTGTCGCAGTTTGCATACGGTCCACTTTCTGATCGCCTAGGTCGCAAACCAATCATCGTTGTCGGTTTGATCATCTACATCATCGGTACTTTGGTAGCATTGTTTGCTCACGAATATGAATGGTTCTTAGCAGGTAGCTTTATACAAGGTTTAGGCATCGGTTGTGGTGGTGCGATGTCTCGTACATTGACTCGCGACTGTTTTGAAGGCGCAGAACTGCACCGCGCAAACAGCTTAATTAGCATGTGTGTGATTTTCTCACCATTGATGGCTCCTGTATTAGGTGGGTACTTAACAGAAGCTTTCGGTTGGCGTTCTAGCTACTTGTTCCTGGCGCTGTTTGGTATCGCAGTGGTGATTACCATGATGACGAGCATGATGGAAACTCTGCCAAAAGAACGACGCAAACATGAATCGGTTGCCAACAGCTACAAGTTCGTTCTATCTGACAAACGTTTCCAAGGTTTCTTATTGGTATTGGTCGCAACATTTGCAGGTGTAGCGGTATTTGAAGCTGCGGCAGGTGTATTACTTGGCGGAGTACTTGGCTTGCCAGCAACCACAGTAAGCTTGTTGTTTGTATTACCCATTCCAGGTTACTTAGTCGGTGCTGGCCTATCCAGTTACATCGCACAACGTAGCAGTGAGCGCCGCGCTCTGAATGTTGGACTAGTTGCTATCTTGGTAGGGTCTACCGTGGTGTTGATACCAGGTCTATTTGGTCAAACAACAGCATTAACTTTGATCGGTGGTGCTACGATTTACTTTTTGGGCGCTGGTATCTTATTCCCGGCGGCAACAACAGGGGCGCTTTCGCCATTCCCGTACCACGCAGGTACTGGAGGTGCAATTTTGGGTGGTATGCAAAATCTAGGTGCTGGCATCGCAACACTACTGGCCTCGTTCTTCCCAGCTCAAGACCAACTTCCGCTCGGTTGCTTGATGATTGCAATGTCATTCATCGCCATGCTTGGTTTACGTTGGGTTAATCGTAAACCTGACCATTCAAACGAAATGCCATTGGCTATCTAAAGTAAACTCTACCTCAGCTCAAACAACGAAGAGGGACAGACTGAAAAGTGTGTCCCTTTTTCATTGCACGTTTTCCCCCAGCTCACATCTACCATCGATTCCATTAAACATTACTTTGATTTATTGAAAACAATAACAGACACTTACGCTGAAAGTACCAATCCAGAATCCAATTATAAATAACATCACTGGAAGAAAACTAACCACTAAAGGATGCTGGCATTAAAACGAGTAAGGTACACAATAGGATATACAGATGCGTTTCGCTTTAACCACATTAGCCGTATCGGCCGCACTTGTCGCCGGATGCAGCAATCAAGGAATAACAACCATGGACCACAACTCTCCATCGCAACTCATCGCACATCAAACCCAAGCTCCCGTAGCTAAGAAAGTCCCTCATGCAATGACGATTCATGGTAATACCCGAATCGATGATTATTACTGGATGCGTGATGATGAGCGCCAAGACCCAGAGATCTTGCAGCATCTTGAGCAAGAAAACCAGTACGCAGAGGCCGTGCTGAAACACACTGAAGCATCACAAGAACAGTTATTTGAAGAGATCAAAGGCCGAATCGAAAAAGACGACCATTCGGTTCCAGTTCGCAAAGGCAGCTACTACTACTCGAATGAAGTCACAGGTGACAACGAATACCCAGTTCACTTGCGTGAAAATGACTTTTTAGGTACAGACAAGCAAGTCATCTTAGATGTTAACGAACTAGCAAAAGACCATGAATTTTTCAGTATTGGTGGCTTAACGATCAGCCCAAGCGAAAACTTGTTGGCCTATGGCGAAGACACGCTGAGCCGCCGTATTTACACCATCAAGATTAAAGACCTCACGACAGGTGAATACCTAACAGATGAAATTGAAGGGGCTTCGAGCGCGATTGCATGGCAAAACGACAACCAAGCCTTTTACTACATCAAAAAAGATCCACAAACATTACTTGGTTATCAAGTTTACCGTCACGTTTTGGGCACACCTCAGACAAGCGATGAGTTAATCTACGAAGAAACCGACAGCGCTTACTACACCTCTTTGAGCAAAAGCAAAGATGGTGAACAGGTCTACATTTGGCACTCGAGTACAGAAACTAGCGGTGTTTCAGTCATAGATGCCAACAACCCAAACGCTAAAGCTGAAGCTTTCTACCCACGAGAAACGGGTATCGAGTACAGCATCGCTAAGCTAGGTGATTGTTACTACATCTACACCAACTACCAAGCGGTCAACTTCCGTTTAATGAAAGTCACTGCTGAAGAGATGCATGACCGCTCTAAATGGGTCGATGTCATTCCTGCTGACGAGAATACTCAGCTTGTTGACTTCGAGCTGTTTGATGACCATCTGGTTTACGAGCAACGTGCGAATGGCTTGTCTACAGTGAAAGTTCGTCAACTCTCAACAGGGAAAGAGTTCCCACTTGAATTTAACGACACTGCTTTTGCTGCTTACCTAACAAGTAACTATGAATTAGATAACTCAAAAGTTCGCGTCTATTACAGCAGCTTAACCACACCAGGTACTTACTATGATTTCGACCTAAGTTCAGGAGAATCCGAAGTCATGAAACAAACACCTGTATTGGGTGATTTCGAAGCGGATAACTACCAATCAGAGCGAATTATGGTAACGGCTCGCGATGGTAAGCAAGTACCTGTGTCTTTGGTATATCGCAAAGACTTATTCAAGAAGGACGGCACTAACCCAATCTACCAATACGGCTATGGCTCTTACGGCTCTACGATTGAACCTACCTTCAGCTCAACTCGCCTAAGCCTACTGGATAGAGGTTTTGTTTTTGCGATAGCTCACATCCGCGGTTCAGAAATGCTTGGTCGCCCTTGGTATGAAGATGGCAAAAAACTGACCAAACAAAATACGTTCAACGACTTTATCGATGTAACCAAAGGGCTGGTTGAAGAAGGCTACGGCGCACAAGATAAAGTGTTCGCCGTTGGTGGTTCTGCTGGCGGTCTATTGATGGGCGCAATCATCAACCAAGCACCAGAACTGTACCGTGGCATCGGAGCACATGTTCCGTTTGTAGACGTTGTCACAACCATGCTTGACGAATCGATTCCTCTCACCACCAACGAGTATGACGAATGGGGCAACCCGAACGAGCAAACCTATTACGATTACATGCTAGGTTACTCACCATATGACAATGTGAAGGCTCAAAGCTACCCGAACATGTTGGTAACAACAGGCCTGCATGACTCACAAGTGCAATACTTTGAACCCATGAAGTGGGTGGCGAAGCTGCGTGAGATGAAAACAGACAACAACGTGCTGCTGTTCAAAACCGATATGGAAGCTGGTCACGGTGGCGCTTCCGGTCGATTTAAGCGATTAAAAGAAGACGCACTTGAATACGCGTTCTTTTTAGACTTGCTAAAGACTCAGTAGATTCTGCGTAAAAGTGAGTATTCACACCATTTTGTCGCCATTTAGGGGCGACAAAATGGCGACAGAAATTATTAAGCATGCTTAAATACGATTAATCATGAAACCCACCAAATCAGCAAGCCCTTGAAAAGCAAGCAATCACAAGGGTTTACGAGAGGTATAAAAACAAATGAAAGTAATCAGCTTCAACATCAATGGCCTTAGAGCCCGTCTTCATCAGCTTCAAGCTATTATCGATAAGCACCAACCTGATGTGATTGGTCTACAAGAGATCAAAGTGCACGATGAAGCCTTCCCGCTAGCCGATGTTGAAGCTATGGGTTACAAGGTCTACTTCCACGGTCAAAAGGCTCACTACGGTGTGGCTATGCTTTGTAAGCAAGAGCCAATTTCGGTACAAAAAGGCTTTCCTACAGACAATGAAGACCATCAAAAGCGTATGATCATGGCGACGTTTGAAGATGAAAACGGTGAGAAGGTCACTGTACTAAATGGTTACTTCCCTCAAGGCGACAACATTAAGCATGAAACCAAATACCCGTACAAGCGCCAGTTCTACAAAGACTTAATGACGTACCTGAACGATTACCACAACAAAGATGAACAAGTGATCGTAATGGGCGACATTAATATCAGCCCTACCGATATTGATATCGGCATTGGTGAACCTAATGCGAAACGTTGGTTGAAAACCGGTAAATGTTCTTTCCAACCAGAAGAACGCGAATGGTTGAAAACATTGATGGATTGGGGCTTTGTGGACAGCTTCCGTTTACTACACCCTGAAGTGAACGATCAATACTCATGGTTTGATTACCGCTCAAAAGGCTTCGTGGACAACCGCGGCCTGCGCATTGATGTGGTACTTGCGACTCAGAAGCTTGCTGACAAGTGTACTGAAGCGGGCATCGACTACGAACTACGCGGCATCGAAAAACCGTCAGATCACGCGCCAATTTGGTCGACGTTTAAGTAGTTACTTTTAGGTAACAGAACTTAGCCATATCAAGTAGCTGGTAAATCGTGTTCACTAGGCTAACCAGAAGCGAATAACGAAAGAGAGGAGTTAATATCTCCTCTCTTTTTTCTTCGTGACTCTATCTGCCATATACCTAATTAAGCGGCCAAGCGGTCGTGCCGTCAACATCTAACGGCGTCTTAGCAAATTCATCTAAGCAATAGCCTTGATTAGACGATGCAAAATATGTCAAAGGCATGTTACTTAGACTAAGAGCTGTGACTTGTTGCTTCGCTTTATCACTGAAACTGAATCCCCACATATCTAAGTATTGCTTCATATCCCTTTCTGCTACGTAGCTTAATGCGATAAGCAACCAGTCATTGTTGGTGATGCCTTCGGCTTCTTGTTTGGTGTAATCAGAAAAACCAATAGAGCCTTTACCGTTGTTCCAAAGAGTATCACTAGCTTTCAAGCGATTAAACTCGCGTTCAATCAAGTGTAAGCGCCCTAGTAAATGCCAACCTGAATTCAATACACCTTGCTGCTCAGTCAACATCATCATTTGAATGAACATACGAGCCCCCCAACTCCAACCCGTTTGATTTTGAGCCGCCATAAAAGCGTTTGGATCTGGTTGAGTTCGGCTCTGCTGTAAAAGTTGATACTGCCCTTTAAAGTCTAGGCTTTGGCAAGACGATACCTTTGCCGTATCTTTGTAATACTTTGATTTACTGAAATACGAATAGTAGTTGGTTGTTGAGTGGCCTTCCCACCCAGAGAATCTAAAACGTCCTCTTTCCAGTCCATGACCAAGCTCGTGCAAATCACCATGCCCTAGAGGATGAAAAGACCAATAAGCATCGTAAGGGTTTCCTGAACAACCGTAACCACAAGTCGCTTGATCGGCATTCATGTGCTTTACAATATCAATGTTCGCAATTTCCCAGCCCTTTGCCTCTCCGTATTGGTGTATTTCAGCAATTTCATCAATTCCTGGCCCTTTGAAACCCGCAAGTGCATGAGGAAGGTTGTGTACGTAACGCTCTGTGGCGAGAGCCATATCATGCGGCTGTGCCCAATCAGAAGCTCCGATAGACTCTTTCATCTTGTCTAGTTTAGAGTGAACTTCAAATCCGGGAGTCACCAACTCAGCCCAGTCAAAGTTACCTTCTTCGAGCTGCGCGACAAAGCTATCGTTGTCCGCTTGACTTCGCCAAACAGGGTGTTGGGCAACATTTTCAAAACGCAGCTCTACATCGATATCGTTGGTATCAAAATGAACTTGTAATGTCCCGCCATAGGCAGAGGTCAGGTATATCGTTTCTCCATGTTTTACGGGGTAAGTTACCGAAGTCAAAAACTTCGGCCTTGCATAGCCGTCTTTACCCGAAAACTCATGAGTCGCACCGCTACGTAGTGTGTTAAGGGCAATCGACGTTGCCACTTTGTTATTATCTAATCGCGTCACTTTGATCGTCTTACCCGGTAAGGCATATACACCCGCCGCACGGAAGTTTTTCTTTGACTCTAAAGTAATAATCTTGGTGATGAGAGGGACATTCTTAAAGTTCTTGGTGCTGAAGTTCCCTAAACTCGGCTGTGCTGCGTTATGTTGTCGAGTGTTGTATGTCGCGTAATCACTGTAATACGACCGAAGAAAGTCGATTCTATCTGTTACGTCTTTACCCATTGGGTACTTAACGTCTTGTCGGTAGCGATCAGCAAGTAGCAGTAACAGCTTTTCATATTCGTAGTTCTTGGATGCAAAGAGATCAATTTTTTTGCTATCAAGCGTCGTTAGGTGTGAACGAATACTGTTCGCGGCCTTATAGAACTCTTCATCCATGTTGGACTCATCTGGGCAAGATTTGTCATCACATAAATTCAAGTCAACAGTGAAACTATCGAGTTTCAGGCGCTGTAAAAGTGCTTGTTGTTTGACGATATTATCTGGCATTCGATCAATCAGTTGCGTTGAATCCCAATTTGACAGCCCTAGCCTGCGCCAATAGTTATCACCAACATACGTCATATGCATTTCTGCAAATAGTGCGTTGCCTAAGTCCGTCATACCGCCATCAAGATGCAAATACAGTACGGGGATCTTTTTGTTGAACGCCAAACGTAACCCCGTCATTACATCGTTAATTTCGTCACCATCATTTAACTTTTGAGACAAAATCAATAAATCAGGGTTGTTCGTTTCAATACATTGGCTTAATTTGCTGCCGTCACAGGCGTTGTCATCATTGATAACCATCGAAGGATTGATGTTGCTCGTTAGCCAGTTTCGCGTTGCTTTGTCATCAGGAAAATAATAAGACTGCTCCATCTGAGCCAAGACAACATTCTTAGGTGAACTTGTGCCTGATGCCCAACCCACCAAGTTTTTTAACCACACATCCATTTCTGCGTTGACTGAATCCGTTGAACGTTGCTTAGTTCGAAATGGGTTACTTGCTAACGCAGCGTAACGACTACCGCTCGATGTATAACCTGCAATACCAATCGCAAGCTCTTGGTCAGTATATCCACTCTGCATCGCTTTATTGGTTTGCAGGATGACATCGTTGAAGCCGTAAGTTGGTAAGATTATCGCGGCATCGTGTGTTGGATCCCAATGAAGATTGCGCAGCGGCGTGCCGTCTGAATTTTTAGACAGAGACTGTTTAATTTGACTGTAATCGGATTTGTATTGGGCAACGAGCGCTTGGCTGGCGTCAATAAACTCATTGGCATTAGATACAAGGGATGCATCTCCGGATTCAAGCGCTTTTTGTACCGCCGTTTTACTCGGAGGTTGAGCGGAATCACTAGAACCACCACATGCAGAAAGTAGTAGAGACGACGGCAAAATTAGACACAAAGATAAGATGTTTTTTTTCATTGTTATACGACACTCAAAAAAATTGGAGCAAGTGTATCTATGGGTTCACTTAAGTCAATTGATTCGACTAATGGGTTCGTAATTTATGGAGTGAATTTAACAAATACCACTTAAACTTATTGGTACCCGAACAATTGAATTGAAATTAAAAACGGCGCTACAAGAGCGCCGTTTGTCTAAGAAAATCTGTATCGTAGAGTTAACTTAACGGCCTTAGGTAAGCAAGGAAACGCTTCTCTGCGAATTTGAAAATCGCAATGATGATAAACGTTAGCGCCATGTAGAATAGACCTGCAGTTAGGAAAGACTCGAATGGAGCGTAGTAGCGAGAGTTGACCAAACGTGCAGCACCAGTTAGATCCATAATGGTTACGATACCTGCTACCGCTGAACCATGAAGCATAAAGATAACTTCGTTACTGTAAGCCGGTAATGCACGACGTAGAGCACTTGGTAAAATGATGCGGCGGTATGTCTTGGGTGTGCTCATACCATACGCTTTTGCTGCTTCAACTTCACCTTTCGGTAATCCGTTGATTGCACCACGGATGATTTCTGCGGTGTATGCCGATGTGTTCAGAATAAACGCGACCAATGCACAGAACCATGCGTTTTCCCATAGTGTATCTTTTACTGGGAAGAATTGGTCCATACCGTAGTAAATCAGGTACAACTGCACCAATAACGGCGTACCACGGAAGAAATAAATGAACGACCAAGCTGGTGCATTAATCATCATATTTGGACTGTTACGAGCGATAGCTAATGGTATGGCTACGAATAAGCCAACAATCAAAGCGACACAAACCATCCAAGCCGTTGTCCACAAACCACCAAGGTAAATCGGCAGGCTTTCAATTATCAATGAAAAGTCCATAACTACCTCGCGTGGATACTGAATTTACGTTCAACCAACTTAAGTAAGCCCGTCGAAACACTGGTGAAGAATAAGAAGATGATTGCTACCGTCATATAGAAGGTAAATGGCATTTTGGTTGAACCCGCCGCCAGAGCGCTAACACGTACCATGTCTTCAAGGCCAATAATAGAAACCAGCGCGGTAGTTTTTAGTAAAACCAACCAGTTATTACCAAACCCCGGCAGTGCGTGACGAATCATTTGCGGTAATAGAATACGACGGAACGCTAAAACAGGGCCCATGCCATAAGCCTTTGCCGCTTCCATTTCACCGCTGTCGACAGCCATTATCGCACCACGGAAGGTTTCTGCCATGTACGCGCCGAAGATGAATCCAATGGTTAAGACGCCAGCAATGAATGGGCTGACATCAATATAATCAGGTAGGTAAGCGGTCCATTCGTGGTTAGGGTCACTTGATGTGAACCACTCATTGAGCCACTCATTGATGGAATACAAACTGTTGTTTAAAAGGATTTGTCCACCAAAGAAAATTAGCATCATCAATACGAGATCGGGTATACCTCGAATAACGGTTGTGTAGAGGGTTGCAATTGCACGAGCCCAGCGATAAGGCGCGAGTTTAGCTAAGGCACCTAGCATACCAAGAACCATAGCTAAAATTAGCGACAGTAAGGCAACTTCGATTGTAAGCACCGCCCCTTTCAGGATCGACGCTTCATATCCTTGTAAATCAAACATAATGAATTCCAACAGAACTGCGAAAAAGTTGGTAAGACAGGGAGAGGTGAGCCTCTCCCTTAAGAAGTGACGCTAGAGATTACTTACCGTATACGTCGTAGTTGAAGTATTTAGCAGCGATATCTTGGTAGATGCCTTTTTCACGTAGTGAAAGGATTGCAGCATCTAATTGCTTAGTCAGATCTTTGTCTTGCTTACGTAGAGCAATACCAAAACCTTCACCGAACCATTTAGGATCAGTTAGTGATGGACCAACAAACTCGTAGTCTTCACCACCCGCTTTGTTTAGTACACCTTCTTCTAGAGCAGATGCATCACCCAGTACAGCAGCAACACGACCGTTAGCTAGATCAAGGTAAGCTTCGTCAAATGAACCGTAACGAACGATTTCTACTGTGTCGCCGTAGTTATCTGTTAGGTACTTGTCGTGAGTTGTTGCACGTTGAACGGCAATTTTTTGACCACTTAGATCATCAAAGTTAAGGCCTGCATCTTTTTTAGCGATGAACTTGTTCGGGATAAGTGCGTATTTACCTGTGAAATCGATCTTTTTCTTGCGCTCTTCCGTGATAGACATTGCCGCAATGATCGCATCATATTTACGAGCAAGCAGAGAAGGAATAATACCATCCCAATCTTGTGCAACGATCTTACACTTCACCTGCATTTCAGTACAAAGCGCGTTAGCCATATCGACATCGAAGCCTTTCAGCGAACCGTCAGCTTCTGTCCAGCTAAATGGAGGGTAAGCACCTTCAATACCGAAACGTACTGTTTTCCATTCTTTTGCTTGAGCTACGCCCGTTGCAGCAGTTGCAGCAAGTGCCGCGACTAATAACCACTTTTTCATATCCCTACTCCTGTGATTTAGGTTTTTATGTTTTGCTAATTTTAATATTGTGTTTGTTGTTACTTATTAACTTACTTGTTGTGTTTCATTGTTAACACTGTCGCCATTTACCTTAGCAACAGCATTTCAATTCTGATTAGTAAATCGATGAGATAAATTGTTGTAATCGCTCAGATTCAGGCTCAGTAAACAGTTTAGCTGGATCGCCCTGTTCTTCCACCAAGCCTTGATGTAAGAACATCACATGATTTGATACGTCACGAGCAAAAGCCATTTCATGTGTTACCACAAGCATGGTTCTTCCTTCTTCTGCTAGATCGCGCATTACACCAAGTACTTCCCCTACTAACTCAGGATCAAGTGCCGATGTTGGTTCATCAAAAAGCATCACTTCAGGATCTACCGCTAATGCTCTTGCAATCGCCGCACGCTGTTGTTGTCCGCCAGATAAATGACCCGGGTAGTAGTCTTTGCGTTCATATAGCCCTACTTTCTTCAGTAGCAGCTCAGCATTTTCAATCGCTTGTGCTTTAGGTACACCTAAGACATGAACAGGCGCTTCGATAACATTTTCGAGAACGGTCAGATGAGACCACAGGTTGAAACCCTGAAAAACCATTGCTAAGCGAGAACGGATTCGCTGTACTTGTTTTTCATTGGCAGGAACAGAAACACCTTGGCGGTTGTTTTTCATTTGAATTAATTCGCCATTAACCCAAATCTCGCCAGCGGTAGGTGTCTCTAAAAGGTTGATACATCTAAGGAAAGTACTTTTACCCGATCCTGAAGATCCGATAATCGATACTACATCGCCTTTATGCGCAGAAAGTGAAATTCCCTTTAAAACTTCATTTTGACCAAACGTTTTGTGTAAATCCTTTATGTCCAGCGCTGGTACATCTTTCATGCGCTTTCTCTCCCAAGTTTGTGAAAATGCAAGGTACTCCGACCTTTTCATGCGATACAAACTAGCACCACACGAAACAACATGCAACAAATTATTAACCTGATAATTGAGAATAAATAGCGATTAGTTCTGACTTGTTATGCATCAAATAGCGTTTTAATCTCAATTTACTGAATGAAATGTATCGACCAACTGTAATTGCAACTCTGACATTGTTTAAATAAAGTTAATCAAAATGAGATTCTCGTAGCCCTATGCCTCACAAGAAAAACACGTTTTGTGAACTTAAAAACTGCGCTGCCAACAAAATTTAACACCCGCAGTAGTACACCAAACTCACTATACGAGAACGTTATTTGAAGGTTATTGAGTAGTAAGAACGTCACGAATGAGTAAAAAGTAAATGGTTAATAGTGAAACCACCCAATAAGTAAGAGGTATCCGGCTGATGCTATGTAGAGCAAGGCATGAAGAAGATAGGTAACGTCAATTTGTGAAAACTAATTACACGATTAATCAACGGTACGTTAATGAATCGCTGTGTTTTGTAGCTTTCTTTCACATAAACTCATAAAGTGATCAAGATCAATCACCCTAAAGGGTAAGCTTGTTAAACTTATCAGCAAAGAATAAGGCGTTAAAAATGCCAATCATTTCTTTTAACTTAGCTGCATAAAGCACATCAAAACCGTGCAACATAATATTAATAAGTTATAACTAAGAAATAACGCAATTACGCGAAATTTTATAATTCAATTTTAGAATTACTAACATAAAAATATGAGGAATCTATGTCAGACGTTGTGAATAATGCGAACTCTGAAGTAGAAGAGAAAAGCTATAAAGAGCTACACCGCCCTGCTTCTGAATTTGAGAGCCGCTCAGATTACTTAGATCACGAACTTCAAATCATGAAGCCTCGTCGTTTTGGCCTAAACCTTCCAGGCCGTGATTTCCGTTTTGAACTTGAAGATCTTGTTCCTGCACTTGCTGGTACCATCGGTATCATCGCAATGTACTCAGCAGTAATGATGTCTTGGGCTGATGGCTTAACTCAAGCTTGGGATCACGTCAACCTAGGTAAAGACTTCGCAATTGAAGTTGCTCGTGTAGAAATGCTGATTCCTGCACTGCTGTTCTGTATCCTTGCTTCTGGTTTCTTCAACCCGAAAGCAAACCTTGCCGGTAACCACGGCCCAATGATCCCTCTTATTGGTACCATCGCTCTCGCTGGTGCTCACCCTCTTGCATTGGCTATCCTTATCGGTGTCTTCGGTCTAATCCTAAGTTTCCTAAAAGGCGGCTCCAAGCTGGTTAACCTGACTTCGGAAGGTACCGCTGGTGGCTTGCTCATTTTCTTAGGCCTAACAGGCACCATGAGCCAAATTAACTCAATTCAAGCATGGGCGGTTGGTCTTCAATCTTCTACTGTTGAAGCGGGTAGCATGGGTTACGTTGGTTTAATCGTTCTTGCTATTACTATTGCTATCTATGCTTTCTTAGCAAAAGTGAACAAGCGTTGGTTAGCTATCCCAGTTTGTGCATTCACAGGCCTTGCTATTGCATTAGCATTGGGCGCTGGTTTCGATATCGTATTCGAAACTGAAATGGGTATCCCAAACCTAAACCCAGTTTACTGGTGGGGTTCGACTTCTGAAGGTTGGATGCTTGGCTTGCCAAACGTTGAACACTTCATCGCTTCTCTACCATTCGCAATTCTTGCCGTAGCAATGTGGTCGCCAGATTTCCTAGGTCACCGTATCTTCCAAGAACTGAACTACCCTAAACGTTCTGAAAAAGTTCTGATGGATGTTGATGACACAATGACTATGTGTTCTGTGCGTCAAATGGTAGGTACAGCGGTTGGTGGTGGTAACATCACTTCTTCTTGGGGTACTTACATGATCCCAGCAGCAATCGCGAAACGTCCAATTCCTGGCGGCGCAATCTTGCTTGGTTCTCTATGTATTATTGTTGCGATTCTTGGTTTCCCAATGGACGTTGCAGTATGGCCACCAGTGATGCGTGTTGCGCTACTTGTAGGTGTATCTTTACCTCTACTTGAAGCGGGTATGCAAATGGTTAAGGATTCAAAGGATTCTCAAGCAGCTGGTATCTGTATCTTCGGTTCAGCGGTTGTTAACCCTGTATTAGCATGGGCTCTGACTATGCTTCTTGATAACAACGGTCTAATTGGTGATAAAGAGCGTGCGAAGCGTCTATCATTTGTAGATAAGATTGTAATCCCAGTTGGCGTTTTAGTTATCTGTTTAGTAGCAATGCTTGCAGTTGGTATGCTAGAAAGTCAATATGGCCTAAAAGCTTGGCTATAATGCTCATTACTACACAAAAGTAGTATTGGGATTAAAAAAAAGTTTGGGTGGCAACCCCTGCCACTCAAATTTTTTCAACTTTTTTTGGCATTTATTGATTTAGTTTAAGGTTTACAGAAATTTTTTAGCGTAGTCTTGAATACATAGAGTAAAGACAACATATAAAAGGTAGTGACAATATATATAACCATATGACGCTCATATGCTCATATATATTGTTATTAATAAGAGTGTACTACCCTTACGAGGGGCGCTGGCTCAACAGTGTTAATGTACGTATTTTTTCTACTAAAAAGGTAGGTATGTCATGGCAGAGCAATTTGCTAAAGCTTGGGAAGATTTTGCTGCAGGTGAGTGGCAAAGCGAAGTAAACGTTCGTGATTTCATTCAAAAGAACTACACGCCATATGAAGGCGACGAGTCTTTCCTAGTTTCTGAGGGTACTGAAGCAACTAACAAGCTTTGGTCTTCGGTAATGGAAGGTATCAAACAGGAAAACGCAACTAAAGCACCTGTAGATTTCGATACTTCTGTTATCTCTACCATTACTGCTCACGATGCAGGTTACATTGAGAAAGATCTTGAGACTATCGTTGGTCTACAAACTGAGAAGCCACTAAAACGTGCAATCATCCCTAACGGTGGTGTACGTATGGTTGAAGGTTCTTGTAAAGCATACGGTGAAACTCTTGACCCAATGGTTTCAAAAATCTACTCAGAATACCGCAAAACACACAATGCTGGCGTTTTCGATATCTACACTCCTGATATCCTAAAATGTCGTAAGTCTGGTGTTCTGACTGGTCTTCCTGATGCTTACGGCCGTGGTCGTATCATTGGTGACTACCGTCGTGTTGCACTTTACGGTATCAACTTCCTAATGAAAGACAAAGCTGCTCAATTCGCTTCTCTACAAGAGCGTTTCGAGAACGGCGAAGATCTTGCTGCTACAATGCAATTGCGTGAAGAGATCTCTGAGCAACATCGTGCTCTAGGTCAAATCAAGCAAATGGCTGAGAAATACGGTTTCGATATCTCTGAGCCAGCTCAAACTGCTCAAGAAGCTATTCAGTGGACTTACTTCGGCTACCTAGCTGCTGTTAAATCTCAAAACGGTGCTGCAATGTCTCTAG
Organism: Vibrio atlanticus; assembly: GCF_024347315.1. Taxonomy (NCBI): domain Bacteria; kingdom Pseudomonadati; phylum Pseudomonadota; class Gammaproteobacteria; order Vibrionales; family Vibrionaceae; genus Vibrio; species Vibrio atlanticus. The sequence continues at coordinate 1,212,254 of NZ_AP025460.1, read as the reverse complement.
GTCGTACTTCGACTTTCCTAGACATCTACATCGAGCGTGATATCGCTGCTGGCAAAATCACAGAAGACCAAGCACAAGAGATGATCGACCACTTCGTAATGAAGCTGCGTATGGTTCGTTTCCTACGTACTCCTGAGTACGATGAGCTATTCTCTGGCGACCCAATCTGGGCTACAGAGTCTATGGGTGGTATGGGTGTTGATGGTCGTACGCTAGTAACGCGTTCGAACTTCCGTTTCCTTAACTCTCTATACACTATGGGTCCTTCTCCAGAGCCAAACATCACAGTTCTTTGGTCTGAGCAACTACCTGACGGCTTCAAGCGTTTCTGTGCGAAGGTATCTATCGATACTTCTTCTATCCAGTACGAAAATGATGACCTAATGCGTCCTGATCTTGGTTCTGATGATTACGCAATCGCTTGTTGTGTATCACCAATGATCGTTGGTAAGCAAATGCAGTTCTTCGGCGCTCGTGCTAACCTTGCAAAAACTATGCTTTACGCAATCAACGGCGGTGTGGACGAAAAACTTAAGATGCAAGTTGGTCCTAAAGAAGCGCCAATGACTGACGCTGTTCTTGATTACGATAAAGTAATGGACCGTCTAGATCACTTCATGGACTGGCTAGCTAAGCAATACGTGACTGCACTAAACAGCATTCACTACATGCACGACAAGTACAGCTACGAAGCGTCTCTAATGGCTCTTCATGACCGTGACGTTCGTCGTACTATGGCTTGTGGTATTGCTGGTCTATCTGTTGCAGCTGACTCTCTATCTGCAATCAAGTTCGCGACTGTTAAACCAATCCGTGACGAAGATGGCATCGCAACTGACTTCGAAATCGAAGGCGATTACCCTAAATACGGTAACAACGACTCTCGTGTAGATGATATTGCTTGTGAACTAGTTTCTACGTTCATGAACAAGATCCGTAAGCTTAAGACTTACCGTAACTCTATCCCTACACAGTCAGTTCTTACTATCACGTCTAACGTGGTTTACGGTAAGAAAACAGGTAACACTCCAGACGGTCGTCGTGCTGGCGCTCCTTTCGCTCCTGGTGCAAACCCAATGCACGGTCGTGATGAGAAAGGCGCTGTAGCTTCACTAACGTCTGTAGGTAAACTACCGTTTGCTGACGCACAAGATGGTATCTCTTACACGTTCTCTATCGTGCCAAACGCACTAGGTAAAGAACAAGACAGCCAACGTGCTAACCTTGCAGGCCTAATGGATGGTTACTTCCACCACGAAGCTGGCATTGAAGGTGGTCAACACCTTAACGTTAACGTTCTTAACCGCGAAACTCTTGAAGACGCAGTTAAGCACCCTGAGAAATACCCTCAGCTAACGATTCGTGTTTCTGGTTACGCTGTACGCTTTAACTCTCTGACTACAGAGCAGCAAGCTGACGTAATCGCACGTACATTTACTGAGTCTCTATAAGCTCACGCTCAATAGACAGTAAAAACTATTAGCCTCGCCAATGTGCGGGGCTTTTTTATATCTACTCTAAATCTCATCAATACCCCCTCCCCCAAGAAAGATTAGATTGGCCACAAAAAGCACACTCGCATTCACTTTTTTCTACAAATCCACTCAAACTACGGTACTATTTCTGTTCATCATTTTAGAGTAACCGCTACATGAAATACCTTCGTTATTTACCACTGATTCTCCTCTCTTGTTCATCACTGGCATCTGAACGCTCTACGTTAACTTTTGCGTTAGACAACGATGGTATCTTTGGTGTCGACCAAGACTATACCAACGGTTTATTTCTGGGTTACACATCGTCAAGTATTACGCCATACGCTTGGGTAAAACCATTGAGCCTTTCCTATTGGGGCGCAAGCTCTTTAGATAAGTGGGAAATCACCATTGGTCACAAGATGTACACGCCTTCTGACATTGAATTAGAAAAACCATCAGCCAATGATCGTCCATACGCAGGTTACCTACATACAGAATTCAACTACATCAGCTTGAACCCACAACAAGCCCAGCGTTTTAACATCACGTTTGGTACTACAGGAGAGCGAGCACTTTCCGAAGACGCTCAAAAACTGGTTCACTCAATCACTAAATCAGACGAACCTATGGGTTGGAAGTATCAAGTTGATGATGAGTACGCAGGTAGCCTTGGTTACTTAAGTCATTTCAACCTAATACGTAATCAAGCATTAGCGAATACTGACTTCGAGATATCTAACGTATCAGAGATCAACGTTGGTAATTTTAGAAGCGACATTTCTACTGGATTTATGTTCCGTTGGGGTACTGACTTGGGCGGCAACTTTGGCGCAGCGAACATCAGCACAGAAAACCCATTCAAAGCAGGCATGATCGGTGCTTCAAATACAGGTTGGTTTACTTACGCAGGTCTTGAAGGGCGTTACCGATTTAATGACCTGACTGTCGAAGGAGATCGTTCCGGTGTTAATGATTATGCAAAGAAAAATGGCCAAGATCCTGCGATCTACGATGTCACTTTAGAGAACATTCAAGCGACAGCGATACTTGGTGTTGCTTGGTATAACCAATACGTTGGTGCATCTTTCGCACTTACCGCAAAAACACCCGATTACCAAGAAGCAACAAAGTCAGTGTACGGTACTGGTGGCATCACTATGTTTGCTTTCTTCTAGCCATAGAAAAGGCTTTCACCGCCTGCTTTTCAAGTTAAATAAAGGCAATCATCTTCACAGGTGATTGCCTTTATTTTTAAAGACCTAGTTACCATTTGACCCTATTTTATGTACCGTTTTTGTAATAAAATAAACGGTATAAATTCCTATACGAGAATAGCTCATGTCTACAACTGGTCGCATTCACTCATTCGAATCTTGTGGTACTGTCGATGGCCCTGGTATCCGCTTTATTGTGTTTCTTCAAGGCTGCTTAATGCGTTGTATGTACTGCCATAATCGCGATACATGGGATCTTCATGACGGAAAGGAAGTAACGGTCGAAGAGATCATTAACGAAGCAAAATCATACCGTCATTTCATGAAAGCCTCTGGCGGTGGTATCACCTGTTCAGGTGGCGAAGCGATGCTACAACCTGAGTTTGTTCGTGATTTTTTCCGCGCGGCTCAAGCTGAAGGCATCCACACTTGTCTTGATACTAATGGCTATATTCGTAAACACACTGAAGTGGTCGATGAAGTACTAGAAGCCTCTGATCTGGTAATGCTGGATCTTAAACATATGCGAGATGAAATTCACCACGATTTCATTGGTGTATCCAACCGACGTACTCTGGATTTTGCACGCTACCTACACAAAATAGGTAAGAAGACGTGGATTCGTTATGTGATTGTTCCTGGCTACACAGATACGCCAGAAGATGCGCATCTTCTGGGTGAATTCATTAAGGACATGGATAACATCGAAAAAGTAGAACTGCTTCCATACCACAAGCTAGGTGCTCATAAGTGGGAAGCATTGGGTCACGACTACCCTCTTGAAGGTACAAATCCGCCAAGCAAAGAAAAAATGGACGAGATTGTTGCTATCCTCAGTCAATACCATTCAAACGTAAAATACTAATTTAGACTTACGTTAATAGTGATTTCAAACGCCTCAATTTCGATTGGGGCGTTTTCTTTTTTGGTTAAAACAATCCTTTCACTTTTCTTTACAACTTTTGTTTATCAATTCAAAAAATCATATTAAATCCGTGTTGAGATCATGTTTCCACTCTTAGGAATGCTGTTACTCTTACTGCAACAAAATAATATAACATTTAGTTTTTTAGTGAGGTTCCTCCCATGGAAATGACCAATGCTCAGCGTCTAATTCTATCAAATCAATACTACCTAATGTCTCAAATGGATCCTGAGAACTCAGCTAAATACCAGCGTCTACAAACGATTGTAGAACGTGGTTACGAACTCCAAATGCGTGAGCTTAACAAAGAATTTGGTTGTTTAACTGAAGCAGAATGTCGCGAAATTATCGACATTATGGAGATGTACCATGCGATGCAAGAGTCGAATAAAATGCTTGCAGATCAAGAGCGTGCGGAAGTCGACCAACGTCGTCTACAATTCCTAGGTTTCGATATCGCTTCTGAAGCACAAATCGTACATTACGTGCGTTTCCTTGTTGACTCTGAAGGACTTTACCCTCAATTTGACAAAGCAGATCACCACTTCAATAGTCAAATGCCAATGTTAGAAAAGTACCGTCGCATGCTAACAACGTGGCGTAACTGCCCTCGTCAGTACCACCTATGTGCGACAGAGCTATCTCAAATATTTAGTGCTTAGTGCATTAGAAGATTAGCTTTAACTAGGCTTATAAAATTTCAAAAAAAGGGTTACTCATCATGAGTAACCCTTTTTTAATATTCATATATAAAGCGATAAGCCAAAGCACCTAGAATACATAAGCGACACCGACGTTAGCGGCCATGTTAATGCCACTTTCAAGTATTGGGCTATTTTCAATATCACCTTCAAGGTTGGTATAACGAACACCACCAGCGATGGTCTTTAAAGAAATGGCATTGGCTGCTTGATATTGGAGAGTGTCGTACTTCGCAGTTGAATTCGGGCATGTAGAACTTGTTTTATTTTAAGTCAAAGATAATAAACAGTAATGGCATAACCACCGCTGAAATTACATTCCATAACATATGAGAAATAAAGACAGAAAGGCAAGCATAAATATTGCCATATCTCATCCGTACATATTCATATGTTAAAGCTAGAGCAAGTCCAGTTGCCAACACTATAATTGCGTTTATCGTAGAATTACCTAGGTGACACAAAGAAAATATAGTAGCTGAACCTAAAATTGAGAATGTTGGGCTTCCTTGTGCATGACGAAGAATCGTTTGTATAAAACATTGAAATATTAGAGTTTCAGTAAATGGTGCATCAATTAATATAAAAAACAATGCAGAAAAAATTTCATCATCACTCGTGTCCAGAAGAGTATTACCAAAGCCATTTAGAAGGAAATAATCTAAAAAAACAAAGATCAATGCCCATAACCATGCTAAACCGTAAACGCGAATAAAAAACTGTTTACTATTTAATTCTAACGCATCGTAAATTAAAAAATTCATCCTGAAAACCAAGTTAAATCTCCATATTTAATACTCATTAAAGCTATTTAATCCATATCCCTCAGCATAAATAAAATAGCTATCAATTTTTATTGATAATAATTAATCATATTATTTTCGTGCAAAACGTGACACGCAAGGCATATACACATGACTTATATGTAAAATAAGATTTCGAATGTAGTTGACATCTAGATCAAATAGGTTCCATCGAAAAGAAGGGGCTCTGGGAGGTGTTATATGAACAGGTATAAGAGAGTGGAATTAAGCCATTGAAAGAGTTCGTTCAAAAACTGAGTCCTTATCTTCACGGCATTATCGCATCGGCAAGTTCCCCGTTAAATACTTGCACATTGGAATATGGGTAAACAACAAGATAAAGCTAATCAAGTGAATGTAGCACTTATTATCTGAAATCGGGGGTATCGAGATACAGTCTACTTCTTCTTGAAGATAAAAGTGGCTTTCTCCGGAAAGCCGCGGTGAACCAATAAAAAGGGTTTATCATCATGAGTAACCCTTTTTTCTTTTCGTCTATAACGAGAAAAACAACAGCACCTAGAAGACGTATGCTACGCCAACATTCGCTGCCATATTAATACCGCTTTCAAGTATTGGGCTGTTCTCAATATCACCTTCAAGATTGGTGTAACGAACACCGCCGGTCACTCGGACATTTGGGGTGACATGTAAGTAACCACCTAAACCGATAAAGTACTGACCGTCCCAGTCAGCGTCAAATTCATCTAAATTGGTTCTCGCCGCTTCCGATGAACTCACTCCGTACAGGTGATTATTCAAACGCTTACTGTTATACGAGTAACCAATAGATGGTGTAATCGCCCAGCCATTACGACGAATTGGTAGGCGCCATGCCGCTTCTGCATAAATTCCATTATGTCTAAAACCTAAGTCTGAGCCCGCTGTCGCTTCAAACATACCGACCAATGTAATCACTTGATAACTAATGCCGCCTAATACTGAGGCTTTACGCTCATCGAGCTTCTGGATATCAACATTATCAGAGTCACTTGGCTTTAATGTTCTTGGATCATAAACCGCTCGAAACACAATATTCTGTGGTGAGCCTGCAGGTAGCAGGCGGTAGCCCGCACTGAATCCACGCATGAAGAAATGCTCACCTTCATAACCAATCATGGGGATCACTGTACAATTTGACGGCGTCTCTTTATAGACTGCAGGAGAATAAGAGGCGGCAACGCCCAATGACCACTGCGATATTTTTGCATGCGTTACTGTCGAAGCCAGTAACGCCACACTGATAGTCACTATTTTTAACCCATTATTCTTCACTATATTTACCTATTTATTGAGCAACTTTGGATAACGCAGCGCATTATATGGTACTTCATTCCAAAAAATCAATAGAGCTCAGTTATACATCTAATACACATAAATCCAGTGTGAGTATTGTTAAGCGACCTAAAATCACAAAACAAACGGTTAGCCCCCCTCGAATGTAAAACAATTCGATTCTGAGCGCGTCAAGTTGCCTATGGCCTTAGCGGGTCTTTCAACACGCAAAATTGTAAATAAATACATAATTGTTAAGCAAAATTGTCGAAGCGGGTCTAATCTTAAAATGTAGGGAGAGCCTATTTTTCAATCGCTCGTCAGTTTTGACTGGTTAACAAGGGGAATGTGACTATGAGTATTTTTGACCACTATCAATCACGTTATGAAGCAGCCAAGGAAGAAGAGCTGACATTGCAAGAGTTCTTAGGGCTGTGTAAAGACGATAAGAGTGCTTACGCTAACGCAGCAGAGCGCTTACTATTGGCCATTGGCGAACCGGAGGTCATTGACACCGCTCAAGATCCTCAACTAAGTCGTATTTTCTCGAACCGTGTCATCTCACGTTACAGCGAATTTAAAGATTTCTACGGCATGGAAGATGCGATTGAACAGATTGTTTCTTATCTAAAACATGCAGCGCAAGGTTTAGAAGAACGTAAGCAAATCCTTTATCTACTTGGCCCTGTGGGCGGTGGTAAATCTTCCCTTGCTGAAAAACTCAAAGCACTGATGCAAAAGCTACCAATCTATGTGCTGTCTGCCGATGGTGAGCGAAGCCCAGTGAATGATCACCCCTTCTGTCTATTTGACGTAAACGAAGATGGCGATCTTTTGAAACAAGAGTACGGAATAGAGAAACGTTACATACGCTCTATCATGTCACCTTGGGCTGCGAAACGCCTCCATGACTTCGGTGGTGACATCTCCAAATTCAAAGTCATCAAACTGCGCCCTTCTATTCTAGACCAAGTTGCGATCGCGAAGACAGAGCCGGGTGATGAAAACAACCAAGATATCTCTTCACTTGTAGGTAAAGTCGATATTCGTAAACTTGAGCATTTCTCTCAAGATGATCCGGATGCCTACAGCTACTCTGGTGCGCTATGTAAAGCTAACCAAGGTGTGATGGAATTCGTGGAAATGTTCAAGGCGCCAATCAAAGTCTTGCACCCACTTCTAACGGCAACGCAAGAAGGTAACTTCAACGGTACCGAAGGGCTCTCTGCACTGCCATTTGACGGCATGATTCTGGCTCACTCAAACGAATCCGAGTGGCAGACCTTCCGTAACAACAAAAACAACGAAGCCTTCCTCGACCGTGTGTACATTGTAAAAGTCCCTTACTGTCTGCGCGTCTCTGAAGAAGTTAAGATCTATCAAAAACTGCTTGAGCACAGTGAGCTATCCAAAGCCCCTTGTTCGCCAAGCACACTCGATCTGCTATCGCAATTCAGCATCCTATCGAGACTGAAAGAGCCTGAAAACTCTTCTCTGTTCTCAAAAATGCGGGTTTACGATGGTGAGACTCTAAAAGACACCGATCCAAAAGCGAAGAGTTACCAAGAGTACCGAGACTACGCTGGTGTTGACGAAGGCATGTCTGGGCTATCAACGCGTTTCGCCTTTAAGATCCTGTCTCGTGTATTTAACTTCGACCAAGCCGAAGTGGCGGCAAACCCGGTTCACTTGTTCTACGTGATTGAACAGCAAATTGAACGTGAGCAGTTCCCTCAAGAAACCGCTGAGAAGTATCTTGAGTTCTTGAAAGGATACCTAGTACCGCGTTACGTAGAATTCATTGGTAAAGAAATTCAAACCGCTTACCTAGAGTCTTACTCTGAGTACGGACAGAATATCTTCGACCGCTATGTCACCTACGCGGACTTCTGGATTCAAGACCAAGAGTACCGCGATCCAGAAACAGGACAGCTATTTGACCGTGCTTCTCTGAATGGTGAACTAGAGAAAATCGAGAAAACAGCTGGGATCAGTAACCCTAAAGACTTCCGAAATGAGATTGTGAACTTCGTGCTTCGTGCCAAAGCCAACAATAACGGTCAAAACCCAGTTTGGACGAGCTACGAGAAACTGCGCACTGTGATTGAGAAGAAAATGTTCTCCAACACAGAAGAGCTACTTCCTGTTATTTCGTTCAATGCTAAGACCTCAACGGATGATCAGAAAAAACACGACGACTTCGTTGCTCGTATGATGGAAAAAGGCTACACCGAGAAACAAGTGAGACTGCTATCTGAGTGGTACCTAAGAGTTCGTAAATCCTCATAACCAAACTGTATTGAGCTGCTCAACTGAGCAGCTCATACAAACCAATAACTTTATACCCTAACGAACGAATAGCTTTAGTAAACTAATAACTCTTATACCCGAATAAAAAGTAGGATCGCAACATCAGCTGAGAGGGAGTTCTTATGGCACAATTTATCGATCGGAGGCTCAATGGCAAGAATAAGAGTGCTGTGAATAGACAGCGTTTCTTACGACGCCATAAAGAGCAAATCAAAGAATCTGTGGCCGATGCAGTCAACCGACGCTCAATCACCAATACTGAAACCGGTGAAGACGTCACTATTCCTCATAAAGACATCAAAGAGCCAAGCTTTCACCAAGGTCAAGGCGGCGTAAGAGAACGCGTTCACCCAGGTAATGACCAGTTCATCACGGGCGATAAAATTGAACGCCCTAAAGGTGGCGGTCAAGGTGGTGGCTCAGGCCAGGGTGACGCAAGCCCTGATGGCGAAGGCCAAGATGAATTTACATTCCAAATTTCAAAAGATGAATATCTTGATATTCTCTTCGAAGATTTAGCTCTGCCTAATCTAGAGAAGAATCAGGTCAACAAAATCACCGAATGGAAAACACACCGCTCTGGTTACCAAAGCGCGGGGATTCCATCTAATATCGCTATCGTTCGTTCACTGCAACAATCTCTGGCTCGTAGAACCGCGATGACAGCAGGTAAAAAGCGCGAGCTCAACCTACTGATGGAGCAACTTGACCAAGTAAAAATGACAGAACCAGCACAACCTTTCGAAGAGAGTCGTTTAAAAGAAGAGATTGCCGAGTTACGTAAAAAAATTGAAAGCGTGCCATTTATTGACACCTTCGACCTGCGTTTTAAAAACTACGAGAAGCGCCCTATTCCATCTAGCCAAGCCGTTATGTTCTGCCTAATGGACGTATCTGGCTCAATGGATCAAGCCACCAAAGACATCGCTAAGCGCTTTTATGTGTTGCTCTACCTGTTCTTGAACCGTACTTATGAAAACGTCGATGTAGTGTTTATTCGTCACCATACTCAGGCTAAAGAAGTCGACGAACACGAGTTCTTCTATTCGCAAGAAACTGGCGGCACCATCGTTTCTAGTGCACTGAAACTAATGAAAGAAATTGTCGCAGATCGTTATCCTGCTAATGAGTGGAATATCTACGCAGCACAAGCTTCTGATGGAGATAACTGGGCGGATGACTCGCCTCGCTGTAAAGAACTGCTGGTCAATACGCTATTGCCGACTTGCCAATATTACTCGTACATCGAGATTACGCGCCGTTCACACCAAACGCTTTGGCACGAGTACGAGAAGCTAGAAGCAAGCTTCGATAACTTCGCCATGAAGAACATTAAAACGGTGGATGATATTTTTCCTGTGTTTAGAGAACTGTTCCAGAAAGAGACAGCGTAAGGGGGCTTGCCATGACAGCGAAATCAAACGTTGCAGAAAAAGACAAAGCGACACAGAAGAGAAACGACAAGATGCTGCCTGATGGTCCAGATTGGACGTTCAACCTCTTAGAGCAATATCACGTAGAAATTAAGCGTGTGGCGCAGCATTACCGTTTGGACACTTACCCGAACCAGATTGAAGTGATTACCTCTGAGCAGATGATGGATGCTTACTCCAGTATTGGTATGCCCATCAATTACAACCACTGGTCTTTTGGTAAGAAATTCATCCAGACAGAACAAAACTACAAACACGGCCAAATGGGCTTAGCGTACGAAATCGTGATCAACTCAGATCCGTGTATCGCTTACTTAATGGAAGAGAACACGGTCACAATGCAGGCGCTGGTAATGGCTCATGCTTGTTACGGCCATAACTCTTTCTTTAAGGGTAATTACCTGTTCCAAACCTGGACGGATGCAAGCTCGATTATCGACTATCTATTGTTCGCGAAAAAATACATTACTGATTGCGAAGAAAAATACGGTGTGGCTGAAGTCGAGAAACTTCTCGATTCTTGTCATGCTCTCATGAACTACGGCGTAGACAGATACAAACGCCCTGAGAAGATTTCCATAGCTGAAGAGACAGCAAGGCAAGAAGAACGTGAAGCGTATCTGCAATCTCAAGTCAATGATCTGTGGAGAACTGTGCCTAAAAATCAAGACAAGGAAAAAGAGACCAAAATCCGCTTTCCTAGCGAACCTCAAGAAAACATTCTCTACTTTATCGAGAAGAACGCACCACTACTTGAACCTTGGCAGCGTGAGTGTGTTCGCATCGTTCGCAAGGTGAGCCAATACTTCTACCCTCAAAAGCAAACTCAAGTAATGAACGAAGGCTGGGCAACCTTCTGGCACTACACCATTCTTAACCACCTTTACGACGAAGGTTTGGTGAGTGACAAGTTCATCTTAGAATTCCTACACAGCCACACCAGCGTGGTCGCACAGCCCGCCTACAACAGCCCTTATTTCAGCGGGATAAACCCTTATGCGCTTGGCTTTGCGATGTTTAGAGACATCCGACGCATCTGTGAAGAACCAACCGATGAAGACAAAGAGTGGTTCCCTGAGTTAGCCGGAAGTGATTGGTTAGAAGCGGTGCACTTTGCGATGCACAATTTCAAAGATGAAAGCTTCATCAGCCAATACCTTTCACCAAAGATCATTCGAGACTTTAAACTGTTCTCTGTGCTCGACGACGATCGCAAAAACACCATTGAGATAAGTGCTATTCACGATGACCCAGGCTATCGCTTGATTCGTGAAAAGCTTGCGGCGCAATACAACCTAAGTAACCTTGAGCCGAATATTCAGGTGTTTAACGTCGATGTTCGTGGTGATCGCTCGATGACACTACAATATGTGCCTCACGGTCGTATCCCGCTTGATAAAGGCTACGACGAAGTGATGAAACATCTCTATCGCTTATGGGGCTTTGATGTGATTTTGGAAGAGCTCAAAGATACGGGTCACAGAGAGATTCTGACTACTTGTCCAAAACGTAATGATTATGGAGCCAAGATTTAATACCAATCACAGTAAGTAAGTGCTTGGTATAAAACTCCGCTCCCCCTACAACATAGTGGTCACCGCTCGGAAGTGGAGCAATAAAAAAGCGCATAAGTCTGATGACTTATGCGCTTTCTTTTTAAGGCTCAAACGTCTTCAATAGACGCAAGGCACTAAACCTAGATACTAGATACTAGGGCGTGTTGATCTTTCGTGAGTGTTTTTTGAACAGCATGGTAAAGAGTTATAATTTGCTTCGCCAAAAGTAAAACCATAACCAATACCATGCCAAGAACAATGCTAACTGATATTCGCTGGGAACTGCTACTCCAAGTTATGAAAAGTACAGGTCGTATTTACGATAAAACTGAACATCGAATGACATTTGAAGGAATACTTTATCGAATGAGAACAGGTATTCCTTGGCGAGATCTACCCTCTGAGTTCGGAGAGTGGAGTACCGTTTACAGACGATTTAATCTTTGGTCAAAGAAAGGGATTTTAGATAAACTTTTCAAAAGCTTATCTAGCATGGCTGATTTTGAATGGGTCTTTCTTGATGGCTCTATAGTTCGAGCGCATCAGCATAGTACAGGTGCAGCTACTGAAAGCTCAGAGCAAATAGGAAAAAGTCGCGGGGGCAACTCAACCAAAATTCACTTAGCCGTAGATAGTGGTGGTCTGCCGATTTGCTTTGATTTATCAGAAGGACAACGCCACGATATAGTGCATGCCGAAAGCTTAGTTGAACAACTCGATGAAGTTAATACTATCGTTTGTGATAAAGGATATGACAGCGAACCTTTCCGTACTTTTGTTAAGGAACGTGGCGGAGAAACGGTAATTGCTAAACGCAATTACGGACAAGATATAGACAAAGACAGTATGGATTGGTGTCTATACAAGTATCGTCACTTGGTCGAAAATGCCTTTGGGAGAATTAAGCATTATCGAGCTATTTCAAGTAGATATGACAAGCTAGAAAGGAATTATGCCAGCATGTTATCGCTGGCATTCATGTTAATGTGGCTACCGATGTATTGTTGAACACAAAATGTACAGCAAAGATCAACACGCCCTAGATACTAGATACTAGATACTAGAGCTAAAACTAAATAAGCTTAAACAATCGGCTTTTGGCCGCGTTCAATCAGCTTCATCAGCACGCTGTCTGCAGATTTACCTGCCACGCCCGCTAGTTTGTCTGACAGCTTTTTCTTCTGTACGTAGTGAATCGCTAGAACCGTTTTGTCCTTACATGCCGCTACGACTAAATCATCAGAAGTGCTGATCTCATCCACCAGCCCAAGCTCATGTGCTTGTGTACCAAACCAGTGTTCACCCGTTGCTACTTTTTCAAGATCGAGTGTTGGACGATGGTCACGGATGAAGTCTTTGAATAGGCCATGTGTCTCTTCGAGCTCTTCTTTAAACTTCTCGCGTGCTTTATCGCTGTTCTCACCAAACATAGTAAGCGTGCGTTTGTACTCACCCGCCGTTAGCTGTTCGAACTCAATATCATGCTTTTTAAGCAGTTTATTGAAGTTTGGCAATTGAGCAATAACACCAATAGAGCCAACAATAGCAAAAGGTGCAGATACAATTTTGTCCGCGATACATGCCATCATGTAACCACCACTCGCGGCTACTTTGTCTACAGAGATAGTCAGAGGCAGGCCTGCTGCTTTGATACGGTCGAGTTGAGAAGACGCCAAACCATAGCCGTGAACCATGCCACCGCCAGACTCAAGTTTAAGCAAGACTTCATCGCCTTCACGAGCCACAGCCAGAACCGCCGTTACCTCTTCACGTAATGAAGTCACTTCTTTCGCATCAATGCTGCCGTTAAAATCGAGAACGAATAGATGTGGTTCACGCTTGCTATCAAGCTCACCCTCTTTCGCTGCTTTTTTCACTTCTTTGCCACGTGATTTTACTTTTTCTTTTTCCGCTTTCTTTTCTGCTTTATCACGGGCTTTGATGAAAGCATCATCGTGTAGATGGTGCTCTAATTGTTCAATCGTCTGTTTATGGTGCTCAGATAGGTTCGTGATTTCCAGCTCACCTTTAATCGCGCTTGATTTTCCACCCACCGATTTAGCAATCACTAAAATTGCAATGATGGCGATTACAACGGTCGCAATCTTGGCTAAAAACAAGCCGTAGTCCAACAAAAATTCCAATGTCATATCCCCTAATGTATGAATTAGTGTATTGTAACCATCTTGTCACGATTACCAAGAATTTCTCATCATTCCTGCGTTTATCTGTGTGATTAAACACCAATGGAATGACGAACATAATAAAAGAAAGAAGGATAAGCACAGTGGATTACCCAATCTCTACAGATGCCCTCAAAGATAAAGTAATTTTGGTTACAGGTGCCGGTGCTGGCATTGGTCGCCAAGCCGCACTAAGCTTCGCTCAACATGGTGCAACTGTCATTCTGTTAGGCCGCAATGTTAAAAACCTTGAATTCATTTACGATGAAATCGAAAGTGCTGGTTACCCTCAGGCTGCGATCATTCCGCTAGACCTCAAAGGAGCAACAAAGCAGAACTACATTGATATGGCTGAAACCATTGAATCACAGTTCGGTCGTTTAGACGGCCTACTGCATAACGCAGGTGTGCTTGGCACGTTAAGCCCATTTGATCAAATCGATGAAGAAACATTTGATGGCGTCATGCAAATCAACGTTAAAGCTGAATTTCTAATGACTCAAGCATTACTGCCTGTCATTAAAAAAGCTGAAGCCGGTCGTATCGTATTCACCTCTTCTACAGTTGGTCACTCTGGCCGCGCGTTCTGGGGCACTTACGCGATTTCAAAGTTTGCTACCGAAGGCATGATGCAGATCTTAGCCGATGAGCTTGAAGGTACCGATATCCGTGTTAATGCGATTAACCCAGGCGGTACTCAAACACGCATGCGTGCAAAAGCGTACCCAGGTGAAGATGCGAACAAGTTAAAAACGCCACTAGACATCATCCCGCTGTATCTACACTTAATGAACCCAAGTGTGACAGACATTCATGGCCAATGTATCGATGCTCAACCTAAGTAGCTGATATTATGAGCAATAACAAAAAGTCGCTTTAATAGCGGCTTTTTTTGTATCTAAATCAACCATCTAATATTTAGTTCATCTGATTTTCGTCATTTTGCTTTGCATCTTTTTCATTGTTAAATATACTGTATAAATACACAGGTATTTAATTATGCATGAACTAATAAAAAACTTACAAGACCGCCAGCTAATCTGGACAGGGTTACAATCAACAACGCAAGGCAGCACCACTTCGACAGGCTATCCTCAATTGGATAAACAGCTTGATGGCGGCTTCCCGACGCACGGCGTTATTGAGGTTGAATCACAACAAGGGATCGGCGAACTTCGTCTACTCACTCCTTATTTAGCTCAACAAAAATCGCAGAAGTTGGCCATTTTCATCAACCCTCCAGGGAAGATCTGTGCCGAGTTTTTTAGCAACCAAGGCATTGAATTAGAGAACATTCTCGTTATTCAGCCTCAACGTGATCTCGATGCGTTATGGGCCGCAGAGCAGTGTCTCAAGAGTGGTGCCTGTCATTCTGTTTTGCTATGGGGAGCGGATCTAGAAATTCACCAAACCAAGCGCCTGCAAGCGGCAAGCGAAACGGGCAAGTGTCTGCAATTTCATTTTAAAACCACCAGCCATAACCAGTTATCCCTACCCGTGTCTTTAAGCATGAAGCTGTCTTCTCACGCCCAAGGATTGAAGGTAGAGGTAACAAAAAGAAAAGGCAGTTGGTCGTATGGCAGCTTTATTCTAGACATGACACACAACTGGCCGTTACTCACAGAGAAAGTCATTCATGAAGACAATTTAGATCGTGCTTTGTCAGGTAACACTGTGCTGGCTTTTCCTATTGCGAAGCAAGGCTAACGTATGCTGTGGTTGTATCTGCATTTCTCATCCCTACAATTGGATACCTTGTTTAACTCTAATGAATTGGGTTCGAGCGAAGACTCACGCGAACAACCCATTATCATCGTCGATGAAAAAGATCACCGAGTACTGCAAGCAAACCCAGCTGCGTTGCAATCGGGAATTTCACTTGGTATGGGCTTAGGATCTGCGGCGGCGCTGTGTCACAACTTACACGTCCACCCTTACAGTATTGAACTGGAGAAAAGTAAGCTCAAAGAGATCGCTCAATGGGCGTATTTGGTCACTTCCGACATGGCGTTATTGCCACCTAATGGTTTGTTGATTAAAGCCTCTAACATGCTGTTACTTTACGACGGGCTAGATAACTACTGGCATGAGCTCAAAAGCCACTTGGAGACGCTCAATATCCAGTTCAGCTTCGCTACGGGTTATTCGCCGCTTGCTGCGATCCTTTTGGGTAAGCAAGCGATCAATCAAGCAACAAACAATATTGAGCAGATGAAAACTTGGGTCAATCAACAAGCATTGAGTTCCAGTGAGCTACCGACCAAGCAAGTGGAACGCCTGAACCGTGTCGGTATCAATACCGTTGAAGACTTATTAAAGCTGCCTTTGCAAGAGGTCGCGCGTCGCTTTGATATCGACCTGGTGAATTATGTCGGTCGCCTTAATGGGCAGTTCAAGCACCCAATTGATTTCTATCACCCACCAGAGAATTTCCAGCAATATTTGGAGCTGTTGTTTGATATTGAAAACATCCTGTTTATTGAAAAGCCGTTACTGAAATTATTAAATCAACTCGAGTGTTTTTTGAAGCTACGCGACCGAGTTGCTTTCGAGTTAACACTGACTTTGCATCTGAGAGATAAAGATGACCACCCTGTCTCTTTCTATTCAGCACAAGGCGATTACCTTGCTGCAAAGTGGGCGAACCTGACTCATCTAACCTTAGAGTCACTGAAGATCACGGCACCGGTTCAGGGGCTGACCCTTTCCGTAATTCGTCATGGAGAACCGCAAATGGCCTACCGTGATCTTTTTGATGGCAATACAGGAACACTTGCCGCGTTAGATTTGCTCTCATTACTGCAAGCTAAGTTAGGGCAAGCCTGCATTCAAACACCGAAAATACAGCACGACCCAAGGCCAGAAAAAGCCAATCAGTACTCGATTCCAACACTGAGTAAGTCTATGGCAAAGAGGCAAACACCCCCAGAGTTCGAGCAACAAACCACTGCTTTCAACATCAACCAACAGCGACTCAGGCCCAGTATTTTATTGCCAGAGCCCGAAGCCTTAACCGAAAGCGTCACCTTATCTCAAGGCCCTGAGCGCATTGTCTCTGGCTGGTGGGACGGAGAGAAGGTCATTCGTGACTACTTTATTGCTCACAGCGAAAACGGTCGGTGGCTCTGGATATTTAGAACGCCAGATAAGCAGTGGTTTTTGCACGGCTTATTTAGCTAACCTTTAGGAAAATAAGTCAGTAAGAAAACTTCGTTAGCTCGTCCGTTCTACTTATTCAATTTCAGCGTCCCTTTTCAATCATGTTCACTCGCAATGGTTAAGTGAGATTACTTTATGTCTCAGCAATACTCAGAGCTTTTCTGTCAAAGTAATTATTCCTTTCTAGAGGGAGCTTCGCATGCGGAAGAGCTTGTTTTACAGGCCGACTTCTTACGTTACAAAGCACTCGCAGTTACTGATGAGTGCTCAGTCGCGGGCATCGTTAAGGTTCACTCAGCAATCAAGCAACATAAACTGTCGCTCAAGCAAATTGTCGGGAGCATGTTTTGGTTAAATGAAGAGTGCCAAGTGGTTTTGCTATGCCCAAATAGAGAGGCCTATGCCGAGCTGTGTCGTATTATTACCAACGCGAGACGTCGTAGCAGCAAAGGACATTATCAGCTCTCTGAGTGGGATATCATGTCGGCTAAGCACTGCTTCATTCTTTGGCTTCCTCAACAGAAGAATGAAGACGCGCACTGGGGGCAATGGCTATCTCAGCATCATTCAGGTCGGCTTTGGATCGGCTTACAACGACACCTAAAACAAACCGACCAGCAGTACACGGATTACTGTGTTGAGCTGTCACAACATCACCAACTGCCGATTACTGCCTGTGGTGGCGTGCTAATGCACAACGCGAATCGCTTACCCTTGCAGCATTCACTCACTGCTATTAAGTACCAAAAACCCATTACCGAAGTGGGCAGTCACTTACTCGCCAATGCCGAGCGCTGTTTACGCAGCATCAATAAGATCTCTCATATATTCAAAGCTGAGTGGCTAGAAGAGAGCAACCGAATCTCTGAGCTGTGTGAATTTGATTTAGCCAGCTTGCGCTACGAATACCCGAGCGAGCTGATCCCTCAAGGTGAGACACCCATGAGCTATCTACGCATGTTAGTAGAGAAAGGAAAACGAGCTCGCTTCCCACAAGGTGTACCTAGTGACATCCAACAGATCATAGATAAAGAATTGAGGCTGATTGACGAGCTAGACTACCCTTTCTTTTTTCTCACGATCCACGACATCGTCATGTTTGCCAAAAGCCAAGGCATTCTTTACCAAGGTCGTGGCTCCGCGGCCAACTCCGTGGTCTGTTACTGCCTAGAAATAACCTCTGTCGACCCAAGACAGATCTCGGTGCTATTTGAACGTTTCATCAGTAAAGAACGCGATGAGCCGCCCGATATCGATGTCGACTTTGAGCACGAGCGCCGTGAAGAAGTCATCCAATACATCTACAAAAAATACGGTAGAGAACGCGCAGCACTTGCCGCAACTGTCATTTCATACCGCTTCAAAAGTGCAGTAAGAGATGTCGGTAAAGCATTGGGGCTACAAGAAACTCAGCTCGACTACTTCATTAAGAACACCAATCGCAGGGACAAAAGCTTAGGTTGGCAGGCTCAGCTCACTCAATTGGGGCTACAGCCTGATTCTTTGAAGGGACAGCAGTTTATCCATTTGGTTAATGAGATCATCGGCTTTCCACGTCACTTATCTCAACACGTTGGTGGTTTTGTCATATCTTCTGGGCCTTTGTATGAATTGGTTCCCGTCGAAAATGCGGCTATGCACGATCGAACCATAATTCAATGGGATAAGGATGATCTTGAAACATTGGGACTGCTGAAAGTTGATGTACTCGCGTTAGGTATGCTCTCTGCGATTCGTAAATGTTTCGACCTGATCAAACGCATTCACGGGCGATCACTGACCATTGCTGAGATCACTCGCCTTAAGGACGATCCTCAGGTTTACGGCATGATTCAGCGAGCAGATACGGTCGGGATATTCCAAATTGAGTCACGTGCGCAAATGAGCATGCTGCCAAGGCTTAAGCCGAAGACTTATTACGACTTGGTGATTCAAATCGCTATCGTACGTCCTGGGCCTATTCAAGGCGATATGGTTCACCCATTCTTAAAGCGTCGAGATGGTATTGAGCCAATCAGTTATCCATCTAAAGACGTGGAGTCGGTTCTGTCGCGCACTTTGGGGGTGCCAATATTTCAAGAACAAGTGATTAAGCTCGCGATGGTTGCCGCAGGATTCACCGGCGGAGAAGCAGATCAGCTCAGACGCGCCATGGCTGCTTGGAAGAAAAATGGCAACGTCTTTAAGTTTAAAAACAAGCTCATCGAAGGAATGCAAAAACGCGGCTATGAGACAGAGTTTGCTGAGCAGATCTTTAAACAGATATGCGGCTTTGGCGAATACGGTTTTCCAGAAAGCCACTCGGCTTCGTTTGCGGTGCTAGCCTATTGCTCAGCTTGGTTGAAATGCTACTACCCAGAATGCTTCTATGCTTCCTTGCTCAATAGCCAACCTATGGGGTTTTATAGCCCATCACAGTTGGTACAAGACGCACAACGACACAATGTGGTAGTTCTTCCGGTATGTGTGAACGCCTCACAAGACAACCACACTGTCATCGCTCATCAGAATGGTTTAGCGATTCGCTTAGGGCTGCGACAAATCAAAGGATTCAGCGAACATGGGATTCAAAGCGTGCTCGCCAATCGTCCACAATCCGGTTATCGCCACCCTAGCCAGGTGAAACAGTTATCGATGAATAAGAAAGATATCGAGCTACTGGCATCGGCCAATGCGCTACATAACGTATTGGGAAACCGCTTCCAGACTCGTTGGGCAATCATGGACTCCGCTTCTGACCTACCTCTATTTCGTCAGGCTTATGACAAGGTAGAGCACGCCTTGCATAAGCCAAATGAGATGCAGGATCTATTGGAAGATTTCACCAGCGTTGGCGTATCGTTAAACAAGCACCCTATCACTTTGCTAGAAGAAGCGGGACGATTAGGTCGATTCACCCATATGAAAGACTTAAAACAACAAAGACACAAATCCATGGTCACGGTTGTTGGATTGGTCACTGGCAAACAATCACCCGGTACCGCAGCCGGTGTCACCTTTGTCACATTAGAAGATAACACAGGCAATATTAACGTTGTGGTATGGGGAGCCACTGCACGCGCACAGCAGCAAGCTTATCTGACAGCGAAGGCTTTAAAGGTTCAAGGAGTCTTAGAGAAGGAAGGCGAAGTCGTGCATGTAATTGCGGGGAAACTTATCGATATAACTGATGAAATTGTTGGCTTGAACACCAAATCTCGAGATTTTCATTAGCGATTCAAGTTGCCCTCCAAGAAACGCTAGAAACGAAAAAGGGAAGCATCCGCTTCCCTTAAATTCAATTTGTTGAGTTATACCTCAACGTCCGCTTCCGTACGTCTTTTCTTAAATTCCCTATACAGTAATAAGCTCAAAGTCATGACGACTTTAGACGTTAACCATATCATTCAGAGGAACTACCTTAGATTGTGCATGAAAAGTTACGTTAGTCGTTGAGCATATTTTGTTAAAAACATGCTGTATCAAATACTAGCAAACGTTTCCGCCAAGGTCATTCGAAACAAACCGTACAGCTGCATTAATTACAAAATCTGACGCATTCGCTCTTGAGTTACTTCAACTAAGAGGTCTGGTTGGAATTTAGAAATAAAGCGATTACACCCTACTTTCTCAACCATGGCTTCATTGAAACTACCACTTAATGAAGTATTTAGCGTAATAAACAAGTCATGCATTCGAGGATCAGTTCGAACTTCATGAGTCAGTTTGTAGCCATCCATTTCTGGCATTTCGGCATCGGTGATCATCAACAGTATTTCTTGATTGATGTCTTTGCCTTCATCACACCACTTCTTAAGTAAAGTCAGTGCTTCTAAGCCGTCACAACATTCGATAATGTTCAAACCAAGTTGCGACAAGGTGCCTTTGATCTGGTTGCGTGCTGTTGAAGAGTCATCCACGATAAGCACATTACGGCCAACCATTTCATTCGCTAACTGCTGATCTAGAACACCGTCAGAAATCGACACATCGTAGTCGATGATCTCCGCTAACACCTTTTCAACATCGATGATCTCAACGATTTTGTGCTGCTCTTCTTCTTGGATATGCGTGATAGCAGTTAAATAGTTTGCTCGACCCGTAGTCTTTGGTGGCGGTTGGATTTCTGTCCATGTCGTATTCACGATATTGCGAACTTGTCCAACCAAGAAGCCTTGTACGGTTCGGTTGTATTCGGTAATGATCAAGTTGTTTTCTTGAGTCTCATCACGTGATGGTGGGAAACCAATCGCACTGCGTAAGTCAATCACAGGTACAGATTCACCACGTAAAGAAGCAACACCCGTAATATGATGGTGAGAGCCTGGCAAGCGAGTGAGTACAGGCACTTTTAATACTTCTTTCACTTTAAATACGTTAATCGCAAATAGTTGGCGACTATTTAAGCTAAATAACAAGAGTTCCAGACGGTTTTCACCGACGAGTTTAGTTCTCTGATCAACAGAATTTAAAACGCCAGACATACAACACCTTAGTGACAAATAATAACTGTGGCTACAATAGCCTAATTCGATAGGTTAAAGCAAAGCGCAAATACACAGATGCTTAAACTAAGTACAACAAATGCTGTTATACATAGTTTAAGTGCATGGAAAGGGTTCAAGGAAGGCTAAAAACGATAAAAAAAGGGTTAGCCTTCAATCACTTTCATTAACAATTGGCCATCATATAAAGCTTGTTTAACAAGCGCAGCACCTGGCATGGTGGCTTGTTTATAGAATCGAGATTCCACCAGCTCTAAATCTTGATGGTAAACCGATAAACTCTGCTCTTCGATACACTTTTGAATCGCAGGATACAACACGCTTTTAGCCTGATTGATAACACCACCTATCAAGATTTTCTCAGGATTGAAAAGGTTGATCACAATCGCTATCGCGGCACCTAAGTAACGACCTAACTGTTCTATCACTTCAACAGCCAGTGGATCACCATCAGCAGCAGCAGCGCAGATCTGTTCAATTGTGACATCTTCAAACGCCGTTAGTGATGATGCTTCACCATTAGCCAACCGTTCTTTGACTTGCTCACGGAGAGCCTGTGAACTCGCAACCGTTTCTAAACAGCCATGATTACCACAATGACAAAGCTTGCCTTGTTTATCGATCTGAATATGACCCAGCTCACCGATGTTACCGTGGCGACCTTGCAATACTCGGCCGTCGAGAATGATCCCTGCGCCTACACCGTGGTGAATCGAGATCAAAACGGAATTATCGTTATCTTGAGAGTGACCAAACAGCTTCTCTGCTAATGCCCACGCTCGGGTATCATTGGCAATAAAGACAGGTAGACCTGTTTCTTTGTAGATCTCAGGACCCAACGCTAAGTTTTTAACGTTGTAGTGTGGCATCTGCAACACAATTCCCTGCTCAGAATTCACAAGCCCCGGTAGCGTAACCGCAATACTTGTTACCCTATCGAGTTGCTCTGCATAAGTTTGAAAAAACTCATCAATTTCATGCAGAAGACGCGCAAGTACATCGTCTTGGTCACGTTCATGAATATCAATCTTAGTATCGATAAGTACATCGCCGCCCAACTCATGGAGCGCGATAGTGAGATACCCACGACCAAGACGCATCGACAGAAACTGCCAACCTTCGTTATTGGTTTGCAGACCGACAGCAGGGCGCCCACGAGTCGTGGCTTCTTGAACCGTCGTTTCGTGAATAAGGTGAGCTTCAATGAGTTCACGGGTAATTTTAGTAATACTCGCCGGAGCCAACTCACTTTGCTTGGACAGATCGATACGAGAAATAGGACCTTTAAGGTCAATTAGTTTATATACACGACCAGCATTGACCTGTTTGATATGATCAATATGGCCCGGTTGAGCCATGTACATTTTACGCTCCAGAAATCATCAACGCGGTAATTTTTTTACTTTGCGAAGTAATTGTGAAGTCACTTGGTATATCGCCGTGACCAGTATCACGTATATACATGAATCTTTGTGTATCGAGTCAAATAGTTCGAGAAAAATTAGTACCGACATCGATAAATTGAGACTTAATTTTCTTAATGAAACATCGTTATTGAGTCCTGAATACAATAATTGGATACAAATAAAGAAATATCCTTCTAGCTCCCAATAAATAATCAATTAATGCATATACTTAATTAAGGCGCGTTGACCTTTCGTGGTTAAACTTTGTTCGAGATAAAAGCGTTTTAATCGCGGCGAGGGAGAAGTAGCCTAGTCATTCTAAGCAAATCTCCCTCAACAAAGAGTAAAACGCTTTTTGCGGGGGCGCCCAGCTCGAACCCTTCGGGCAGCGTTTGCTGGTCATTTCTACTACGTTATCGGCTTCTCATGTAGGCTAGCTACACATCAAAGCCTCTGCCTTGTATAAATACCCAGCAACTCGCTGCAAAAATCAGCTCGAAAGATCAACACGCCCTAGTCTTTTAAAAGATTACTTGGCCTCACTCTAGGAGTATTCATGACAGCCGAATTAAGAAAAACGAAAATCGTCACAACGCTAGGCCCTTCTACTGATAAAGGTAACGTGCTTGAAGAGATCATCAAGGCCGGTGCCAATGTCGTCCGTATGAACTTCTCTCACGGCACTAGCGACGACCATATACAACGTGCAGAAAATGTCCGAGCAATAGCCAAAAAACTTGGTACTCAGATCGCTATTCTCGGTGACTTACAAGGTCCCAAGATTCGAGTGTCAACATTCAAAGATGGCAAAATCCAACTTGCCGTTGGTGACCAATTTACTCTCGACAGTAGCCTTGGTTTAGGCGAAGGCAACCAACAAGCGGTCGGCCTTGATTATAAAGAATTACCTAACGACGTTTCAGCTAACGACATCCTGCTGCTAGACGATGGTCGTGTACAGCTAAAAGTAACCGAAGTGGAAGGTTGTCGCGTTCATACCGAAGTCATCATTGGCGGCCCTCTCTCGAATAATAAAGGCATAAACAAGAAAGGCGGCGGCCTGTCCGCAGAAGCGCTGACAGAAAAAGACAAGCGCGACATCGTCACCGCCGCACAAATCAAAGTGGATTACCTCGCGGTGTCTTTCCCACGCAACGGCGAAGACATGCACTACGCTCGTCAACTCGCACGTGAAGCAGGTTTAGAAGCTCACCTTGTAGCAAAAGTAGAGCGAGCAGAGACGGTAGCCACTGTTGAGAACATGGATGACATCATAATGGCCTCAGATGTGGTCATGGTGGCTCGTGGTGACCTCGGAGTCGAAATTGGCGATCCTGAATTGGTCGGAGTACAAAAGCAGCTTATACGCCGTGCTAGAGCGCTTAACCGAACGGTGATCACCGCAACCCAAATGATGGAATCGATGATTTCAGCGCCAATGCCAACCCGTGCCGAAGTCATGGACGTTGCCAATGCGGTACTTGATGGAACAGATGCGGTCATGCTTTCAGGTGAAACAGCTGCAGGTGATTACCCGGTCGAAACCGTAAAATCGATGGCTGAAGTGTGTATTGGTGCTGAGAAAATGGCGGGGATTAACAACCAATCCAATTACCGAATTGACCGCACGTTTGTGACCGCCGAAGAAACCGTTTCGATGGCGACTATCTACTCGGCAAACCATATGGAAGGCATTAAAGGCGTAGTCACTCTCACTGAATCAGGCCGTACTGCACTGATGATGTCTCGTCTAAGTGCAGATATGCCTATCTACGCACTATCTCGTAACGAAGGAACACTTAATCGCTGTACCTTGTACCGAGGTGTAACACCTATCTACTTCGAGACAGAAGCCAAAGACAGTTTTGACATTGCCCTATCTACGCTCACCTGCCTAAAAGAGCAAGAGCATCTTAAATTTGGCGATCTCGTTATCGTCACTCAAGGCGACATTATGGATGTGGCGGGATCAACCAACTGTATGAGAATCTTGCCTGTCACCTAATGTTTGCCCGTAAGGCGAAACGATTTGCCTAATCTCAAGACAAAAAAGGGTTATCGAACCAAGTTCAATAACCCTTTTCATTTCAGAACACGACTCACTAACGATCAGTTTAAACAGCACGTTCAGCTCACAGCATGCTAACTCATCAACTTCAAATATTATTAATCAACCTCAAGCATTACTTCTCAGCAGTAATGGTTGCCAACTGTGGCATGTGTGAACTGCGGGCATTTTTCGTAGAGGTATAAGTTTCAACAAATCGGTAACCGGCTTCTAAACCCAATTCATAATCGTGCAGTAAATCTTCTTTATTACTCATTAATGAATTGGATTTCAGCGGCTTACTCGGGGCAATTTGCACTACAAAAGCATCGTCTGGTGGGGAGTTCAAAAAATCCTGAGTCAATGAGTAAGTTTGGTAATGCACCATCAGCATATCTGCTAAGCCGGAATCAAACTTATCACCAATTAAATGACTTAATCTATAGATGTCATCCGCCCCGAATAACCATCGACCACCATTCAGTAAATCCAAATGTGATCTGTCGCGCTTCTGTTCTTTTGAGCTGAGAATTTGTTGTTGAAAGAACGAGCTCCAATCGGTTTTCCACTGTTCCACTTTTTGTTGCCAATGACCTTGAACACTGTCAAAAGATTCGCGGAACCATTCCAGTTCTTCGGCTGATATCGGTTTGGGTGTTTTTAATCTCGTACTGTTAGCTTGAACCTCGACCTCTTCCTCTAGCGTAGGCTCAGTTCGGATCACAACAATGGAACGGGCTTGTCTACGCCACGCTTCTTGAACTGGGATGCAAGCTGATACACCACCATCCACATAAGCATTGTCGCCAATAAAGATTTCATCATTGTATAAGCGAGGAATCGCACAGGTTGCAATCATCACTTTGTACCAATCTTCACCCAATACAGGGAAGTAGTGATCTCGTAAATCTTTAGAATCCGTGACGGCTGCATAGAAATGGCGATCGCCTAGCGTTTGTCGTCCTAAATCCAAATCAAGCTTGTATGGGTAAGCCATGATTTGTTCTAAGGCCCACTCTAATCCAAGGTTCTTTCTGTGTCGTATATAAGAAAAGAGATTGAAGAATTCAGGGGACGTTGTAAGGTCGAGAAGGAAAGAACGGCCAAGGCCTTTATCGCGGCACAGATAGGCGCATAGGTTTAAAGCACCTGCGGAAGTACCAAAGAATTCGTCGAAGGGGTCAAAATTAGAAAGAAGAAAGGCATCCAGCACTCCAGAAGTGAAAATACTTCTCTGCCCCCCACCCTGAGCGACCAGTGCTGTTTTTCCAGCAATAAACTTAGCGTAATAATCTAAGTCTATTGCTGTATCAATATTGGTTATAATCCCACTATTCATTATTCCCTGAGTATAAAAACTCAGCCTCGCAATAGAAGGTATTAACTACCAATTGCAATAAAGCCAAATGAAAGAATGATTGTGTAGATAAACACTGTTATTTGTAGGGCATTTTTCAGATTATGGTCCATAGACACCTCTGGATTATTATTAATTTGTCGAGTCTCTATTTAAGTATTATCAGGTGTGTGATGTATCTTCAAGAATCGTCGAAATTAGTCGCACAATATTGATGTAACCATCACAATTAGTAAGTGTATGGATAAGGATATACTCATGAATAACAAAGTAAATATGATGGCACTGATAGCACTTCTCTCTGTTTCGAGCGTGTATGCTTCACCGGAGATCATCATTACCCCAATGGTGGGCTATACTGGCGGCGGTAGTGTCGAAGATCAGGACGGTAAAACCTATGACATGAAAGGGTCTGAAAACTACACCTTTGCGATTGAAACGCCACTGGAGAAAGGACGCATCGGCTTTTTCTATTCTAATCAAAGCTCTGAATTCGAAACGCTCAATCTAAACTCTTCCATCCAATATCTACACTTTCAAAGCAGCATCTACTACCCAGCTTCCTCGGTGTTGTCTGGCTATTTAGGGCTAGGTCTTGGGGCATCTTACGTTGATGTAGATTGGGCAAAAGATAAATATGGATTCTCAACTTCTATCTTTGGTGGCTTAGAGTACAAATTGAGTGATCGCTTAGCGTTAAATACACAAGTACGCTGGCTAGGTACCGTTGTCGACAACGACACCTCCGGTGTTTGTAACATCCCGAGCAACGGCCAAGAGTGCATCATCCGCTTTGATACCGACTGGATGAACCAATTCCAAGCCAATGTCGGACTGAGTTTTACCTTCTAAGTATCGATGACCATAAGCATCTCATACCAATAGAACCTCCGAATAGTTGGTCAGTTCAACTATAGAGTGTATGAATTTCAGTCATACGCTCTACTTTTAAATAAAGTCACATAACCTAATAAATCCGAAAAAATCAGACACATAAACCAATCAGAAAACCCCAAACCAATTAATACCTCTAAAATAACCACCATTTAACATCTTAAAGACCATAAGCCTACAGTTATTAAACATACCTAATCTATTGCTTTAACCATTCTAACTAGGTAGGCTCATTAGCACGCATCAGCTGAATATTTCAGGTTATGCAAACACACATCAAACAATTAAGAATTATCCGCTGAGTTCTCCAATCGCTAACAACATAATAATCTAAACTTTTGCTTAATCACGGAAGATAAAGTAAACAGTCAAACCGTTTGCCTGTTTTAACTATCATCTCCTTACCAAGCACAGCGTGACGAGAAGCTTCATACCTCAGGGAAGTTGTAAAGGAGTTAAATATGAAGCGAGAACAGTGGGGATCCCGAGCAGGATTTATCCTTGCCGCAGTAGGATCTGCTATTGGTTTAGGAAACATTTGGCGTTTTCCATATATGGCTTATGAAAATGGCGGCGGTGCTTTTTTCATTCCATATCTATTTGCCATGCTTACGGCTGGTATCCCATTTATGATCCTAGAGTTCAGTATGGGTCAAAAATATCGTGGCTCTGCACCTGCAACCTTAGCGCGCATCAACTCAAAATTTGAGTGGCTTGGCTGGTTCCAAGTAGGTGTAGCGGCTGTCATCGCGGTCTACTATGTTGCCGTTATCGGTTGGGCAATTTCATACTTCGGTATGTCATTCAATCAAAGCTGGGGAACAGACACTAACGCATTCTTCTTCAGTGAATATCTAGCTCTAGGTGATAACTCACCGACGAACCTAGGTAGCATCCAATGGGGCATCGCTGGCGCAATGTTACTCGCTTGGGCAATCACTTATGCAGCTATCGTGGGTGGTGTTAAAGCTGGTATCGAACGTGCTTCTAAAGTAATGATGCCAGTGTTGTTCATAATGGTGATTTTGCTTATCGGACGCATGGTTTTCCTTCCTGGTGCTCTAGATGGTGTGAACTACATGTTCGAACCTGATTTCAGCAAGATCTGGGACGTAAAAGTATGGGCTGCTGCTTATGGACAAATCTTCTTCACGCTAAGTATCGGTTTTGCGATCATGCTGGCTTACTCAAGCTACCTGCCTGAAAAATCAGATATCACGAACAACGCGTTCATGACGGTTCTTATCAACTGTGGTTTCTCAATTCTTGCGGGTATTATGATTTTCTCTGTTCTTGGCTACATGGCTCAAGAACAAGGTAAACCATTAACTGAAGTTGTATCAGCAGGCGTTGGCCTTGCGTTTGTTACGCTACCTGCTGCGATTAATTTACTTCCAGCACCGTATATTCTGGGTCCACTATTCTTCTTTGCACTTGTTGTGGCTGGTTTAAGCTCTCATATCTCAATTATGGAAGCAGTAACATCTGCAATTATGGACAAGCTGAACTGGAGCCGTAAAAAAGCAGCAAGTATTGTTATTGGCGTTGGTGTTGTGGTGTCTATGGCATTTGCAACTAACGGCGGCCTACTTCTACTAGACCTAGTCGATCACTTCGCTAACAACGTCGGCATCATGGTAGGCGGATTCATTGAAATCCTTCTAATGGCATGGCTACTAAACAAAGTTAGCGATGTACGTGCGTACGTCAATGAGATTTCAGATTTCTCTATTGGCGTATGGTTTAACGTATGTTTACGCTTCGTCACTCCAGTTATGCTTGCAATCATTCTTGCAACTAAACTAAGCGCATTGTTTACAGACGGTTACGGTGGCTACGACCTGACTCTTGGCTGGGCGATGATCGCAGGATTACTAGCAATTGGCATTATCATAAATATGACAAGTAAGAAGGAAGCATAATCATGACAACGAGTGCGATTATTATGATGGTTCTTGGTCTTGGTATCACTTGGGGTGGTGCTGCAATTTGCATAAAGCGTGCAATGGACAAACAGAAATAACCTTATTTAAACCATTCAAAAATGCCAGCTACTAAGCTGGCATTTTTTTGTCTCATCACCTAGAACTTGTAGGTGATACCCAGTGCACCACCCACTTGTAATTCAACACCTTTATACATGTCGAGCTCAGGGTGAACTTGAGCGTACGCATTCCAACCTTCGTAGAAATTCACTTTAACACCTAAAGGCAAACGTAAGCCAAAATCATCATTCCACTCAGCCCAAGCACCTGCACCGACATACCAACTCAACGGAGCTTCAGTCTCAAACTGACCACGCTTCAAAATGTAGTCAAATGCAGCACCGTCGTTGCCAATCGTGGCACGGTATTTCTGATCAAATTCGACAACGACACTCAGGTCTTGGTCAATGGCTAATCCAACTTCCAAATCTGGTGCTTCAGAAGCATGCACAAACGCGGCTCCGCTGCAGCACATAAGGCCGATCAAATAACGATGTTTCATAATATTCTCAGACTGTTTTTAAAAATGGTAGTGTACTGGGTTCACAAAGAGAGGTGTCATCGCTAGGTAAAAGCGAACTGGCGCTCAAGGTTCGGTATCGGCCTTCAACACATAGAGTTGAGTAGAACTAATTGAGTAAGAAGAGCTTAAGCGTGAGGATATTTTGCATATTGCAGAAAACAAAAAAGGAGGCCGTAAGGCCTCCTTTCAATTTATTGAATCAGCGAATTAACCGTTGTTACGGATCCACTCATCCATGTCTGTCTTAAGGTTGTCAGACTTAGTACCGAAGATAGCTTGTACGCCACCAGCAACTACAACAACACCTGCAGCGCCTAGTTTCTTCAGTTTGTCTTGGTCAACAAGAGCAGTATCAGCTACTGCAACACGTAGACGAGTAATACAAGCGTCAAGACCAGTGATGTTCGCTTTACCACCGAATGCAGCAACTAGCTCACCAGCAAGTTCAGAACCTGTAGCAACTACTTCTTCTTCAGATTCGTCTTCACGGCCCGGAGTTTTAAGGTCAAGTGCTTTAATCACAGTGCGGAATACGATGTAGTAAATTGCAGCGTAAGCAACACCACATACAACCATTAGACCCATCTTAGACGCATTGCCAGATAGAACTAGGAAGTCGATTAGACCGTGTGAGAAAGATGTACCGTGTACAAAACCTAGAGTGTTCGCAAGAACGTATGCAGAACCAGCTAATAGAGCGTGGATTGCGTACAGTACAGGAGCAACGAATAGGAATGAGAATTCGATTGGTTCAGTGATACCCGTTAGGAATGAAGTCAACGCAGCAGAAGCCATGATGCCCATTACTTTAGCACGGTTTTCAGGTTTAGCTGAATGTGCAATCGCGATTGCAGCAGCAGGTAGACCGAACATCTTGAACATGTAACCACCAGCTAGCTGACCGAAGCCATTGCCCGCTGCACGAGATGCGTCATCAGCAACTAGGTAACAAGTAAGAACACCGTTTTGAGTTTCGCCAGCAGCGTTTACACAAGTACCAGCTTCGAAGAAGAAAGGTACGTTCCAAACGTGGTGAAGACCAAATGGAATCAGAGAACGCTCAACGATACCGTAGATACCAAACGCCACTTGTGGGTTTTGGTGAGCAGCCCAATCAGAGAACGCAGAAATAGCGCCGCCAACTGGTGGCCATACTACAGATAGTAGGATTGCTAGACCAATCGCAGAGAAACCTGTGATGATTGGCACAGCACGCTTACCAGCGAAGAAGCCAAGGTACTCTGGTAGTTGAATACGGAAGAAACGGTTGAATGCCCAAGCAGCAACACCACCGACTAGGATACCACCTAGTACACCAGTGTCGATTTTATCAACGCCCATTACACCAGCCATTACGCCTAGTGTAGCAGTCATGATGCCGTAACCAACGATAGCAGCTAGACCAGCTACACCGTCGTTATTAGTAAAGCCAAGTGCTACGCCTACTGCGAACAGTAGTGCCATTTGACCGAATACTGAACCACCCGCTTGTTCCATTAAGTTTGAAACGATTTCTGGAATGAAAGGAAGGTCTGCTGCACCGACACCTAGCAAAATACCCGCAACTGGTAAAACTGATACTGGTAGCATCAGAGACTTACCAACTTTCTGCAGGCTAGCAAAAAGGTTCTTAAACATGTTTATGCTCCTGATAAAGATAAAATAATTATATGGGTCCTAACGGCACACCCCCGTAGCCTATATGTTAGCACCCAGTGAAAATGTAACCATGTATTGCATTATATTTTCTGCCGCTAAATATATATTGATGGGGAACTAACTTTCTAGTCACTTACGAAATTTAGTTTCAAAACACGTCTTGGATCACATGTCAAATATAGAAATGCAATGCTTTACAACCCGCTAACCAACTGAAAAACAAACAAATTATAATCACCCTCTATTATTTTACTGAGTAAATAAAATAGAGGGTAATGTTATTTTTAGTAACAAAATTACAAATGTTGTAATTCACGCTCTCAAGTTCAACATATTCCGTAAACATTAAAAAAAAACGCATTTTTGGTGATCAAAAACACAAAAAGGGAGCTTTCGCTCCCTTTTGTTTGTTTAGTTAGATTTCTATCGCAAAAAAAGTTTTTGGTAATTTTTGGTCGTTTGTTCAGCAACCTCTTTCATTGATACCCCTTTTAACTGGGCGATATAAGCCGCAACTTCGACTACATATGCAGGCTGATTCTCTTTACCACGATATGGAATTGGCGCCAAATATGGCGAATCCGTTTCGATCAGCAACCTATCTAGAGGTAGGTTTTTCACAACGTCTTTAAGTTCTGTGGCTTGTTTAAAGGTCACAATACCTGAGATCGAGATATAGAAACCTAATTCCATTGCCGCTTCAGCGAACGCTTGATCTTCAGTAAAGCAGTGAATCACACCACCACACTTCTCTGCTCCACCATCGCGTAAAATAGCTAACGTATCTTCACGCGCGTTACGCGTGTGGATGATCAAAGGTTTATTAAGCTCAACAGCCAACTCAACGTGCTGCTTGAACCTAAGCTGTTGTAGCTCTGCAGTCTCTGGTTGGTAATGATAATCTAGGCCAGTTTCACCAATCGCCACCACTTTAGGGTTGCTCGCGTACTCACGCATTCTGTCTAAACAGAAGTCGCTCTCTACGTCGAGAGGGTGAACGCCACACGAAGCCTTAACGTTATCAAACGGCGAGATCATCTCAAGCATGTTTTCAAACGAATCCAACGTCACACCGACAGAAAGCAGTTGGTCAACGTTGGCTGCTTTCGCTTTATTAACCACGTCTTCTACGCTGGTGTGTAAATCTTGGTAATCCAGTTTGTCTAAATGACAATGGGAATCTACGAACATGTTTCCTCGCAAGTGGCTATCAGCCAATTCATTATGAGTAGCTCCGTATTGAGCCCAGGGTGTTGCTTTAACTGCTCAATCAATATCAGCAGTTTATTCGACGCTGCATAAGCACTTTGATAAGACATCACCTCATACAGTGCTTTCGCACTCGGAATAATAGCCTGATTAGCTAAACCAAAATGCAGCTTTTGTACATCTGACAATAAATGCCAAAGCCAGCTAAGTTGAATCAAAGGGTCTTTGCTAAGCTCTGTAGAGAACTTCAGCATGTCGGGTTGAGTGCCTTTTATCACATTCACAAAGCCATCGAGCGCTTTTGTTGAAGCTTCGACACCACCTTGATCAAACATTGCTTTCGCTTTCAGGGGGGCGTTGTCGTTCAATGTCAGTATGTACTGAGGAACCGTTTTACCAACTTCTCCATTTAACCATGCCGATCCTGCATCCAATTGTGGGCACACCACATTAAATTGCTGGCAACGGCTAAGAATAGTTGGCATTAAACGATTACTGTTGCGCGTCGAAAGAATGAAAATACAGTTACTCGCAGGTTCTTCCAGCGTTTTCAACAGCGCATTAGATGCCGATTCGTTCATCGCTTCAGCCGGATTCAGCAAGATGACACGCAGGCCACCTAACTGGGACGATTGTTGAGCCCAGCGGTTACTCGCACGCACTTGGTCAACCGTAATCGATTTACCTTCTTTCTCAGGTTCAATCACATGGAAATCCGGGTGACTCCCCGACTTCATCAGTTCACAACTGTGGCAAAATCCGCACGCTTCACTTTCGTAATTAACACACATCAATGCATCGGTAAGTTGGCTAACCAGCGCTTCCACACCAAGCCCGTCAGGCGCATTAACGATCACAGAGTTAGGAAAACGTTCTGCATCGAGACTTTTTTTCCACTCACTCCATACAGGTGTGAGCCAAGAATAAACTTCAGCCATGACTACCTACTGTTTATTGAGCCAAGCACTGAGCGCGACTTTAATATCAGCGGCTACTTGCTCAATTTCTTGCTGCGCATTAATCACGAGTACAGAATCGTCTTGCCCTGCAATTTCTAAGTAACGCTCACGCGTGCGATCGAAAAATGAGATGTCCATCTTTTCAATTCTATCAAGCTCACCACGACCTCTAGCGCGTTCAAGCCCGACTCTAGGGTCTAGGTCCAAATATAGTGTTAAATCTGGCTTAAAGCCGCCTAGCGTGGTTGCTTTCAGTGATTCCATAGTGCTACGAGCGATCTGACGACCACCACCTTGGTATGCTTGAGAAGACATATCATGGCGATCACCCAATACCCATTTACCGCTGTCTAATGCGGGCTTGATGACGTTTTCTACCAATTGAACGCGTGCTGCGTACATCAGCAGTAGTTCAGTCATATCTTGAAGCTTCTCACCTTCGTGCTCTTCTTTAACTAATGAGCGCATCTTTTCAGCCAAGACAGTGCCACCCGGTTCACGAGTATTAACGATATCTTTAACACCCGATGCTTTTAATGTCTCGACAATGGCATTGATTGCTGTACTTTTACCAGCACCTTCAAGGCCTTCAACTACGATAAATTTCGACTGATTCATAATTCTTTCTTTATTTGTTTTTTCTTAATTGCTTTAAGTAAGCTCGTACTGCACGGTTATGCTCAGTCAAACTCTTTGAAAATACGTGACCGCCCGTTCCACTCGCAACAAAATACAGGTAGTTGCTCTTCTCTGGATTCAGAGCCGCGTTGATAGACGCTTTACCCGCCATCGCGATCGGTGTTGGCGGTAAACCGCTCATTGTATAGGTGTTGTACGGCGTTGGTGTGCGTAGATCTTTCTTACGAATATTGCCCTTGTAGCTATCGCCCATGCCGTAGATAACCGTTGGATCAGTTTGCAGACGCATACGCTTGTTCAAACGGTTAACGAACACAGAAGACACACGCTCACGCTCTGACGCTACTGCAGTTTCTTTCTCAATGATAGACGCAAGAATCAGCGCTTCATACGGCGATTTAAGAGGCAGCTTATCGGCTCTGTTTTCCCACTCATCATTGACCACGTTCATTAGATCTCGGTGGGCGCGTTTCAACAAATCTAAATCCGTTGTGCCGTAGGTATAGTGGTATGTTTCCGCTAAGAAAAGGCCTTCTAGTTTTTCATTTTCGATACCAAGCTTTTGTGCGATCTCTTTTTCAGACACCCCGTCCAACGTCTGCTGAATAAATTCGTTGTCTTTTAGCTGAACAAGCCACTCATCAAAACGACTGCCCTCTACGAAGGTAATGGTAAATTGGTGCTCTTTCCCTTCGACAAGCACTTTTAGCGCTTGTTCGAGGGTTAAACCTGGCTCAAGCAGGAATGTACCCGCTTTTACGTCTACAAGCTCAGGATGTAACTTACGGATTAATTTCTCATAAGGAGAAGCCTCGAAAAGCCCCTCGTTAATCAACTGGGCTAGAACGCGGTTAAAGCTGCTACCTGAAGCAACAGTCACGACTTGTGGTTTTTCTAATTGAATAACTTGTTTCAGGTTATCTTGCGCTTGGTTGTAAACGTAGAACCCAGCAGCTGCGGCTGCAATTAGGCACAAGATAATAAAAATAAATAACTTTTTGATCACGAGTTTAGTTGTCCTTGAAGGCTACGAGTAACGGTTCCAATGTTGAATTGGGTATCACTAATACGGGTAACTGGGGCAACCCCTAAAATGGAGTTGGTCATGAAAACCTCATCAGCTTGCATGAGTTGAGATAAGCAGTAGTCACTAATAGTAACGGAAAGTTCAGCTTGATTCAGCGCGGTTAACACTTGCTTACGCATAACCCCAGCAACGCCACTTTGCGTCAGTTGAGGAGTGTGAATCGTCTGCCCTTTTCGCCAAAACAGATTAGCCATGGTGGTTTCAATCACGTTACCTGATATATCCAGAACCACGCCATCCACTTCACCGGCCTGATCCATTTCATCTTTCATCAAGATTTGCTCAAGGCGATTATTGTGCTTATGACCGGCCAATAATGGGCTCAAACCCAGGGCTTGTTGGCAGATACCGAGTTCTACACCGGAATCTTGCCACGCGGAATAATGATTTGGGTAATCAAATGTACTGATGGTTATCGTTGGCTTGGCGATATTCTTGGCACTGTAGCCACGACCGCCAGCCCCACGGCTAACGTGCAGCTTGAGCCCTGCTTTTTCATTATGAGGCTTGTTTTTGTCTTGAAGATTCGTTGAACCATTAAGGCTCTTTGTACCAGGAAGCGCATTGTGTTGGATATGTTCAAGTGCATTATCGAGCCAAAGGTTAACCGTATTCCAATCAAGTTCGGAAATGCGTAACGCTTTAAGACAATCATCAACACGACGCTGATGATCGTGAAAATATTGAATCTGGCCATCTTGAACAAGCATGGTAGTAAAACAGCCGTCTCCATACTGAAACGAGCGATCTAAGATATCGACAGTTTGCTGACTTTCTCCATCAACCCAAAACATGTTTTTCCCCATAAAAAGAAACGGCTCAATGCTAAAGCATCGAGCCGTTTAAAAACAGTTCTAATTATGACTATCTACGATGTTTGACTCTTATATAAGATGATTAAATCTTTTTGAAGATCAAACAGCCGTTAGTACCACCGAAACCGAATGAGTTACATGCAGCATATTCCATACCGCTAACTTTACGCGCAGTGTGAGGTACTAAGTCAATATCTAAGCCTTCTTCAGGATCATCTAAATTGATTGTTGGTGGAACAATTTGATCAATTAGAGACATCGCAGTGATGATCGCTTCAGCAGAACCCGCAGCACCTAGAAGGTGGCCAGTCATTGATTTCGTAGAAGAAACCAAGACTTGCTTGCTGCCTGCTTCGCCAAGAGCACGCTTGATGCCCTTCACTTCCGCTACGTCACCTGCAGGAGTCGAAGTGCCGTGTGCGTTAACATAACCGATTTGTTCACCAGTAATGCCAGCATCACGCATAGCCGCTTCCATTGCTAGTGCGCCACCAGAACCATCTTCACTTGGAGATGTCATGTGGTAAGCGTCACCCGACATACCGAAGCCAACTAGCTCACAGTAAATCTTAGCGCCACGAGCTTTAGCATGTTCATACTCTTCAAGAACCATCATGCCTGCACCGTCACCAAGAACGAAGCCGTCACGGCCTTTGTCCCATGGACGAGAAGCTTTTTGAGGCTCATCGTTACGAGTAGACAGTGCTTTAGCCGCACCAAAACCGCCCATACCTAGTGGTGTCGATGCTTTTTCAGCACCACCCGCTAGCATTGCGTCAGCATCGCCGTATGCAATCATACGAGCCGCGTGGCCAATGTTATGTAGGCCAGTCGTACATGCTGTAGAGATCGCGATGTTTGGACCGCGTAGGCCACGCATGATAGACATGTGACCCGCAATCATATTCACGATCGTCGACGGTACGAAGAACGGGCTGATTTTACGAGGGCCTTTTTCAGTTAGAGCCTTGTGACCGGCTTCGATCAAACCAAGACCACCAATACCAGAACCGATAGCAACGCCTACACGAGGAGCGTTTTCTTCAGTAATAGTTAGGGCTGAATCATCTAAAGCTTGAATACCTGCTGCGACGCCGTACTGGATGAACAAGTCCATCTTACGAGCATCTTTTTTAGTCATATACTCTTCGCAGTTAAAGTCTTTAACTAGACCTGCAAAACGAGTTGAGAAATTGGTTGCATCAAAATGATCGATATTAACGATACCACTTTGACCAGCTAGCAGGGCTTTCCAAGAAGATTCTACAGTGTTGCCTACCGGCGACAACATACCCATGCCAGTGACAACTACACGACGCTTGGACACGATATTACACTCCGGGGATTGAGGTGATTTAAGATGAGGATAGATGAGTTAGATAAAACACAGGCGGTCGAGGTGACCGCCTGGGAGAGATTATTACTGAGCGCTAGTTACGTAATCGATAGCAGCTTGAACAGTAGTAATTTTCTCAGCTTCGTCATCTGGAATCTCAGTGTCGAATTCTTCTTCTAGAGCCATTACTAGCTCAACTGTGTCTAGAGAATCTGCACCTAGGTCATCAACGAAAGAAGCTTCGTTTTTAACTTCAGCTTCGTCTACACCTAGCTGTTCAACAATGATTTTCTTTACGCGTTCTTCGAGGTTGCTCATTTTTTCTTTTCCTTTACAGAGTTCGCTTTATGCGATGTTTTCCGTAGTTTATTCAATCTATTGAAAGTTGCAAGGTCAACTTTTCTGGTCAAACCACAATTTTCACGATTTTAACCGAAATTACGTATGATCTTGACTTAAATCATGCACAAATGTTGCACATAATTTACACCATGTACATACCGCCATTGACGTGAAGTGTTTCACCTGTGATATAAGCTGCCGCAGGTGACGCCAAAAATACCACAGCTTCAGCGATTTCGCGAGGGTCACCTAGTCGACCTGCTGGTACATTCGCCAAAGTTACTGCACGTTGGTCATCATTTAGCGCTTTAGTCATGTCAGTTTCGATGAAACCAGGTGCTACAGTGTTCACTGTAATACCACGAGACGCAACTTCACGAGCCATTGATTTAGTAAAACCAATTACGCCTGCTTTTGCAGCTGCGTAGTTAGCTTGACCAGCGTTACCCATAGTACCGACTACAGAACCAACGTTTACGATACGTCCTTGACGCTTCTTCATCATGCCACGCAATACAGCTTTAGACATGCGGAAGATAGGCGTTAGGTTAGTATCGATGATGTCATTCCATTCATCGTCTTTCATACGCATAAGTAGGTTATCACGAGTGATACCTGCGTTGTTAACCAGAATGTCAATCGCACCGAATTCATCGTTGATGGTTTTCAGTGTAGCTGCAATTGAGTCAACATCCGTTACATTAAGAGCAAGACCTTTACCGTTCTCACCTAGGTACTCACTGATTGCAGCAGCGCCGCCTTCAGACGTAGCAGTACCGATAACTTTAGCACCACGCTCAACTAAAAGTTCAGCGATTGCACGACCGATACCACGGCTTGCGCCTGTAACTAGTGCAACTTTGCCTTCTAAATTCATCATAACTTCTCTATTAAGTGTTTATTTACTTAGCAGCTTCTAGTGATGCAATGTCATTAACTGCAGCAGCTGTCATAGTTTTTACGATTCGTTTTGTTAGACCGGTAAGAACTTTACCTGGGCCTAATTCTAGTAGCTTCTCTACGCCTTGCTCATTCATAGCTTGTACACCTTCAGTCCAACGAACTGGGCTGTATAGCTGACGAACAAGTGCGCTTTTGATTTTTGCAGGGTCTGTTTCAGCAATAACATCGACGTTATTGATAACAGGCAGTGCCGGTGTGTTGAACTCTAGAGCTTCTAGAGCAACCGCTAGCTTGTCTGCTGCAGGCTTCATAAGGGCACAGTGAGATGGCACAGATACAGGTAAAGGAAGAGCACGTTTAGCGCCTGCTTCTTTACATAGTGCACCAGCGCGCTCTACTGCCGCTTTGTTACCTGCGATAACAACTTGGCCAGGTGAATTGAAGTTAACTGGAGACACAACTTCGTCTTGTGCCGCTTCTTCACACGCTTTAGCAATCGCCTCATCATCTAGACCGATGATTGCGTACATTGCACCAACGCCCGCAGGAACCGCTTCTTGCATCAGTTGACCACGTAGCTCAACTAGCTTGATCGCTTCTTTAAAGTCGATAACACCCGCACACACTAGTGCAGAGTATTCGCCTAGGCTGTGGCCTGCTAGGTTTGCAGGTTGCTCTAGACCAAGCTCTTGCCATACACGCCAGATTGCAACAGACGCTGTTAGTAGAGCCGGTTGAGTACGGAAAGTTTCATTTAGATTTTCTACTGGACCATCTTGAACCAATGCCCATAGATCGTAACCAAGTGCTTCTGAAGCTTCAGCAAATGTCTTTTTAACAACATCATACTGTTCGCCTAGGTCAGCAAGCATACCGATAGCTTGAGAGCCTTGGCCTGGGAATACGATAGCAAATTTGCTCATTGTAATTTTCCTTTAAGCAAAGCAAAAAATTGAATAAGGCACATAAGTTATGTGCCTTGTTTGTTGATTATCGCTTGGGGTTAGAATTTAACTAACGCAGAACCCCAAGTGAAGCCGCCGCCAAATGCTTCAAGTAGAAGCGTTTGGCCACGTTTAATTCGCCCGTCGCGAACAGCCTCATCAAGGGCCGTTGGTACGGTAGCTGCCGACGTATTGCCGTGCTTATCAAGAGTAATCACAACTTGATCAAGCGACATCGTCAGCTTTTTAGCGGTTGCCGAAATAATACGGTAGTTCGCTTGATGTGGAACTAACCAATCAAGCTCTGACTTATCCATATTGTTCGCAGCTAATGTGTCTTTCACTAGCTTAGAAAGCTGAGTTACCGCCACTTTAAATACTTCGTTGCCCGCCATGTGCAACCATTTGTCCGCATCACCGCCACGCTCTGGAACTTCTAGGCTTAGAAGCTCACCATATTTACCGTCAGAGTAAATGTGAGTAGACAAAATACCTGGCTCTTCGCTTGCGCCAACAACCACCGCACCTGCAGCATCACCAAATAAGATGATAGTAGAGCGGTCAGTCGGATCACAGGTTTTTGACAGTGCATCCGCACCGATTACCAAAACGTTCTTACACATGCCAGTCTTGATGTGTTGATCAGCAACAGACAGTGCGTAGACAAAACCAGAACACGCCGCAGCCAAATCAAACGCAGGGCAGCCTTTGATACCAAGCTTGCCTTGTACCTGACATGCCGAAGACGGAAATGTGTGGCTACTGCTGGTTGTCGCAACGATGATTAAATCAATATCTTCTTTGTCGATACCTGCCATTTCAATGGCATTCTCAGCAGCGTAAAACGCCATATCCGCAACAGTTTCGTTTTCCGCTGAAATACGACGCTCTTTAATACCTGTTCTAGCAACGATCCACTCATCGCTAGTCTCTACCATTTTCTCTAAGTCTGCGTTAGTACGCACCTGAGATGGCAAGTAGCTGCCAGTACCTAAAATTTTGCTATACATGAAGACTAATAATGCCTCTCGAGTAAAACCGCTTCCAAACGATCGCTAATGCGACTGGGGACTTGTCGTTTGACCTCGTGTACTGCCTCACCAATCGCGTTGACGACTGCAGACACATCAGCACTTCCATGGCTTTTAATGACAATGCCGCGCAATCCTAACAAACTTGCGCCGTTATACTGGTCGGGGTTCAAGGTTTTTAATTCAGTAAATAGCTCAGAAAACAACATTCTGGCGATCCAACCCTTTATTGTTGAAGCCATCATGCGCGTTTTTAGCTTATCAATAAAGAGCTGAGCCGTACCTTCACACGTTTTTAAGCAGACATTGCCCACAAAACCATCACATACGACGACATCAGCAGCATCTTGAAGTAATTGATTACCTTCAATATAGCCTATGAAGTTCACAGACTGAGTATTCGACAACATTTCAGCGCATCGTTTTACAAGGTCATTGCCTTTGATTTCTTCAGCGCCGATATTCAAGATAGCGACACGAGGCACGCGACCTAAATGTTGTTCTGCTAATGCACTGCCCATTACGGCAAACTGAAACAGTGAATCCGCGTCACTAGAAACGTTCGCTCCTAAATCAAGCATCCATGTACGGTTGCCAGAAGCGGTAGGCAAAGCTGAAACCAATGCAGGCCTATCAATACCAGGAAGGAGTTTGAGTCGGAAACGAGATAACGCCATCAGTGCGCCGGTGTTGCCACCACTCACACAAGCATCAGCTTGTGACTCGGCAACCAGATCGATAGCAGCACGCATAGAGCTACCCTGACTGTTGCGTAGGGCCAGTGAAGGTTTTTCAGAATTGGAAATGACTCGATCACAATGCTGGATACTCAAACGAGAATCAGGCATTCGACCTAATGAAGATAATTGAGATGTGATCGCGTTTCGATCACCTATTAGAATGACTTTTAGCTCTGGGAAATACGACAGTGCCTGCACGGCGGCAGGCACTGTAACACGAGGACCGAAGTCCCCGCCCATTGCATCAAGCGCAACGGTTAGATTTTGCAAAGGTCAACCTTACTTGTTGATAACCTTTTTGCCGCGGTAGAAACCTTCGGCAGTCACGTTGTGACGTAGGTGAGTTTCACCTGAAGTTGCGTCTACAGAAAGTGCAGCTGTAGTTAGCGCATCGTGTGAACGACGCATGCCACGCATTGAACGTGATTTCTTGCTCTTTTGTACGGCCATTGACCCTACTCCTATGTAAATTCTTAAAGATACTTACTAATAAGTTACTTCTTTAAGTTTTTTAAAACATCAAATGGATTCGGCTTTTTATCTTCCTCAATTTCTTCAGGAAGTTCACCAAACACCAAGTTATTTGAGTTAACGCTACATTTCGCATCGTCGTGCATTGCTATTTGTGGCAATCCAAGGATGAACTCGTCTTCAACTAATTGAATCAGGTCTAACTCACCGTACTCGTTCAGATCTACCAAATCGTACTCTTCCGGTGCTTCCTCTTCACTTTTCTCGCTGTAAACAGGAGTATAAGTAAATTGGACATCGCACTCATGTGCGAAAACCTCATTACAACGTTGACACTCTAAATCGACTTCGACGTTAGCTTTACCAGAGATAACGACTAATCGTTGTTCATCAAGCCCAAATGACATTGAGACTTGCGCGTCACGTTTTACGCCTTCAGTTGTTTCGGTTAAACGCTTTAAAAGACTGACTTGAATGATACCATCCATATCGAGTCGTTTTTGAGCCGTTCTTGCCGGATCAACTGTACGCGGTATTTTTTCCTTTTGCATAGGGCGCGAATCTTATCTTCCAAATCGTGTTTAGTCAAAGGAAATGGCAAAAAAAATGTACTTTCCTACCTTTCCTGTTCAGAGCATTATGAATAGCAGGCTAAGTTACGTTATCCTGAACTAAATGCTTACACGAATTGTAAATTAAAATGAGAAATTACCAACTAGTTTTAGCTTCTACATCTCCATTTAGGCAAGAGATCCTCAAAAAACTACAGTTAGACTTTGTCACAGCGAAGCCTGACTGCGATGAAACGCCACTTCCAGAAGAGACTCCTCAACAATTGGTAATGCGTCTTGCTGAAACCAAAGCCAAATCTTGTACTGTCGAACAACCAAGCCTAGTGATTGGTTCCGATCAAATATGTGTGATTGACGAAGAAATCATTGGCAAACCTCATACTCGTGAAAAAGCGATTGAGCAGTTGTCTCGTCAAAGTGGTAAGAGCATCACTTTCTATACTGGGATAACGGTATGGAACAGCGAGACCAGTAAAGCTGACACGCGTCTCGACACCTTTGTTGTGCATTTCCGCGATTTAACTGAGCAACAGATCATTTCTTATGTTGAGAAAGAGCAGCCTTATTACTGCGCGGGCAGTTTTATGTGCGAAGGGTTAGGTATTGCATTGTTTAAACAGATGGAAGGTAAAGACCCAAACACGCTGATCGGCTTACCTCTGATCGATTTAGTCGATATGCTTGAGGCACAAGGAATGAACGTGTTGTAAGCAATACTTACCACTCTGTTGGAGATTCCCTACTCCTTCCTTCGTCAGTCTAGGGAATGACGGAACGCGTAATTTTATCTAATCCGCTAATGATATAGAACGTGACCTTAAAAAGTCATCATCCTCAAGAGCGAGGAACGAGCGAGTTGGGGAGCTTCTGCAACATATGAAAACAAAAAAAGGTTGACGATATTCGTCAACCTTTTCCATTTGATGCATCTGATACTCAATTCACGAAAAATCTCGTATCTTCTTAAAGCTTACGTAAACCAGTTAAGGCTTTCTCTAGCCTTCTTTCCATTGGCGCAGAGATATCCATCTTCTCTTCGCTACCCGGGTGGATAAACTTGATGTTGGCTGCATGTAAGAACAGACGATTCAGTCCTACTTTACCCGTATAAGCATCGAAACGACGATCACCGTAACGATCATCCCAAGCTATTGGATGACCAGTATACTGAGCGTGCACACGGATTTGGTGTGTACGGCCTGTAATTGGGCTAGCTTGAATCAACGTCGCCTCTTGGAATTTCTCTAAAACCTTAAAGCGGGTTTCAGAAGCTTTACCATTCGGGTTCACTCGAACAATGCTATTCACTTCATTTTTTAACAAAGGTGCGTTGACGACTTTACAGCTGTTCTTCCATTCGCCCATCACTAAAGCGAAATAGTATTTTTGAACCGTTTTTTCACGGAACTGTGCTTGAAGGTGTCTTAGCGCCGAGCGCTTCTTAGCAACAAGCAAAATGCCAGACGTATCTCTATCAATACGGTGCACTAACTCAAGAAAACGAGCATCAGGGCGAAGAGCACGCAATGCTTCAATCGCGCCAAACTTCAAGCCGCTGCCACCATGAACCGCAGTACCTGATGGTTTATTGAGAATCAGCATGTGATCATCTTCATAGATGATGCACTGTTCCAATTCCGAAACCTTATTGAGTTTCGTACTCGGTACGTTCTCTTCCGTTTTCTCTTCAATAGTAACGGGAGGGATACGTACTAAGTCGCCAGCTTTTAGTTTGTACTCAGCCTTGATACGTTTCTTGTTAACGCGGACTTCGCCTTTACGCACGATTCGGTAAATCATGCTTTTCGGGATGTTTTTTAATTGGTTGCGTAAGAAGTTATCAATACGCTGACCAGCCATATCTTCGTCAATGTCGACAAATTGGACTTGGGTTCTAATTTCGCTCATTGGGTTATTGTATCACTGTCACTTTTGATAATTGAGATTTTCTTAACCCTATTCTGAACTTATTTATCTAAAATCCCTGCGACTCTATCCCTAAAAGGTCATTGAAGTTCTATATTTCTTTGATTCTCCGAACAAAAAAGCACCAAGCTTCCTGCAAATTAAAATATCAATTGATAAATTATTTATAGACAGTGAGTTAGAGCTATCAAAACCCAAACAAAAACTGTTTTTTTTACCGCATTACGACAAAGCAGATTGCTGTGTTTACCGACCACTGCTATAGTTCACAGCTGCTATCAATGGATTGACTAATATTTAAACAGCTAACCATTCATAAGCAAGTAAATGAGTAGATGACTCAGATTAGACAGTGCTGCAATCGGCGTAAGACACGGTCAACTGAGTTCCTTATCGCTCTACTCACGTAC
The DNA here is from genome assembly GCF_024347315.1 of Vibrio atlanticus. Lineage (NCBI taxonomy): Bacteria > Pseudomonadati > Pseudomonadota > Gammaproteobacteria > Vibrionales > Vibrionaceae > Vibrio > Vibrio atlanticus. Next base: position 1,167,478 of record NZ_AP025460.1, on the reverse strand, counting down.
ACTCATGTTGAGTATTCACCGCCACATCGCGGATCATAGGCTAACTCCCTATGATGACTGACGTGCCCCAGAGCATCCCTCTCCAGCCGGGAGGCTGCACCGATAAAGCCATGGGATCTGGCACCATGAGAAACGAACTAAAGCGATAAGACCAATGATGAAAATAAGAAAAGACAATGAGAATTTCTAAATGAAAAGAATGTTAATTAACGCAACTCAAAAAGAAGAGTTGCGTGTCGCTTTGGTTGATGGCCAGCGACTGTTCGATCTAGATATCGAAAGTCCAGGTCACGAATCAAAGAAAGCGAATATCTACAAAGGACGTATTACCCGTATTGAACCAAGCCTAGAAGCGGCATTTGTTGATTACGGCGCAGAACGTCACGGTTTCCTCCCTCTTAAAGAAATTGCCCGCGAATACTTCCCTGAAGGTTATACATACCAAGGCCGTCCTAGCATTAAAGAAGTGCTAAGAGAAGGACAAGAAGTAATCGTACAAGTTGAGAAAGAAGAACGTGGTAGCAAAGGCGCTGCACTGACAACTTTCATCTCTTTGGCGGGTAGTTACTTAGTTCTTATGCCAAATAACCCTCGCGCTGGCGGTATTTCTCGTCGTATCGAAGGTGATGAACGCACTCAACTGAAAGCAGCATTAAGCACTCTTGAGCTTCCTCAAGGTATGGGCTTAATTGTGCGTACAGCGGGTGTAGGCAAAAGTGCAGAAGAGCTAGAGTGGGACTTGAACGTTCTATTGAATCACTGGGGCGCTATCAAGCAAGCTTCTGATTCAAATGCAGCTCCTTTCCTTATTCACCAAGAAAGTAACGTTATCGTTCGTGCGATTCGTGACTATCTACGTCGTGATATTGGCGAGATTCTAATCGACAGCAATACTATTTTTGAACGTGCACAAGCGCACATTCAATTAATACGCCCAGATTTCATGAATCGCGTTAAGAAATACGATGGTGAAGTACCACTATTCAGCCATTACCAGATTGAAAGCCAGATCGAATCTGCTTTCCAACGTGAAGTTCGTCTTCCATCTGGTGGTTCTATCGTAATCGACCCAACAGAAGCTCTGACTTCTATCGATATCAACTCTGCTCGTGCAACAAAGGGCGGCGATATCGAAGAAACAGCACTTAACACTAACCTAGAAGCAGCCGATGAAATTGCACGTCAATTACGTCTACGTGACCTAGGTGGTCTTGTTGTTATCGACTTTATCGATATGACTCCGGTTCGCCACCAACGCGAAGTAGAAAGCCGTCTACGTGATGCCGTTCGTTTAGATCGCGCACGTGTTCAGATTGGTCGTATTTCTCGCTTTGGTCTTCTAGAGATGTCTCGTCAACGTTTGAGTCCATCACTAGCAGAAGCAAGCCACCACATTTGTCCTCGTTGTACAGGTACTGGTGTTGTTCGTGATAACGAATCTCTAGCACTATCTGTTCTACGTCTGATCGAAGAAGAAGCTCTAAAAGACAACACTGCGCAAGTTCTTGCTGTAGTCCCTGTTCCTATCGCTTCTTACCTATTGAACGAAAAACGTCGCTCAGTAAACCACATCGAGAAGAACCAAGAAGTTAAGATCACTGTAGTTCCTAACTCTGACATGGAAACACCGCACTTTGAGGTTATCCGTGTTCGTGAAGGTGAAGAGTTCGACCTACTGTCTTACTTGCTGCCTACCAAGCTAGAAGCTCTAAAAGAAGCAGAAAGCAAAGAGCCTGCAGAACAGACTATTCGTCCTAAGAAGATCGAAGAGCCAGCTCTTAAAGGCTTCGCAGCTCCTGCTCAATCAGCACCGACTCCTGCTCCAGCTCCTAAAGCTGTAGAAGAGAAAAAAGCTGAATCAGCAGCGACTCAAGAACCAGGTTTAGTTGGTCGTTTCTTCAAAGCTATCGGTAGCTTCTTATTTGGCTCTTCAACTCAAGAAGAGAAAAAAGAAGAAGAGAAGCAAGAAGAGAAACCTAAGAACAATCGCAACAACGGCAACCGTCAACGCCGTGATCGTAACGATAACCGTCGTCGCAACCAACGTGGCGAGCGCGGTGAACGTAATGAGCGCAGCGAGCGTGGTGACAATCGTAACGAAAACCGTGACAACAAACGCCGTCGTAAACCAGTTCGTGATGAGAAACCTGAAGAGCAGAAAGAAACTGCTCCGCAGCAAAATCGCCAGCCTCGTAAGCCTAAGCAAGACCGTCGCAATAAGCCACGTGATGAGCAGAAGCTACGTGAAGAACAAGCTCCATCTAAATTAGCAGAAGAAGGTCTACAGCTAGCAGCAGAAGCGCAAGCTGATAAACCTGAAGCGCCGAAGGCGAAGCCTGAAGCAAAAGCTGTGAAGATTAAAGAGCGTCGCCAGCGTCGTAAACTGAATAAGCAAGTTCGTGTTAAAGACCAACTAGCTCAAGCAGAAGCTGACAACAATGCCGATAACGCTTCAAAAGAGCAAAAGGCACAAGCAGCAAATCACGAACAAGCTGTAGCTCAAGAACAGAAGGTTGCTGAGCAAGTTGAAGTAACTCAAGTAGACTCAGAGCAAACTGAACAGGAAGAGCCGAAGCAACGTCGTAACCGCCGTTCACCACGTCACCTACGTGCAAGTGGCCAACGTCGTCGTCGCGGTCGTGATCGTCGCCCTAACCCATTCCGCCTACGTAAAGGTGGTGTAGCTTCTCCAGAGATGGCTATGGGTAAAGTGATGCCTCGCTTCATTCCAAAACCTCACCATAATCAGACAAAACCTGAAGTGGCTGAAGTTGAAGTAGCAGTTGAAACTCAAGTTGCTGTACAAGAGCAAAACGTAGCTCAAGAGACGGCACCGCAAAGTAACACTGCTATGGCTGGCGGCTTTGCATGTCCTGAACTTGCGATGGGTAAAGTCATTATCCGCCGTGAAGAAGCTGAAACTGTCGTTGAAACTCAGGTAACTGAAGCTCCTGCGGTAGTTGAAACTGAGAAAGTTGAAACTCCAGTGATTGCTGAAACTGCGAAAGTTGAATCGCCTGTTGTAGCAGAAGCTGTGCAAGTAGAAGCAACACCAGTTGTTGAAGCTGAAGCACCTAAAGCTGAAAGTGTAAAAGTAGAAGAAGCTCCTGTGGTAAAAGCAGAAGCTCCTAAAGCGGCACCAAAGGCAGCTGTTGCTAAAAAACAAGCAGGTTCACCAATGACTAAAGCTCCTGGTCCTCAAGAGATCAAAGAGATTCAAGTTGTTGCGGCTCCATTCCGTACTGAGCGTTTTGTATCGAAAGGTGCAGGTAGCCAAGCAGCGTCAAATAAAGCCGGCGCAGGCATGACTAAACCTCAATACTAATGAGCTTCGCAGAGTAATCTGCAGAGAACTATCTAAGGGCGACTTATTCATAAGTCGCCCTTTTTTTATATCCACAGTTCCGATTAGTTATAATAGATATATTACTCAAAATAGGGTTCAACCTTGAACTTAATCACATTTTTGGGTAGCATTCGCGCACTTATATTTTCGACACTTAGCTATTGCCGCTCTTTTTCATCACTGTTTGGCTACGCAATACACTCGTGTCGGTAAACCCATTTTAAGCATAGCTGAGCAAACATGTTCGAATTCCCACAATTTTCAAAGCACTCTGTAAAAAATGATGTGCTTTCAGGTCTTACCGTAGCCTTAGCTCTAGTACCTGAAGCCGTAGCATTCGCCTTTGTTGCAGGCGTTGACCCAATGGTTGGTCTTTACGCAGCATTCATCGTAGGTTTAATCACTTCTGTCTTCGGCGGTCGTCCAGGTATGATTTCTGGTGCAACTGGCGCAATGGCTGTTGTAATGGTTAGCCTAGTAGCAACCCATGGCGTTCAATACCTATTTGCGGCAGTTATGCTAGCCGGCCTTCTGCAAATTGCAGCGGGTGTATTTAAGCTAGGTAAATTCATCCGTATCGTTCCGCACCCAGTAATGATTGGTTTCGTGAACGGTTTAGCGATCGTTATCTTCTTAGCGCAGCTTGGACAATTTAAAGCACCAGACGTAACAGGTGCGCTAACTTGGTTACCAAGCGGTCAAATGACACTAATGCTAGGTCTAGTCGCACTCACTATGGGTATCATCCACTTCCTACCTAAGCTCACTACAGCAGTACCTTCTTCATTGGTAGCTATTGTTACAGTAACAGCTTTGGTTGTAGGCCTTGATCTTGAAACTCGCACTGTTGTTGATTTCCTACGTACTATGTCTGGTGACGAAGCAGCAACACTAGCGGGCTCTCTACCAACATTCTCTATTCCAGCAGTACCGTTTAGCCTAGAAACGCTATACATCATCCTGCCTTACGCAGTGATTCTTGCAGCGATTGGTCTAATCGAATCACTACTAACGCTAACCGTACTAGACGAAATGACAAACACTCGTGGCCAATCTAACCGCGAATGTGTTGGTCAAGGTATGGCGAACGTGACGTGTTCAGTATTTGGCGCGATGGGTGGTTGTGCGATGATCGGTCAATCGATGATCAACGTAAACTCAGGTGGTCGTGGTCGTCTTTCAGGTATCGTAGCGGCAGTTGCACTACTGATGTTCATCCTGTTCGGCTCTGCACTGATTGAAATGATTCCTCTAGCAGCACTTGTGGGCGTTATGTTCATGGTTGTTATCGGTACGTTTGAATGGGCAACCTTCAAGTTGGCACGTCGCGTTCCTAAGCAAGACTTCTTCGTTATCGTCCTTGTAACTGTAGTTACAGTACTAACAGACCTTGCGGTAGCAGTTGGTGTGGGTGTTGTTGCTTCTGCACTAATGTTTGCATGGCAACATGCTAAGCACATCTACGCAGACACATCGGTTAACGCTGAAGGCTCTAAAGAGTACAAAGTTAACGGTCCAATCTTCTTTGGTTCAACCGCTAACTTCCTTGAGTTGTTTGACTCATACAACGATCCACAAGATGTTATCGTTGATTTCGCAAACTCACGCGTTACTGACCACTCTGCTATTGAAGCGATCGACACGATTGCTGACCGTTACGCGGCACTAGGTAAAACACTTCACCTTCGCCACCTAAGCCAAGACTGTGTTGCTATGCTGCACAAAGCCGGTAGCTTAGTTGAAGCGAACGTTGCAGAAGACCCAATCTACAAAGTAATGTCTAAGTAAGCTTAGTCATAGCTTAAAGCTAGATTTAGAAAGGCCGACATTCAATGTCGGCCTTTTTTATATCGATGAACCTTGATACTTTATCGCCCACCAAGAACACAGCCTCTACACTATATTGAACGCAGTATCGCTTCGCTCGACTCTTCGATTAAATCCAACACTAATTCAAAGCCATTCCCCTCACCATAATAAGGATCGGGAATTTCTTGATATTGTGACTCTCCAAAACTCAAAAATAACGCGAGCTTGTATTGGAGGTGAACTGGACACTGGCTCACTAAGTCATCTAAATTCGCCTTGTCTACCGCAAGTATCAGGTCAAACTCTTCGAAGTCATTATCTACCACTTTACGAGAAGTAATCCCTTTAAAGCTGTAGCCTCGCTTCTCTCCTGCTGATTTTGAACGTGAGTCTGGCGCATTACCTTGATGAAAGCCAATCGTCCCAGCGGAGTCGACCGTTACATTAATATCCATCTGCTGAGCTTTCTTTCTCAGCACCGCTTCACCTGTTGGCGAACGACAAATATTCCCCATACAAACCACGAGTATCTTTTCCATCCGTAATCACCTGTTCTTCCGATGGTTTTTGCTATCGTTAAGTTAGGCTATGATAGGCGTAATCACAACTTAAAAGGATTTGTTATGTCGACCGAAGACAACAAAGAACAACGCCATAAAGCAAGACAACAGAAAGTAAAAGAGCAAGTCGATGCACGTGTTGCAGCAGCGCAAGAAGTGAAAGGACTGTTATTGGTTATTACTGGCAACGGTAAAGGGAAATCGACATCAGGCTTCGGTACGATTACACGTGCAGTCGGTCACGGTAAGAAATGTGCCGTTGCTCAGTTTGTAAAGGGAACTTGGGATAACGGTGAAAAGAACGTTCTTCAAAAACTCGATGTAGAGTTCCAAGTGATGGGTACAGGCTTTACTTGGGAAACTCAAAATAAGACGAAAGATATTGAAGCCGCACAGCGCGTATGGAAAGAGTGCCAACGCATGCTAACTGATGAGTCGATTGATGTGATTCTGTTTGATGAGCTGACGTACATGGTGAGCTATGGCTACATTGAATTGGATGAAGTGGTAGAAGCCCTGAATAACCGTCCTAAAATGCAATCAGTGATCATCACAGGCCGTGGAGCGCATCGTACTTTAACGGACATGGCCGATACCGTGTCTGAAGTTCGTAACGTTAAACACGCTTTTGAGTCTGGTGTAAAAGCTCTGCAAGGTGTGGATTGGTAACAGCCTTTCAACTAGAAATCTCCGACTCGGTCATTCTTCCCTCTCGGGGGTGACGACCACTAGACTGTCACGTCCTTGAATAAAGCAAGACTACCTATCGTCATTCCCTAGGACCAGGAACGAGTCTCATAGGGAACCTTTTTGCTTACTAAACCCGGATAATAATCAGCGCCCAAACAAAAGCGCCATTCCTCGTAATAAGGAATGGCGCTTTTTATATGCTATTTATTTAAAATAGCGATTAGTTAAACAAGCCTTTGAGTAAACCATTGACTGCATCTCTAGTTTTCTCATCTTTGATCTTGTCACCGTATTTTTCTTCAAGTTTCTTAATACCGCGATCAATCTCTTTTTCAGCTTTCTGTTTCAACACATCATCAAAAACAAGCCCAAATTTCGGGTCAGCCCACTGGCCGGTTACCTTAATTGGAATCGTCACATCTTTGAGATCATCAATGCTCTTACCACCCTGGCCTTCAAGCGAACCAACAATTGACGTGCGAACCAGGAAGTCGACCGTTTCATTGATGAAGTTTGCTTTACCTTGACCTGTCACGCGTAAAAGAGGCGACTGTGCCGATAGGTCGTTCGTTGAAACCCAACCTTTATCAACCTTGAGTGTTGCTTTCATTGCACTAAAATCTGTCTTTTGAGACTCATCTTTGCTTTCGACTTTTTCGCCTTTGATCTTAGCGTAGTTTTCTCTAATCAGTTGCGCGATGTTGATGCCATTAACCGCACCATCTTCAAAGTTAATCGCAATAGTACCTACCAAGTTCTTCTTGATTCCTGTTGGCGTCAAGCTCTTACCTTTAACGTTAACATCGATATTACCGGTACCTTCCAGCGTATCGTTGTTCGCTACGTCAACCAGTAACGGTTGTACTTTTACGCCTTTAATCTTTTTCTTAGCCGTGTAAGTCGCAGGCGTCTTGCGTGCATCTAATCGTGCTGTTGCCGAGATAGAGCCTTGGTAAAGATTCGAGGTAAACGATGTCAGATCTGCGATACCACGGTTAACTGAGAACGCAGTTTTCACGTTCTGCATTTTTGCGTTGTTCGCCTTGAACTTATCGATTGTGATATTACCTTTCACATCGAGCGTTTTCAGAGCTGACAGATCAGGTTCTACTTCTTTCGCAGGAGCCGAGTTATCTGAACTTGACGTCGAAGAAGCTGTAGTATTTGAAGTTGAGCCACCAGCAGAATCAGAAGGCGCAGCGCTCGCTGTTTCTTCTGTATTACCTAGGCCTAAGAACTCATCTAAATCGATGTTCGGGCTATGAAGAGAAAAACGAACCTTTGGTATTTCAGATAAAGTGATTTCCGCTTTACCGTCTAGTGCGATAGCGTTAGCTTGCAGCTTCTCTAGCACAAAGCTCAAGTGACTCTTCGTTAGATCAAAGCTTAAGTCAGACAGCATATCCACTTTCATTGGTGATTGAGGAAGCGTTTCACCTTTGAATGTTGAGTCTAATGTTAACTTGTTCAATGTTATTTTTGAGATCGCGCTATCGACAGTTAAGTCACCGCCACCTTTAAGATCAAGGTCAAGACCAGCAGCATTACCAATCACCGCATAAGTCAGTTGGTTAACCTTATCGAACTCAAACGTATTTAAGCCAATCTTCGCTGACTCGATCGACGTTGCTGGATCATTGAACTTCGCATTAAGGTCAATATTTCGTAATGCGTAGCTTGCAAAGCCTTCCGCTAATTTGAATTCAGCACTGCCATTTGCAGAGAACTTCTGTTGGTTGTTTTCACCAGAAGCCGCAAACGTCGCGGCCGTCCATGTATCAACGGCAAACTCAGAAAGACTCAAAGACACATCGTATAGCTTAGTGAATGAACCTGCTTGCTTGTCGTCCATCTCAAACAATGCGTTTGAGACTGTTACACCTGCAAGATTGATCGTCCAACCAGATGTGTCTGTAGAAGTTTGCTCTTGAGGCGCCGGTGTTGCTTCAGAACTTGTATCCGCTGCAGGTTCAGACTCCTTAGGAGCAGACGCTTGTGTGAGCGCATCGATGTTCTTGCGACCATCTTTAAGCGTTTCTAAATAAAATTCTGCACCATCTAGAGTGATATTGCCGATCTCTAGTTGATTGCTAAATAGCGGAGTAACCGAAACATCAACGCCAACCGTATCAACCTTAAACAGGTTTGGTTGAGTGAACCCTTCAGGGTTACGTAATTCAGTTTGACCAAGTTCGAAGCCAATAGATGGGAAGAATTGCCAACTGATATCACCCTCGATCACGAGCTCTAGGCCTGTGTATTTTTGGGCTTGTTCGACAATTAATGGCTTAAATTGGTTGGGATTCACTAACAGCACTAGTACCAGAATTGCTGCAACGACAACAAACACTGGTACAGCTATGAAAATGAGTAGTTTCTTCATCCGCATATTCCTTGCTTAGATTCCAAAAGAAAGTGGCACTATAAAAGTGCCACTGATTCGGTAAAAAATAAAGCTAAGTGAGTCACTTAGGCAAAATTTTATTCGATTAAGACTTCAACAACTTCGCAATATGCGCTTTTAGCACATCAATCGCAATACGGTTTTTACCACCACGAGGAACGATGATGTCTGCATGTTGTTTTGAAGGCTCGATAAACTGCATGAACATTGGGCGTACTGTTTCTTGGTATTGTTTAAGTACCGTATCCATTGTTCGACCACGCTCTTCTACATCACGCTTAACGCGACGTAGTAAACAGATGTCCAACGGTGTATCCATAAATACGCTTGCGTGCATTAGTTTACGAAGACGCGGGTCTGTCAGAAGCAGAATACCTTCTAAAATGATCACTTTCTTAGGAGTAAGTGTAGTCGTTTCAGAAGTGCGTGTGTGCTCTGTGTAGCTGTATTCAGGAACTTCCACGGCATTGCCACTCATTAGCTGCTGTAGGTGTTCGCATAAAAGGTCATGATCTAGTGCATTTGGGTGGTCGTAGTTAGTTTTAACTCGCTCTTCCATACTCAAGTGACTTTGGTCGCTGTAATAGCAATCTTCCGTGATAACACCAATTTGATGGTCGCCTACTTTTTCGCGCAGCTCATTATAAATCGTACTCGCGATCAGGCTTTTTCCTGAAGCTGAAGCGCCAGCGATACCTACGATGACACATTGATTATTATCAGACATTAATTTGCACCCGATATGGTTTGGTGGTGGGAAGAGATAAACCGCCTGATTATAGGGGCTAAAGCATATAGATTCTAGTCGCGATGTTAGCTAATTGCAGTCAAATTGATGATCTCAATACATTTACTTAAAGCAATCGTTTGCTTTCAAATAACTTAAATACAACTATGTGCACAAGCCCTATGGCTATCCACTTAATCCAACCGTTGTTTATCTCACCCAAACATGATTTACACGGCTTTTTGATCAGCCATTGCTATTCAACCAAAGAAAAATTAATCGCTTCTGGTCTCGCCTTACCCGTCCAGAACATCTTCGCAGCCACGTTCTCAGCAAGCTCTAAATAATGACGCGTGTGTTCACTATCTGGACGACGTATAACGGTTGGGCAACCTGCATCAATATCTTCACGTACATCAATGTGCAGCGGGATTTGCGCCAAAATATCAAGGTAGAATTCTTCCGACATAGCTTCCGCGCCACCAGCACCGAAGATATGCTCTTTCTCACCACAGTGGCTACAGATATGGTAGCTCATGTTTTCCACTAAGCCTGCCACTGGCACGCTCACTTTATCGAACATCGCCACACCTTTACGTGCATCGGCTAAAGCCAAGTCTTGAGGAGTCGTCACGACTACTGCGCCCGTCACTGGGATCTGTTGCGACAACGTTAACTGAATATCACCCGTGCCCGGTGGCATGTCGATAACAAGGTAATCCAACTCTGGCCATACGGTTTCGTTAACAAGCTGACCTAACGCCTTAGCCGCCATTGGACCACGCCAGATAGCTGCATCATCTTTTGATACAAGGTAACCGATAGAATGCGTAAAAATGCCGTGCGCTTCGATTGGCATCATCCATTTGTTATTCTGTACTTCTGGTTTTGCGTCTAGCTGACCAAGCATCATAGGCACAGATGGACCGTAGATATCCGCATCCAACAAGCCCACTTTTGAACCTGACTTAGATAACGCAAGCGCAAGGTTTACAGAAGTAGTCGATTTACCCACCCCACCCTTTGCCGACGTCACGGCGATAATGTTCTTAACACCCTTCAAAGGTGTCGCGACTGTTGTTTCTAGCGCAGACGGCTTCACTTTTACTTCAAACTGAAAAGCACTAACAAGTTGCTGTTCAATCTGGGAGTGGATCCACTGTTCCAGTTCAATCGCGAGCTGATTCGCAGCAAAAGGCAAGGTAATAACGAATGATCCACGCGGATCAACCGATACAATATTTTGGTGTAGCGCCCACTCTGGGATGAGGATTGGTGACTCGAACTCATTCAACCATGAACAGAAATCTTGCTTAGAAGTAAAGTTACGCATTGGGGCTCCTTTTTTATTTATGCTATCACCCACGAGATGAAGACTGAACCCCTAAAAAACTAGGGGAATCCTTTGTCTGATAACTTGGCGTATCACACGTTATAAAGTAGTATTACCTCTCAAAATTTATACCTATCAAAAAAGCGAATTATTAAGTATGGCAACTGATCCAAGACAACTTTTGGTAACTTGTGCGCTTCCGTACGCGAACGGCTCTATTCACCTTGGTCATATGCTTGAGCATATCCAAGCTGATATCTGGGTTCGATACCAGCGTCTACGTGGCAACACTGTAAACTTCATCTGTGCTGACGATGCTCACGGCACGCCAATTATGCTTAAAGCTCAACAGATGGGTATCACGCCAGAAGAGATGATCGCTGCTGTTAGTGAAGAGCACCAAAAAGACTTCGCTGGCTTTGATATCAGCTTTGATAACTACCACAGCACACATAGCGAAGAGAACCGTGAACTGGCTTCTCACATCTATCTCGAACTTAAAAAGAACGGCTTCATTTCTAGCCGCACTATTTCTCAGCTTTTCGATCCTGAGAAAGAGATGTTCCTACCAGACCGCTTCGTAAAAGGTACTTGCCCTAAGTGTAAGTCAGAAGACCAGTATGGTGATAACTGTGATAACTGTGGTGAGACATACAGCCCAACTGAGCTAATTAGCCCTAAATCCGCGGTTTCTGGCGCAACTCCAGTAATGAAAGATTCTGAGCACTTCTTCTTCGACCTGCCTCAGTTCGAAAGCATGCTAAAAGAGTGGACTCGTTCTGGCTCTCTACAGAATGAAACTGCAAACAAAATGCAGGAATGGTTCGAGTCTGGCCTGCAACAATGGGATATCTCACGTGATGCACCTTACTTCGGTTTCGAAATCCCAGGCGAGAAAAACAAATTTTTCTACGTTTGGCTAGACGCTCCTGTTGGCTACATGGCTTCTTTCAAGAACCTATGTGACAAGCGTGACGATCTAAACTTTGACGAATACTGGAAGAAAGACAGCACAACTGAGCTTTACCACTTCATCGGTAAAGACATCGTTTACTTCCACAGCCTATTCTGGCCTGCAATGCTAGAAGGCGCTGGTTTCCGTAAGCCAAACAACGTATTCGTACACGGCTACGTAACGGTGAACGGTGCGAAGATGTCTAAGTCGAAAGGCACATTCATCAAAGCAAGTACGTACTTAAACCACCTAGACCCTGAGTGTCTTCGCTACTACTACGCTGCGAAACTAAACAGCCGTATAGATGACCTTGACCTTAACCTTGAAGACTTCACTCAACGTGTAAACGCTGATGTAGTAAACAAGATTGTTAACTTGGCTTCTCGTAACGCAGGCTTCATCACTAAGCGTTTCGAAGGCAAGCTTTCTGCTGAATTTGCAGAACCTGAGCTATACAACGAATTCGTTGCTGCTGCAGAGCGTATCGGTCAGCTATACGAAACTCGTGAGTTCAGCCGCGCTATCCGTGAAATTACTGCACTAGCTGATAAAGCTAACCAGTACATTGACGAAAAAGCACCTTGGGTTCTTGCGAAAGAAGAAGGCAAAGAGAAAGAGCTTCAAGAAGTTTCTTCTGTCGGTATTAACCTATTCCGCGTGCTAATGGCTTACCTTAAACCCGTTATGCCAGAGCTTGCGGCTCGCACTGAGGCTTTCCTAAACGAAGAGCTTACGTGGGAAGCGATTGCTACTCCGCTAACTGATCACGAAATCACTAAGTTCAAGGCGTTGTTTAGCCGTATTGATCCGAAGAAAGTAGAAGCAATGATCGAGTCTTCTAAAGAAGATGCAGCCGCTGAAGCAGCAGCAAAAGAAAAAGCAGAAGCTGAAAAAGAGCAAGCAAGCCAAACTGAGCTAGACAAAGAGCCAATCGCAGACGAGATTGAATTCGATGCCTTTGCAGCAGTCGATATGCGTATTGCTCGTATTATCTCATGTGAAGAAGTACCAAAAGCGAACAAGCTACTGAAGTTCCAACTGGACATCGGTGGTGAAACTCGCCAAGTATTCTCTGGTATCAAGTCAGCGTACAAACCTGAAGAGTTAGAAGGCAAACTAACTGTCATGGTCGCAAACCTTAAACCTCGTAAGATGAAGTTTGGTATGTCTGAAGGCATGATCTTAGCTGCTGGTCCTGGTGGCAGTGACTTGTGGATCCTTGAACCACACGAAGGTGCTCAACCTGGCATGCGTGTAATGTAGCTCTGGCTTCAGTCAGATAACAAGCACTCATAGCGAAATCCCTAATGCACTTTTAACTTGAATGAGTTGATAAGCATTGGGGATTTTTTATATCTACCGAAAATAAGCGTTCTCTGTTAGAGTCGCCGTCAACTATGCTATGTAGAGTAGAAATTGGTGTGCCGACAATAACAGGCTAACCAACACCTCTTTACTCTTCAAACCCTTTTTAGGAATCCCCAGTGACTAACAACGAAATCTTGCGTCGTATTCAACACGCGCTAAACCTTAAAAATGCACAGATCATTAAAGCTATCGAGCAAGCTGATGTGACCGTTGCTCATGACCAAGTGATTAATTGGCTAAAAGACGACAACGACAAGTCATGCTCTAAGATGAAAGATAAAGAGTTAGCGGTATTCCTAAATGGTTTTATCAATCTTAAGCGTGGCAAAAAAGAAGGTGTTCAACCTAAACCTGAAGTTGCTCTGACTAACAACATGATTTTCATGAAGCTGCGTATTGCATTGAACATGAAAGCAGAAGATGTATTAGATATATTAGAAGTGGTAGGCATCAGCCTAAGTAAGTACGAGATTGGTGCCTACTTCCGTAAGCCTGAGAACAAGAACTACAAAGTATGTGAAGACCAACTACTTTGCGATTTTCTAAATGGCGTGCAATTTACTAACCGTCCAGACTCAGAAGAGTTTGCAGGGTAAGTTACTGCCTATTGATACGTTTTCACCAACTATCAATAAATAAAAAGCGGCGAGATAATTTGATTATCTCGCCGCTTTTTCGTTTCTTTACGTCGTTTACTCAATAAGTAAAACAACCGAACAATACTTTTATAAAAAGACTTAGCTGTCGTCTTCAGTAAAGTTTGTCGGTAACGTTGTCTTCATCTCGTTCCAAATCTGTGCGCTTGCGATACCGTAGTTACGAATCACAAGTGGTAAATTCTCACGCTCACCGCTTTCACAAATAACAAACAAGTTTTTGTAGAACTCCATGGCTAAACGACGAGCTTCTGGGTTAGAGAAGTAGTAGCTGCCAACACGGTCGTACAACTTACGAACACCATTGAAGATCAGGCCATAAATTTGGTTACCTGAATGGAATGCTAAACGTTGGAAAAGCATGTAATCGTAGAAGTTAAAAGTTTTAGCAATTAAGATCGTTTGACGCTTCGCTTCATCTTTTTCTACGTCTTCTTTCACCGATTGTTTGATCTTGTCAGCATATGGCGACGATTCTAAGAATTCATCCCAAGTAGGTGCCGCAAGTAAAGATTCACAAGATTCAATCACGTTAGTAATCGTACGCTCTGAAGCCTCTTTATTTGCTTTGAATGCATAACGCATAAAGATAGGGCTGATGTTAGTACGAGCAGCAAGCAGGTCTTCTACCATTTTGCTTGCGTTATCAACGTCCAACGTCATTAATGTATCAAGGATATGAAGACCTGAGGTTTCCATAAACTGATTAACTTTAGTTGGCTTACCGTGTTGGATTGTCAACCAACCATCACGAGCAAGACGCTGAAGTACTTCACGAAGCGTAGTACGTGTAACACCAATCAGCTCAGAAAGCTCACGCTCTGCGGGCAAGATAGAACCTGGAGCGAAACGGCCATTCCAAATACTTTCAATGATATACTTTTCTGCAAATCCTGCCGGGCTCTTTGCCTTAATGACCATCTACACTTCAATCCAATTTAATTATTTTGTTCTAATTTACTCATCATACCACTAGTTAACACCCTGCGGAAATACCCCCAAAAAATTTTACGCACTCAAAACCCAAGTAGAGTTAAAACTCTAAAGTTCAGCACACGTTTGCACTCAAGGTTTGGATAGCAAGCGACTACAAATCATCATTTAAACAAACCATTAACACAACAAATTCTTTTTAAAATCAATGAGATTGGTCATATTTTTAAATCTATTAATTTGCAATATTAAGTTGTAATAATCATATATAAGCCGTCGTTATTCTGTAAATTTTAATCATTTCGCTGAAATATTGATTCTAGTCGGTTTTTATCACATTTTAAGTGGTATGCTTGCGCTACTTTGATCGCGTTTCTCAACAAAAAAGAGGTATTTTTAGTGCTACAGGGGTTTTCCTGTTGACTAAATGTTATCTAAGAGTAGAGTTGCGCTCAAAAATAAGCAGTGCTTGAGTTTCTAAGGGAGTGACTTGGCAAGACCACAGAACATTACATGGAATGTAGTTTTTCTAAGTCACTGTTAGTTATAGGTTTTAACTAAACCTACAGCTCGATTCTCAAAATGTTGTATTGCTTGTCTATTCATAATCAACATAAAAGAGTATTAACATGCCGATGTCTCTCGGAAACGCTTTTATCAAAAACTTCCTTGGTAAAGCTCCTGATTGGTATAAACTTGCCATCATTTCCTTTTTAATCATCAACCCGTTTGTTTTTTTCCTAGTTGACCCATTTGTTGCGGGCTGGCTATTAGTGGTTGAGTTTATTTTCACTCTAGCTATGGCTCTAAAGTGCTACCCTCTCCAACCCGGTGGCTTATTGGCAATTCAAGCCGTCGCCATTGGCATGACTAAACCAGAAATGGTTTATCATGAGCTACAAGCAAACCTACCAGTATTACTCTTACTAGTATTCATGGTTGCTGGCATCTACTTCATGAAAGAACTACTTCTGTTCATTTTTACGAAGATCCTGCTCGGTATCCAATCCAAAATTCTACTCTCTGTCGCTTTCTGTGTCGCCGCAGCATTCTTGTCTGCCTTCCTAGATGCGCTGACAGTAATCGCCGTAGTCATTAGCGTTGCAGTGGGCTTCTACTCTATCTACCACAAGGTTGCATCAGGCAAGGGCACAACGTCTGCGCACGATCATACTCATGATGAAGAGATCTCTGAGCTAACTCGTGATGACCTTGAAAACTACCGCGCATTCCTACGTTCACTACTTATGCACGCCGGTGTTGGTACTGCTCTGGGTGGTGTAATGACCATGGTAGGTGAACCACAAAACTTAGTAATTGCTAAGCAAGCGGGTTGGGAGTTCGGTGAATTTATTATCCGCATGCTGCCAGTTACACTGCCTGTTTTCTTCTGTGGTATTTTAACTTGTGCACTTGTCGAGAAATTCAAAGTGTTTGGCTACGGTGCAGAGCTGCCAAATAACGTTCGCCAAATCTTAGTTGAATTTGACAACAAAGAACGCGCAAACCGTACAAAACAAGATGTAGCTAAACTATGGGTTCAGAGTGCAATCGCAGTTTGGCTTATTGTTGGCCTTGCGCTTCACGTCGCTGAAGTCGGTTTGATTGGCCTTTCAGTGATCATCTTAGCTACAGCGTTTACAGGTGTAATTGAAGAGCACTCGATGGGTAAAGCTTTTGAAGAAGCACTGCCATTTACCGCACTTCTTGCCGTCTTTTTTGCTGTTGTTGCTGTAATCATCGACCAGGCTCTATTTAAGCCAGTAATCGATGCTGTACTTCACGTTGAAGATAAAGGCGCACAGCTCGCACTCTTCTACGTAGCCAACGGTATCTTGTCGATGGTTTCTGACAACGTATTCGTCGGTACGGTTTACATCAACGAAGTTAAAACAGCTCTGGTTGAAGGCGTCATCACTCGCGACCAATTTGATCTGCTTGCTGTTGCTATCAACACAGGTACCAACCTACCTTCTGTTGCTACGCCAAACGGCCAAGCTGCATTCCTATTCCTATTAACGTCAGCACTTGCTCCGTTAATTCGACTGTCTTACGGCCGCATGGTCATCATGGCTTTGCCATATACTCTCGTATTAGCACTTGTTGGCCTTGCCAGTATTGTGTTCTTCGTAGAACCGATGACAGCATGGTTCTATGATGCAGGTTGGATCATTCACCGTACGGGTGAAGTGGTAGCTCCAGTTATCTCCGGTGGCCACTAACCCGGATTTCTATCGCTAAACACAATAGGTGCATCTAACTAATCAAAAATATTAGTTGATTAGGAAACTTATCCAAGATAAAAAGCTCTGAGTAATCAGGGCTTTTTTATTTTATTGACAGGATTAAATTCGTGAACTTTTTTGCAATGCTCAAAGACTTCTCTAAGGGACGTTTATCTTGGCTTTTACTGCTGGCTTTTATTGTCTTTTTTGAAGCATGTGCTCTTTTCTTTCAGCACGTGATGATGCTTGGCCCTTGCGTAATGTGTATCTACGAGCGCGTTGCTATGCTCGCTATCGGCATCGCAGCAATGATTGGTGCTATTGCCCCGCATAATCCGATATCACGTTGGCTAGGTCTAGTTGGTTGGGGGTTAGGTGCGTATAAAGGGTTGATGCTTGCTTTAGAGCACGTTGACTACCAGTTTAACCCGTCTCCTTTCGCTACCTGTGACCTGTTCGTGACCTTCCCTAGCTGGGCACCTCTAAACCAATGGGCTCCGTGGATGTTTGAGGCCTACGGCGACTGCAGCAAGGTAGTATGGCAGTTCTTAGAACTTTCAATGCCTCAATGGCTAGTGATTATCTTCGCGGGTAACTTGGTTGCTTTCGGTTTTGTAGTGATTTCTCAATTCGTTAAATCGAAGAATGACTAACAATTAGCACATAATGTTCAGAAACGAAAAAGTCGACCACGAGGTCGACTTTTTATTATCTATAAACAATGCAATTAAGCTTTTTTACCACAGCACTGTTTAAACTTTTTACCACTTTCACACGGGCAAACATCATTTCGGCCGATGCCCTTAAACGGATTCACACTTTGAGATTTATTTCCGAGCATCGCTTCATCCGCTGCTAGCGCAACTTCTGTCACCATCAAATCGACTTGCCCGACTAGATCATTCAAAGTTGGCGGGGTTTCTAATCCAGCCGCTTTCATTTGCTCGATTGTCTGTTCTTCATCAATCGCCAGCATGAATGTTGTTAACATTGCTTGTAGCATGCGTAATGTGCCATCTGCGATTGACGTTTCCTGCCACTGTTCTTCAATCGTCGGCCAGACCATCATAAAACCTTCAGAAAAATCGGCTAGCTGTTCAGCAAAGTTATCTGCATCAAGCACTTCTGTAAGCAAATATTCACTTCGCTGAATGAGGTTATGTTGGCGATTAATTTGCTCGGTGACTTGAGGAACAAAGTCCTGACCAGTTTCAGGAGTAGCTATAGGTAACCAAGCCTCTGGGTCAAGAGGTTTAGTTGCAAGGTTAGATGCAAATATAGCACCTTCTACAAACTGGGCTGTTACGTCGTTAATTGAGTCAGGAAGACTCAATAATTGATACTTCATATTACTTCACTAGTCAGTCAATTCTGTTGTCTCCATTATACCCACAAGGCTAACAATTAGTAATTATTCGTATAGCTCTATGATTAATTACACCTACCAGTAGCCACACAAACATTATCTTTAGTTCCATTAAGCAAACTAAACTTATTTCATTTTGAAAATTTAAGTTTGAAGTGTAAAAGAGTCGTTGAAATATTTAGTTACATATAGAATGCATTATGAAACAACACCAAAATGGTTTTACTTTGATAGAGCTGGTCTCTGTCGTCGTTATTTTAGGCATACTTACCGTTACCGCAGCTCCTCGCTTTCTAAATTACCAACGCGATAGCCATGAAGCCATAGCTCAAGGTGCTTTTTCTTCTTTTCGAACTGCGGTTAACCTTTACCACTCACAGTGGCTTGTTGATGGAGAGCCTGATTTTAATCAAGATGTCGATTATGGTGAAGGCAGCGTTTATCCTTCATCGACTGGTTTTCCAATCGCTGTTGATCAACTACCGATTAATTCGGGGACTGCAATTAGAGGGAGTGACTGCGCAAGGCTTTGGCGGGCGCTCATGAATACTGACCTCACCGTTAGAGATCACGGTAGCTCAGTATTCCCTTCAGAAGAACCTATCGTTGCTTGGTATACATCAGATCCAAGCTGCTATTACTACTACACTGATGGTTACTCGCTAGGCGAAGATTTACCAAGGCTCAACTACTTCCCTCTAACCGGTGAAATAACTGTTACGTCAGATTCACCTAGCTCATAGTGACAAGCTTTTAACTTGCCCGTACAATCACGCGTCTTAATTTTCGATCCACTCAGTTTCGGTAAAGCAAATGCGAGTAATACTTGGCCCTATGGAGGGCGTTTTAGACCATCTAATGCGTGAAATTCTCACAGAGATCAATGATTACGATCTCTGTGTGACGGAATTTGTGCGCGTAGTTGATCAACTTCTTCCTCCGCATGTTTTTCACCGTATTTGCCCTGAATTACATCAAGGCTCTCAAACCATGGCTGGTGTTCCAATCCATCTCCAGCTTCTAGGACAACACCCAAATTGGATGGCCGAGAATGCTTTTCAAGCTGCTAGTTTAGGCGCTAAAGGCATTGATCTTAATTTTGGTTGCCCTGCAAAAGCGGTAAATAAAAGTAATGGTGGTGCGTCACTGCTAAAAGAACCTGAACTCATCTATCAAGTGGTGAAGTCTTGTCGAGATGCGGTGCCAGCACACATTCCCGTATCTGCGAAAATTCGATTGGGTTGGGAACGCCCGGAAGAGTGCTTTGAAATTGTCGACGCTATCGAACAAGCAAAGGCAGACGAACTCACTGTGCATGCAAGAACCAAAGTTGGCGGCTATAAAGCCAGCGAAATCAAATGGGATTACATCAACCAAATAAGAGAGAAGACCTCTCTGCCGTTGATTGCGAATGGGGAAATTTGGAACTATCAAGATGGCCAAGATTGTATTGAGGCAACGGGCGTCGATTCATTGATGGTCTGCCGCGGCGCTTTTAATATTCCAAACCTTGGTAATGTCGTTAAACACAACCATCAGAAAATGCCGTGGAATAAGGTCATCGAACTTTTGCTACGCTATTCAGAGTTTCAAATAAAAGGGGACAAAGGCATGTACTACCCCAATAGAGTGAAGCAGTGGTTTGTTTATCTAAGTAAAGGCTACCCTGAAGCAAACGAACTATTTAAAGAAATTCGTACTTTCAAGAAAGCGCCACCTATTGTAGAGCGCCTTCAGCGTTATCAAGAGGAACATCGCCAAACTGTGTGAGTTAGTTGCCCTTCTTCTCTAGCATAGAAGTTCAATAGCGTGGTTAAAATACGATGCGGTCTTTACCAGTCGTCTTAGCCACGTACAACTTTTCATCCGCGTGTTTGAATATCTCTTCAAAGCTTAGGTTGTTATGCTCAGCTTCAGTAATACAAACACCACCAGAGACAGTAAAACCATTAGGTACAATGTTAGCTGAGTTCGCACAGACAGCATTTTTAACACGCTCTAATGTCCTCATTAACGTTTCACGATCATCACCTTTTAGATAAACGACAAACTCTTCACCACCAAATCTTGCTGCGACATCACTACTTCGAATGCTATTACTTATCTGGCGGGACATGTAGCGAATAACATCATCCCCTTTGTCATGCCCAAAGGTATCATTAATCAACTTGAAATTATCAATGTCAAATACAGTCAAGGCGAATAACTGGTCATGCTCCACACTGCGCCAAAAAGCTTCCAGTCCCCTGCGATTTAACAGCCCGGTCATCGGGTCTTTTGCTGCCAGCTCTTTGAAGTAACCTCGTTCAATATTGGAGTTAACGAAGAAAAAGAGCGTAACAGAAAATAGATATACGATGATAGCGACAATCAGACTGTCTTTCTCGTAGACAAAAAAGTGTTCCACCTCTTTGGCAAAATCAAATTCGTAGTACATCGCGTGATGAGAAGTGACTCCTTCCAGTTGTATCGCGTGATAGAAAGTAGCGTTATCAACCGGATTAACCAAGGTGGTATCAATAATATCGATTCTACCGGCCAAGTGCTCATTCGAACTCGCAAGCAATTTACTTGCGTCAATCTCAACAGAAAGCATTCCTTGATGTATCCCCTTATGAAACACCGGAATCGTCATGCTTATCATACGGTCAAGAGAGTCAAATCGATACGCAGGACCCGTTAAAGTCAATTGTTCTGGATTGTTGGCGGTTCTTTGCCAATACGGGCGGCTTTTTATGGTCGAAAGTAGCTCTTTCCCTAGCTCTTTAGCAAAGTCTTCAGGCGAAGAGATCACATAACCACGAGTATCTATAAAGTGTACGCCGTTGTGATATTCATCAAGCTGGGACAAAAATGAAAGAATTGGCGCGAGAGCAATTTTCTCTGACGCACTTTTATAGCTATCACTGGTTTCATTACAAAGGGATTCTTGACCAACCAACATATAGTCGATATCGACAGAGGGGATATCTGCGGTTTTTCCGTCAGCAAGAAGTAATACGTCGATAGGCCAAATACGGCAGATACCGTCAACCACCTGCTTATTGTGATCAAGGAAAAGAGGGTTTCCTGATTTGTAGTAATTAGAGAAACTGTAGTCTAGAGCGGTAACAATTTTGGTCGTTCGTTTAAACACTTCTTCTATACGCTGAAACTCACTGCTGATGTCTTTTTCAACCGCATCAAAATGATTTTTTCCTATCAGCCCAAGTAACATGGTCGCGATCACAGCGGGAAAGCCGAAGACAAAGGTAAGGCTAAAGTGCCTATTTACTTTCATAGAATGTGCTCTTAGCGCTCAGTTATTTTCATTGGTTCCATTAATATTATGACATTAATCGACAGCCCTCTCGATGTAAAAAAATGTAAATTGATATTAACGATGTACCTGACGGGGAAATAACTACTTAAAGATGAATAAAGTAGATCGCAGCTAATGGTGAGAGTCGACTAATGTTGTTCATTGTGATGGTTTAAATTCCTGTTAACAAAATGACTTATTGAGCATTGGTTTTTTGATGTCAATACTAATCAACGGCTGACTATAGCGCGATCAACCACAGACTTAGGTAGCGTCAAACCAAGCTCACGAGCGGCATCTAGGTTAACTACCAACTGAGAGCTTTGAGCCGTTTTAACACTCAACTTCCCTGGTTTTTGTCCGTTCAAAATAGCGGCCACATAATCAGCGGTCTGCACCCCGACGTCATAGTAATCTAGACCTAATCCAGCGATTGCTCCCTTGCCAACATAAGACGTTGCTCCTGCAACCACGGGTGTGCCAGCTTGGTTTGCAGCATTTATAAGTCCTTCGATACCGCTTGCCACCGTGTTATCAGTTAGTGCGTAGATAACATCAGATTTCTTAGCCACGGATGCTGTTTTTTCTTCTACATCATCGATGGTCAACGCTTTTTCAGTATGCAAAGTAAAGCCAAAGTCTCGTGTTGCCTGCTTTAACAGCCCTACTAAAGCAACAGCATTTGCCTCTGCTGGGTTATAAACCACACCGACTGAAACTGCATTGGGGAGTAGCTCTTTAATAAGAGATACATGTTGGGAAATAGGTGATAAGTCTGAAAGGCCTGTGACATTTCGTCCCGGCTGTTCCAATTGCTTAACAAGCCTTGCGCCAATAGGGTCTGTTACCGCAGTAAACACAATCGGGATCGTTCGAGTCGCTGAAACCAACGCTTGCGAGGTCGGTGTCGCGATGCCAACTAATACATGAGGGTTCTCACTAACTAACTCTCTGGCTATTTTTGCTGCCTGAACGGGATTGCCACCAGCCATTTCATAAGAAAACTCTAAATTTTTACCCGGTTCGTAACCTTTTGCTCTCAATCCTTCAAGAAGTCCTAGACGTGTTGCATTCAGATCTGGATGGTCAACAACTTGTGAAACCGAAACTTTGGCAACGTTCGCCATGACATTGCTTGTCCATAGCAACAACAGACAACTTACGACCGCTGCCAATACCTTTTTTACAGAACTCATTATCGCTCCCTGAATCAAGCTCTACTCATTATTGCTCGCTCAAAGAGAACAACATCACTATTGATACTATTACCAGTAACCATTGATGACTTGAAGTTATATTTAACAAAAACACAACAAGGCTCGAAAAATGCGTGAAATAGTGAAAGGCAGAATTTGAAAAGTAAGAAACTACATGAGTAGTAAGAGAAAAAAGGAATGAGGGGGAGATAGGTGAATAAAAGCGAAGCGAAAATAATAAAAATCAAACCTGAGAACAAACCATCAATGATGAATAGTTGCTCTCAGACAAGAGGGAGAGTTGAAACTCACTAGAACCAACGTTCCATTGAGGATTTATCTAGCTGACGAAATGCGCGATTTAAAATGATCGCCAATTCTTTATAACGAGGACGCGATTTCATTGGCTCTAACGCGAAACCCGTTTCAGTGATCTTCTCGTGAAGTTCGCGATACCATGAGACTAGCGCAGGTGGAAGTTTTGTGTTTGAGCGATTACCTAACCACCACATGCCTTGAAGCGGTAAGCTGATTGCAAACAAAGCCATGACCACAGCTTGTGGCATCGCTTGATAATTATTAAAGACCATTTGTGTAAGAACACTAATAGCAGCTATCGCTGGCATCACTTTCACGCCAAAACGCGTCGCTTTGATAATGCGCTGCTCAGGGAAGATCGAGTTTAACTCTTTGCGGACGGGCCAGAGATCCATGTACTTTTGGCCATCTTTTAAACTACTCGCTAAACCAACTCTATTGCTCATATGAGTCTCCCATTAAAAAAAAGTTGAAACCATCAACTAAAAACACAAAAATTTGACGAAAAATAATATTCTTTCAAATTTTTTTGTTATATTTGCACAATATCGCTATTATTTGCAGACCTCAATCTCATTGTTGCCCTTATTTACAATTTAAGCAACTTTGAGAAGACTTCTGCAAGGAATGCACAAGCCTCTTTTTGATAAAGAGTGCTTTCACTTTATACGGAAATTAACGTTTTTTTGACCAAGGTTAGTACGCAAGCCCATGTGCTTCGACTATTCTTGAGATTAATTTTCATCCTTAACTGATTTCGATCAGAAAAATAAACAGGTAGTCATTAATGTCTAAGCTAGTTTTAGTTTTAAACTGTGGTAGTTCTTCTCTTAAATTCGCTGTTGTTGATGCAGAATCAGGTGCAGAGCACCTAACTGGTCTTGCTGAGTGTCTAGGTCTTCCAGAAGCACGTATGAAATGGAAACTTGATGGCAAGCATGAAGCACAACTAGGCGCGGGCGCAGCTCACGTAGAAGCACTATCTTTCATGGTAGAAACTATTCTTGCTTCTAAGCCTGAGCTTAAAGCTAACCTTGGCGCTATCGGTCACCGTATCGTACACGGCGGCGAGCAGTTCACTTCTTCTGCTCTTATCACTGATGAAGTTCTTAAGGGTATTCAAGACGCTGCGACTTTTGCACCTCTTCACAACCCTGCTCACCTTATCGGTATCGAAGCGGCTCAAAAGAACTTCCCTGGTCTACAAAACGTTGCTGTATTTGACACTGCGTTCCACCAAACAATGCCTTCTGAGTCTTACCTATACGCTCTACCGTACAACCTGTACAAAGAGCACGGCATCCGTCGTTACGGCATGCACGGTACTTCTCACCTATTCATCACTCGTGAAGTTGCAGGCCTACTAAACAAGCCAGTTGAAGAAGTTAACATCATCAACTGTCACCTAGGTAACGGCGCTTCTGTATGTGCAATCAAGAACGGTCAATCTGTAGATACTTCTATGGGTCTTACTCCTCTTGAAGGTCTTGTAATGGGTACACGTTGTGGTGACCTAGATCCTGCAATCATCTTCCACCTACACGACGCTCTTGGTTACTCTGTTGAAGAAATCAACAACATGCTAACTAAAGAATCTGGTCTTGCTGGTCTAACTGAAGTGACTTCTGACTGTCGTTTCGTTGAAGACAACTACGGCGAGAAAGAAGAAGCAACTCGTGCAATGGACGTGTTCTGTCACCGTCTAGCTAAGTACGTTGCTGGTTACACTGCAACTCTAGAAGGTCGTCTAGACGCAATCACTTTCACTGGCGGCATCGGCGAGAACTCTGGCCCAATCCGTGAAATGGTTCTTAACCGCCTAGGCATCTTCGGCATCGAAGTTGACGGTGAAGCTAACCTTAAAGCTCGTTTCGGCGGCGAAGGTACTATCACTACAGCTAACAGCCGTATCCCTGCAATGGTTATCTCGACTAACGAAGAGCTAGTAATTGCTGAAGACACTGCGAAACTAGCAGGTCTTTAATTGATTTTCCTGACTAGCTTCACTCGAAGCTAGTCAGTTTTTCATATCAAGAAAATGGGGCTCAACTTCTATTCCTACCCCAATATGTTTATCGGTGGGAATAGCGGTTGAGCTTTTTTATTTCCAATAGTCAAAGGTGTTCGTCAATGTCACGTACTATTATGCTTATCCCTACAAGCGCTGGTGTTGGTCTTACTAGTGTTAGCATGGGTGTTCTTCGCGCTATGGAGCGTAAGGGCGTAAGTGTTTCTTTCTACAAGCCAATCGCTCAACCTCGTAGCGGTGGTAACCAGCCAGATTTAACCTCTACTATCATCAGCGCGAACAGCGACATTAAGATTGGTGAGCCAATCGCAATGACAAAAGCTGAAGCTTTGATCGGTAGCGAGAAAACGGATGAGCTTCTTGAATCTGTTGTTGAGCAATACAACAAAATCAACAAAGACGCTGAAGTAACGCTAATCGAAGGCCTAGTCCCTACTCGTAAGCACCCGTTTGCAAACCAAGTGAACGCAGAAATCGCGAAAACGCTTGGCGCAGAGATCGTATTCGTTGCGACTCCTGGTACTGACAACCCTACGCAACTTAAAGAGCGTATCGAAGTAGCATGTTCTAACTTCGGCGGAACTAAGAACAAGAATATCAAAGGCGTAATCATTAACAAGCTTAACGCTCCTGTTGATGAAGCTGGTCGTACTCGCCCTGACCTATCTGAAATCTTTGATGATGCAGACAGCGCTCAGCAAGCGAACCTTGAAGTAATGCAAATCTTCAACTCTAGCCCTATCCGTGTTCTTGGCTGTGTGCCGTGGAGCATCGACCTAATCGCAACTCGTGCGGTTGATATGGCTAAGCACCTTAACGCTGAAATCGTTAACGAAGGTGAAATCTCAACTCGTCGTATTAAGAGCATCACTTTCTGTGCACGTTCTCTACCGCACATGATTGAGCACTTCAAGCCAGGTTCACTGCTAGTAACTTCCGCAGACCGCCCTGACGTTATCGTTGCTGCGGCTCTTGCTGCGAAAAACGGTGTTGAGATTGGCGCAATCCTGCTTACTGGCGGTTACGACATTCCAGAAAGCATTGCTAACCTTTGCGCACCAGCATTCGCTTCAGGTCTACCGATCTTCAAAGCTCAAGGTAACACTTGGCAGACGTCTCTAAACCTACAGAGCTTCAACCTAGAAGTTCCTGCAGACGATAAAGAGCGTATCGAGTTCGTTAACGATCACGTTGCAAGCCACATTGATGGCCCTTGGATTGATTCTCTATCTGAAGGTACTCAAGGCATCCGTCGTCTAAGCCCACCAGCATTCCGTTACCAGCTAACTGAATTTGCTCGTAAAGCGGCTAAGCGCATCGTTCTTCCTGAAGGTGACGAGCCACGTACAGTTAAAGCTGCGGCTATCTGTGCTGAGCGCGGTATCGCAACGTGTGTACTTCTAGGTAACCCTGAAGAAATCCGTCGTGTTGCTGCACAGCAAGGTGTGGAGCTTGGCGCTGGCGTTGAGATCATCGACTCTGCATCAGTTCGCGAAAACTACGTAGCTCGTCTAGTAGAACTTCGTGGCGCTAAAGGTATGACTGAAGTTGTTGCTCGTGAGAAGCTAGAAGACTCAGTATTCCTAGGTACTATGATGCTTGAAGCTGGTGAAGTTGACGGCCTAGTTTCTGGTGCTGTTCACACAACGGCGAACACTATCGTTCCTCCGTTCCAGATCATCAAGACTGCTCCTGATGCTTCTATCGTATCTTCAATCTTCTTCATGCTTCTGCCTGATCAAGTGCTTGTATACGGTGACTGTGCGATCAACCCAGATCCAACAGCTGAACAGCTTGCTGAAATCGCTATCCAATCTGCAGATTCTGCTGCGGCATTCGGTATCGACCCACGCGTTGCTATGATCTCTTACTCTACTGGTGAATCTGGTAAAGGTGCAGACGTAGATAAAGTGCGTGAAGCAACCAAACTTGCTCAAGCGAAACGTCCTGATCTAGTGATCGACGGTCCTCTTCAGTACGACGCAGCAATCATGGAAAACGTAGCCGCTTCTAAAGCTCCTAACTCTCCAGTTGCAGGTAAAGCGACAGTATTCGTATTCCCAGACCTAAACACGGGTAACACGACTTACAAAGCTGTACAGCGTTCAGCAGATCTAGTATCTATCGGTCCAATGCTTCAAGGTATGCGCAAGCCAGTAAATGACTTGTCTCGTGGCGCTCTAGTAGACGACATCGTTTACACAGTAGCTCTAACGGCTATCCAAGCAGACCAAGCAGCTCAAGCTGAAGAAAAAGTAATTAACTAATTTTTCTTTTGTAGAAAGCAAAAAACCCTAGATTCTTATCTAGGGTTTTTTTATATCTAACGCTTAAGGTTACTTGATGCTCTTAAGATTAATCTAACCTCGCCCATGGACTGATTCTAAGTCTAGCGCAGGTCCTTTCGGCACAACTTGGGTTGGGTTTATACCTGTATGGCTGTAATAGTAGTGACGCTTGATGTGATAAAAGTCGGTCGTCTCTTTGATGCCTTCGATCTGGTAGAGCTCTTTTAAGTAACCTTGAATATGGACGTAGTCTGAAATTCGCTGCTTATTACACTTAAAGTGCCCAACATAAACGGCATCAAATCGAACCAGAGTGGTAAACAAGCGCCAATCCGCTTCTGTAATCTCGTTACCCGCTAAATAGCGATGTTCGCTAAGGTGAGCGTCTACTTTGTCTAAGGCTTCAAATAACGCATCATACGCTTCTTCGTAGGCTTCTTGTGTCGTTGCAAAGCCCGTTCGGTACACACCGTTGTTAATGTTTGGGTAGATATAGTCATTCCACTCATCAATCTTCTTTGCCAGTTCCCACGGATAGTAATCATCGGTGTTGCCTGTCAGTTCATTAAACTCTGAGTTAAACATACGGATAATCTCAGACGACTCGTTACTCACAATGGTGTTAGTCTTTTTATCCCACAACACAGGCACCGTCACTCTACCCGAGTAGTCAGGTTTGGCTTGAGTGTAGATTTGATGCATGCGCGTATGGCCGAACAGAGGTTCAGGTAACCCCATTTGCCAACCATCACTCATCATGTCTGGGCAAACCACCGTCACGTCAATGTGATCGGTTAGGTCTTTAAGCTCTCGGAAGATAAGGGTGCGGTGCGCCCAAGGGCAAGCCAATGATACGTACAAGTGATAACGGCCGCTTTCAGGCTGAAACTGCGCGGACGCTTTATTCTCTACCCAGTGACGAAAGCCTGCATCTTCACGAACAAACTTGCCACCGCTTTCTTTGGTGTCGTACCAAACATCATGCCAAACACCTTCAACTAACTTGCCCATATCCAAACCTCTGTCATCCATACTTTTCTCTAGTATAAAAAAAGCCAACTTTTTCTAAACTAGAAGAAGTTGGCTTAGTTGTTCAAATTATTTGATGAAGCTTATTTAATATGGAACTTTAGACACAAAAAAAGCGCGACTCTAATAACTAGTCGCGCTTAAGCCTGTCACAGGCTGAACCGTTTTAAATAGGCTCTAGACTTGTACGTGCAAGCAAGATACTGCGTGTACGTCATCGCCTTGAATGGTTGGCTTGGTTTTCGCACAGGCCTCAGTTGCTTCAGGGCAACGAGTACGGAACACACAACCCGATGGTGGATTAATTGGCGATGGTAAATCACCTTCCAGCATCTGAATCGTTTTGCTGCGCTCTAAACGAGGGTCTGGAATCGGAACTGCAGACATCAATGCTTTGGTATATGGGTGTTTAGGATCTGAGAACAAGGCATCTGATTCACCTAGTTCAACAGCATTGCCTAAGTACATCACCAATACACGGTCAGAAATGTGTTTAACAACCGACAAATCGTGCGCGATGAATACCAAAGACAAACCTAACTCTTTCTGTAGTTCCATAAGAAGGTTTACTACTTGAGCTTGGATAGATACATCCAGAGCAGAAACAGGTTCATCACAGATGATCATCTTAGGCTTCAAGATAAGTGCACGTGCGATACCGATACGTTGACACTGACCACCAGAGAATTCATGTGGGTAACGGTTGATTACGTTTGGAAGTAGACCAACTTTTGCCATCATCTCTTTAACTCGATCTTTCACTTCCTGTTTAGAAAGCTCAGGATAAAAAGTCTCTAGAGGCTCAGCAATGATGTCGCCTACTGACATACGCGGGTTAAGCGATGCTAATGGGTCTTGGAAGATCATCTGAATCTCTTTACGAGTCTCACGACGTTTCACTTCTTGCATCTTGGTCAGGTCCTGACCTAGCCACATCACTTGACCTTCAGTCGCTTCAACCAAACCGATAATTGCGCGAGCAAAAGTCGACTTACCACAACCAGACTCACCTACCACACCTAGCGTTTCGCCTTCGTAAAGATGAACATCAACACCATCAACTGCTTTAAGGTTTGATGGTTTCGCCCAAGGCCAAGCAGACTTAGCCGCAATGCTAAAATGAACTTTTAGGTCTTTAATATCTAATAGTAATTCTTTACTCATTTTGTCCAAGTCTCCCAGTCTGAAAAACAAGCACGCTGACGGTCTTTAGCAAACGGCTGTAGAATCGGTGCTTCTTGCTTACAACGGTCCATTACACGGTGACAACGGTCTTGGTAAGGACAACCTGTTGGTAGGCGAAGTAAGTTAGGTGGGTTACCTGGAATCGTCGGTAGAATTTCACCTTCGGTATCCAAACGAGGAATTGCTTTAAGCAGGCCTTCCGCATAAGGGTGGCTTGGCTCGTAGAAGATTTCATCGACCGTGCCATATTCCATTGTACGACCTGCGTACATCACCAGTACTTTGTCACATGAGCCAGCAACAACACCCAAATCATGGGTGATCATGATGATTGCCGTATTGAACTCATCTTTAAGTTCGTTCAGCAATTCCATGATTTGCGCTTGAATGGTTACATCCAGTGCCGTTGTTGGTTCATCAGCGATAAGCAATTTAGGACGACACAGCAGTGCCATTGCGATCATCACACGCTGACGCATACCGCCCGAAAACTCGTGTGGGTACATAGTGATACGCTTGCGTGCTTCAGGGATTTTCACCGCTTCCAGCATACGTACTGATTCTTCAAATGCGTCTGCTTTACCCATGCCTTTATGCAGCATAAGTACTTCCATCAACTGATCACTTACTTTCATGTAAGGGTTCAGTGAGGTCATTGGATCTTGGAAGATCATCGCGATCTGTTCAGCGCGAACTTTGTTCAGCTCTTTTTCTGGCAGGTTAAGAATTTCATTGCCTTCAAACTTTGCGCTACCTGAGATGATGCCGTTCTTAGCCAGCAGCCCCATCAGTGCAAATACCGTTTGTGATTTACCTGAACCCGACTCACCAACAATACCCAGCGTTTCGCCTTGGTTAAGTGAGAAGTTCAAGTCGTTTACTGCGGTTACGATACCATCTTGCGTGGTAAATTCGACGCGCAGATCTTTGACATCTAATAAGCTCATCATTGCTTCCTTCAATCTTTTATAGCTTTTGTATTTTTATTTGCTATTTCTTTATCTGTCTTTTGGATCAAGCGCGTCGCGCAGACCATCACCTACGTAGTTAAAGCAGAACAGCGTAACTACCATGAATGCCGCTGGGAATGCCAGTTGCCAAATAGCAACTTCCATTGTTTGCGAGCCTTCTTGTAATAGCGCGCCCCAACTTGTCATAGGCTCTTGAACACCAAGACCAAGGAAAGATAAGAATGATTCAGTAAGGATCATGCTCGGAATAAGTAGCGTCGAGTAAACCGCAACAATACCCAATACGTTCGGTACGATATGACGTGTAATGATCTTCCATTTACTTACACCACATACGTGAGCAGCCTCGATGAATTCTTTGCTACGTAGACTCAACGTTTGACCACGTACGATTCGTGCCATATCGAGCCAAGCAATAGCACCGATAGCAACAAAGATAAGTACAATATTACGACCAAAGAATGTTACCAGTACGATCACAAGGAACATGAATGGCACCGCGTATAAGATCTCTAGGATACGCATCATCACTCGGTCAGTACGACCACCAATGAAGCCTGAAGCAGCACCGTAAAGCGTACCAATCAGTACCGCTACGAATGCACCCATCACACCCACCATAAGAGAGATACGGCCACCAATCATCGTACGAACGTATAGGTCACGACCTAAGCTGTCGGTACCAAACCAGTGATCAGCATTTGGACCTACGTGCATTGCGTACCAATCAGTGTCATCGTAAGCATGCTGTGCCAGCATCGGTAAAAAGATTACCGATAACACCATAATCGTTAGAATGAACAGACTGATCATTGCAGCTTTATTTCGCATAAAACGAATACGCGCATCCTGCCACAAACTACGACCTTCAATTTCCAAATTCTCAGAGAATTTTTCGATCGCTTCTAAGTTTTCTTTTTTCTTCAACATAACCATGCGTCCCTGTTAGTAGCGAATTTTCGGGTCAATAAGCGCTAGTAAAATATCAACGATAGCGTTGAACAAGATGAATAGGAAACCAATCAAAATGGTTACACCCATTACTAACGAGTAGTCACGGTTAAACGCGGCGTTAACAAACAGCTTACCGATACCCGGTAGGCCGAAGATGGTTTCAACAACAACTGAACCTGTGATGATACCTACGAAAGCAGGCCCCATATATGAAACAACAGGTAGCATTGCTGGCTTAAGCGCATGTTTAAGAACGATATAACGGTAACTTAGGCCTTTAGCACGAGCAGTACGGATAAAGTTACTGTTTAGAGTTTCAATCATGCTACCGCGAGTGATACGAGCAAAGGTCGCTACATATAGAAGAGACATCGCAATAACAGGTAGCACGATGTACACGAAGGTGCCGCCATGCCAACCACCTGCTGGGAATATATTCCAGTGCAGGGAGAAAAGGTAAATAAGCGCTGGTGCCAACACGAAGGATGGCATCACCACCCCGAGCATGGCAGTCGACATTATGGTGTAGTCGACCCAGGTATTGTGCTTCAATGCGGCTATAGTACCGACGGTGACCCCCATAATTAGCGTAAAGATAAAGGCAACGAAGCCTACCTTCGCAGATACTGGAAGTGCTACAGCAATCAGCTCATTTACTGTGTAATCTTGATATTTGAAAGATGGACCAAAATCACCCTGAAGGATGTTGGTTAAGTACGTGGTGTACTGTTCAAATACTGGTTTATCTAAGCCGTATTTAGCTTCGATGTTAGCCATAACTTCTGGCGGTAATGGACGCTCGCTTGAAAACGGGTTACCCGGTGCGAAACGCATGAGAAAGAAAGATATAGTGATCAACACCAACATCGTTGGAATCGCTTCAAATATCCTTTTCATAATGAATTTAAGCATAAACTCACTCTTTCAGTCTGTGACAATTAAAATTAGAAAGACGCTACATGCGCGTGTTACGCATGTAGTGTCTGTATCGTTATAGTTATATTAACTTTTTAGAATCGAAGCTTATTGAGCCTTGATGTATAAGTCTTTCGAGAAGATCTTATCTTCCGCGTTGTTCGTAGGGAAGCCACCAACGTGCGGATTTAGTAGACGTGATTTCACGTATTGATAGATAGGTGCGATAGGCATATCGTTAGCCATTAGCGCCTCAGCTTCAAGATAAAGTGCTTTACGCTCTTCTTCTGAAGTCGAGTTCAGTGCTTTATCAATGATTTGATCGTAAGCCGCGCTGTCGTAGTGAACACCACCGGTAGTGTTGTTACTCTTCATTAGCGTTAGGAATGACGATGCTTCATTGTAGTCACCACACCAAGCAGCACGAGCTACTTCGAAGTCACCAGAATCTTTAGAAGATAGGTAAGTTTTCCACTCTTGGTTTTCAAGTGTAACTTTAAGACCCAGTGTTTTCTTCCACATAGAACCTAGTGCTACAGCAATCTTCTTGTGGTTTTCAGAAGTGTTGTAAAGTAGGTTGAAGTTTAGTGGATTGTCTTTACCGTAACCCGCTTCTTCAAGAAGACGTGCCGCTTCTACGTTACGTTCTTTTTGAGACATTGTACCGTACTGAGGAAGCTCAGGATCGAAGCCCGCTGTGATTTCAGGCGTCAGGAAATATGCTGGTTTTTGACCTTGCGCTAAGATAGCGCCAGTCACGATGTCACGGTCAATTGCGTAAGAGATAGCCTTACGTACGCGAACATCATCAAATGGAGCTTTCTTCGTGTTGAAGATGTAGTAGTAAGTACACAAGTTACCTGCTACAGATACGTCTTCTGCGTGCTCTTTCTTCAGACGCTTGAAGTGCTCAGTTGGAAGTTCATTTGTGAAGTCGATTTCACCAGATAGGAAACGGTTCATTTCCGCAACTTGGTTTTCGATTGGTAGGAAGGTTACTTTGTTTAGAACAGTTTTGTCGTTGTTCCAGTATTGGTCGTTACGCTTTAGAACTAGACGTTCGTTAACAACCCACTTATCAACAGAGAATGCGCCGTTACCTACGAAGTTACCCGGCTTGGTCCATTGGTCACCGAATTTTTCAACAGTTGCTTTGTGTACTGGCTTCACTGTTGTATGGCCCATCATCATTACGAAGTATGGTACCGCTGTTTCTAATTCAACAACAAGCGTGTATTCATCTACAGCTTTAACGCCGAGTTCACTCTTGTCTTTCTTACCCGCTACGATGTCTTTCGCGTTCACCATCTTGGTATATTCCATGTACCAAGCATATGGAGAAGCAGTGGCAGGATCGACTGCACGTTGCCAGCTGTAAACGAAATCTTCAGCTGTTACAGGATCGCCGTTAGACCATTTTGCATCTTTACGTAGGTGGAAAGTGAATGTTTTGTTGTCCGTCGTTTCCCAGCTTTCGGCTACACCTGGGATTGTATTACCTTCGCCATCTTGGTTCACTAGACCTTCTAGAAGATCACGAATTACGTGAGATTCTGGTACACCTTGAGATTTGTGTGGGTCGATAGTCGCAACTTCAGTACCGTTACCGCGAACAAGTTCCTGAACTTTTGCTAGTTCTGTGCCTGCTGGAACTTCAGCAGCGATAGAAAGAGTAGAAGTGGCAGCCACTGCCAAACCAGCACCTAGAAGAAGGGCCTGAGTGATTTTATTCTTGTACATTTAATAAACTCCAAGTTTTACGTATTGCATCCATGACTTCTTTGCTAAGTTCACTGAACGGCAGTGATTTAGATTTATTTAGCTCAAAATTTAAGCATAAAAATCTAAAACCTTACAAAGATTGAGGCACACACTATCAACCATTGAACTAATTTGCCATAAACAAGTCGCAAAAAATCGGATAATTCTCCGAATTACTCAAGGTCACAGTGTAAATCTCTAATAAAAACCTAATGAATAGTTAATTACACATAGGAATTAATTAAAAAACAGCCTTTAGTGTTGATGTATCTGAATTGATACTTTTATTTAGCATCTTATGCTAGAACACTGTCGGCAAATTAACATTAATGCCACATGAAATCTAATTGCACATCACATATCCCCTAAATAGACTCCACTATTTGTGAGGATTATCACTTTATACAAAACAGCATAAAGCACTGCACCAAAACAGATTTGGAAATGCACCAAGACAGACTAAATCACGCGTTGAATTCATATGCAACTTGACTGCTTAACCATTTATTAAAGAACCTTTTATTTATAAATCACTTTGTAGCACGCACAAAAAAACCGACGTCAAACGTCGGCTTTCTTACTATCTACGTCCCAACCTGAAATACACTTTCACGTTAAGAGCGAAACACGCTAGGGAGTGGATTATTTCTCCCAACGCTCCGCTGCTTTGGTATCAGAGTCTCGAGAGTCAACCCAACGAGTCGCCTCAGTAGTACGTTCTTTTTTCCAAAACGGCGCTTTGGTTTTCAGAAAATCCATAACAAACTCACACGCTTCGAAGGCAGCGCCACGATGTGCACTGGATACACCAACGTAAACAATCTGGTCACCGATATCTAGGTCACCAACGCGGTGAATCACTCGCATCTTCTGAATAGGCCAGCGCGCTTCAGCTTGATCACAGATCTCGCTCAGCGACTTCTCTGTCATACCCGGATAGTGCTCTAGAGACAAACCAATCACGTTGTCGCCAAGGTTCATGTCGCGAACTTTACCAACAAACGTCACTACCGCTCCTGCAGCTGTGCCTTGAGCTAGATAATCGTATTCGTCACCCACAGAAAAATCTTCTGCAGTAACTAGTACTCTTGGATCAATAACTCGAGAGTCGTTCATGGCTAACCTCCAGTAACCGGTGGGAAGAAAGCCACTTCATCGCCGTCTTTCACTTCAGTTGTCAAAGGTACGATTGATTGGTTAAGTGCAGCCAGAAGTTTGCCCTCTTCCAATGCGATATCCCATTTGCCTTCTTGTGTTACAAGGTGGCTGCGAATCGCTTCAATAGTATTGAATTGTACATCGACTTCTAGGCTATCGACACCGACAAGTTCACGAGTTTGAGCAAAGAACAGTACAGTAATCATGATTCCACCTTGAAGTGACCAGATTTACCACCCGTCTTCTCTAACAGGCGTACATTTTCGATAACAATGTCTTTTTGAACAGCTTTACACATATCGTAAATCGTTAGCGCAGCAACGGAAGCAGCCGTAAGCGCTTCCATCTCAACGCCCGTCTTACCCGCAAGTTTACAAACAGATTCAATGCGAACCTTGTTTTCAGACTCGATAGCTTCTAGCTGCACTTCGACTTTAGTTAGTAGTAGAGGGTGACACAGTGGAATCAAGTCCCACGTTTTCTTAGCCGCTTGGATGCCAGCAATACGTGCCGTCGCAAAAACATCACCCTTATGGTGGCTACCAGAAACAATCAGTTCTAGCGTTTCTGCTGACATTTGAACGAAAGCTTCCGCTCTCGCTTCGCGTACAGTTTCCGCTTTAGCCGACACATCGACCATGTTCGCTTCACCAGACGCGTTAATGTGGGTAAATTGGCTCATGCTCAAACCACCTTATACAGAAAGATGTGGCATGAAGTTACAAGGACGGTGGCTAGCATCCATCTGTTGTTTGATGATCTTAGTCCAACCTGTACGGCACGCACCTGTAGAACCTGGCATCGCAAAGATAACCGTGTGGTTAGCAAAACCCGCGATTGCACGCGATTGAATCGTCGACGTACCGATCTCTTCGTAAGACACTTGGCGGAATAGCTCACCAAAGCCTTCTACTTCTTTGTCGAACAATGGCTTAAGTGCTTCTGGGGTGCTGTCACGAGAAGTGAAACCCGTACCACCAGTGATCATGATCGCTTGGACGCTGTCATCAGCAATCCACTGAGATACGATCGCACGGATCTTGTACATGTCGTCAATAACGATTTGCTTATCAACCACGTTGTGACCCGCTTCTTTAGCATGCTCTGCTAGGTAGCCGCCTGACGTATCGTTTTCTTCTGTACGAGTATCTGAAACCGTTAGTACTGCGATGTTTGCTGCTTGGAATTTGCTTTCTGCGTGACCCATTTGTTCACCTATATAAATTTTTCAATTATTAGACTTATTCGCCCAGCTTAAAGAAGTTGAGCGATAAAATGCTTTAGAGTATATAGCGGGTTAACCGCCGATTGACGCCAAATTTGGAGTCATGCCGCTGTTGCCATCATGTAAGAAGTGACTAACGGACTTGGTTTGAAGCTGAGCCTGAATTCGATCAATGAGCTCTTGCTCTTGTTGATCTTCTTGAATCAGATCTCTCAGTTCAACACCATGGTCGCCAAACAGACATAAGTGAAGTTTACCGGTCGCAGAAACACGCAGTCGGTTACAACTCTCACAAAAGTCTTTCTCGTAAGGCATGATCAAACCGATTTCACCCTGGTAGTCTGGGTGGACAAACACTTGCGCAGGGCCATCATTAACGGCTTTGACTTTTAACAGCCAACCATTAGCAATAAGCTGGTTGCGAATCGCAACGCCGGACACATGGTGTTTATCGAACAACTCGTCCATCTCGCCGGTTTTCATCAGCTCGATAAAACGTAATTGAATAGGTTTGTCTTTGATCCAATTAAGGAAGGCTGGTAATTCCTGACTGTTGAGGTCTTTCATTAATACAACGTTGACTTTGACTTGTTCAAAGCCAACCTCAAACGCTTTATCAATACCTCGCATAACCTCAGTAAACTTATTCTCACCAGTGATCTGATGGAACATGCGCGAATCTAAGCTATCCACGCTCACGTTTATATGGGTTAAACCAGCATCACGCCATTGCCCTACTTGTTTCTCCATGCGGTAGCCATTCGTTGTGGTGGCTACTTTTTCGATGCCTGGAGTAGAAGCAACGGTATGTATGATTTCAGGAAAGTCTTTACGCAGACTCGGCTCTCCGCCAGTAATGCGGATCTTTGAGGTACCACAATCAGCAAACGCTTTAACAACGCGTTTGATCTCAGGAACACTTAAAAAAGACGAGTTTTTTTGCCCTGACGGTTTATAACCATCTGGCAAGCAGTAAGTACATTTAAAGTTACAGACGTCTGTAACCGACAAGCGCAAGTAATAAAACTTGCGATGGAATCTATCTTCGAATTGTTGCGCCACGGAACACCTTTCCAAACACGGGAGGCATAATCATTTCCAATTAAGCCCTTGTGACAACATGTCACTGGCTCTTGATGCGTATCGGTACAGCAAATACCACTGTGCGACTTAGCATGCGAGAGCTCGGAGTTATGGCAACTGCGCTTTATATTCACACGCGCAGTAGCTGAGTAATAAAATACTTAATATTTGTACGTGAATCTAGCTTTGATGACAAAAAACGAGTCACATCGGCAAAAAAAACGTATCAAACCCTCAAAATAACTCTTGTTGAGTATCTGACGAGAAGCATTTAACCTAAATTATAGTTGGTAATAATCTAACAAGAACAAAAAATGAATATTTACTCTTCAAAGAAAGTGGTCGCAATTGGTGGTGGTCACGGCTTAGGCCGTATGCTTGCAGCATTAAAAGACTTTGGTAGCAACGCGACAGGCATTGTTGCAACCACAGATAACGGTGGATCAACCGGGCGTATTCGAGATTGCCAAGGTGGCATCGCTTGGGGAGATACTCGTAACTGTATCAACCAACTAATCACCGAGCCTTCGATCAGTTCGATGATGTTCGAATACCGCTTTCGCGGTCAAGGTGAACTCGATGGTCACAACCTCGGTAACCTAATGCTGACTGCACTAGACAACCTTTCTGTTCGCCCATTGGAAGCCATCAACCTGATCAGAAACATGTTAAAGGTCGATGTGAATATTGTACCAATGACGGAACATCCTTCCGATCTCACTGCTTTGTCAATGGACGGCCGTTGGGTTACGGGCGAAACCAACGTTGACGACATGACAGAAAAACTGCGCATGATGGACTTGTCTCCAGAAGTGCCTGCGACCAGAGAAGCCGTTGCAGCTGTCGAACAAGCAGACTGTATCGTGCTTGGTCCGGGAAGTTTTCTAACCAGTGTTATGCCCCCCCTTCTACTACCAGAGATTGGTAAAGCGATCGCAGATAATACTAAAGCCAAGGTTATCTTCGTTGAAAACCTGTCGCCAGAGCATGGACCTGCAGGGAAAATGACGCTACAAGAGCAATTGGAGTGGTGTGAACGTACCTGCAAGACAAGAAAGATCGACATTGTATTGGGTAACGCGCCCCATCCGGAACTTGAAGGGCTATGGAATTGCGTGACGACTGACCTTGCCTCTCCAAATAGAGATTGGAGACACGACCGCGTAAAACTCCAACAAGCAATTAGGGATCAGTTGATTTAACTCGGTTTTCTGAATCTATTTACCAAACAAAAAGGAGCACGATGCTCCTTTTTAAGTTCATTGATGACTTACCACTTAAGTGATAATTGACCGCGTTAAAGCTCTGTCATTAACTGCTGGTACTCTTGGTAGGTGGATAATAAAACATCCTGCATACCTTGAAAGTCGACCTCTGTCATTGGCAGCGCTTGTTTCACTTTTGCATCTAGGCTAATCGCGAAACTACACAAAGAGTCCGCACCAAAGCTCGCAGCACTACTCTTAAGTGCATGGCTAATATCCGCTAAATACTTAGATGTGTCTGACTCTTTATTTAGCTCTAAATGTTCGTAGTATCCCTTCAGTTCACCTAAAAATATTTCCAGTAACACTGGGACATTCTCTTGCCCTATTTCACCGGCAAGCTCATCAACTTTTTGCTGATTTAATATTATCATCATTGCTCTTTTCTTATTATTTGGTGATTACTGCTTCGCATTCCATGTTTGCAATTTTCGGTATATCGTCGATGGACTGACATCCAAGAAACCTGCCGCACGGGGAATGTTGCCGTCACACGCTTTGATGGCCTGTTCGATAGCCGTTTTCTCAGTGATCCACAATGGGAAAATATCTTTTACCGTGATGTCTTCGTTCTGCTTCTCTTTTAAACGGAGACTGTTTTCAATTGGTTGGTTCAATGGCGGTGGAAGCATATTGAGAGTAATCTCTTTACCATTATTCAGTACCACTACATTTCGCAACACATTTTGTAACTGACGAACGTTCCCCGGCCACTCATATTGATTAAAGCGATCGAGTACTTCTTCAGCAAAACGTACGAACGCCTTGCCTTCTTCGACAGACATATAACCCAGCAATGAATATGCAATTTCGATGACATCTTCACCACGCTCACGCAATGGCGGCAAATGCAGTGGAATCACATATAAACGGTAGTATAAATCTTCTCTAAAGCGACCTTCTTGAACTTCCTTCCAAGGGTCGCGGTTCGTTGCACATACGAAACGAACATCCACACTCTTCATCTTCGAAGAGCCGACTTTTTGAAAGGTACCAGTTTGAATGAAGCGGAGTAGCTTAGTTTGCAGCTCTAAGTCCATTTCGCACAATTCATCGAGGAACAGGGTTCCACCATCTGCAAGTTCAGCTGCGCCTTGTCGATCCGTTGCCGCTCCAGTAAAGGCCCCTTTAACGTGACCAAACAATTCACTCTCAATCAAATCTTTAGGAATCGCTGCACAGTTAATTGCGATAAATGGCTTATCGCCACGCTTACTCGCAGCGTGAATGGCTTCAGCACATACCTCTTTACCGGTACCACTTTCACCTGTGATGAAAATACTGGCTTTGCTCGATGCGGCAGAATCGATCGTTCGGTAAACCTGCTGCATGGTTTGACTACTGCCAATAAAGCCTTGATAGTTCTGATTTCCTGGATGTTCCGAGCTATTTTTAAGTTTAGTGGCTTTGCGGATCGCGTTGTTCACCGTAATACGAAGTCGGTCGGCTTCACACGGCTTGATAAGGAAATCTTGGGAGCCATGTCGCATGGCTTCTACTGCGGTATCAATAGAGCCGTGAGCAGTCATGAAAATAACGGGAACTTCCGGATATTTTTGTTTTACAGCAAACAGTACATCCATACCCGTCATATCGGGCAGGCGTAGATCTAATAAAATGAGGTCTGGGATTCGATGGTTCAAACTCTCGATTGCATCGCGGCCAGTACCAACAATGTTAATATCAATTTCGAGCGGTGTAAGATACGATCGATATAACGCTGCTACCGACGCGGTATCTTCTACCATTAACAAATACTTCGATTTGTTATCTAACGTTTTTGATTGCATATCCTAGCCATTTATAATTTGCATTTCTTATTATAATCGCATTCCGCTTTGCATTATGCAAATTAACCGCACTATTTATACTGTGTTCGTTTGCTTGCTTCAAACAATCAATGTGTTATCTATATGGCACGAACGATGCAGTTATCTAACTGACCTTCGGGTCACCTAGCCAACTGACGTTGTTAGTGGACAGAGTGTTCACAAACGTAAGCCAGTAGAACATTTACTACTGGCTGTTTTTTGCCTGAAACACTCTCAATTCTTGTATTGAGGGGAACAATTCTTCGAATGGAAAGTGAGATTAGCTGTTGGTAATAAACTGCTTTCTTAGCTGCTCAATTTCATCACGCTTTTGAGCGGCCAATTCAAATTCTAGATTCTGAGCATGCTGATACATCGCAGCTTCTAGCTTGCTGATCTCTTTCTCAAGCTGTTGTGGAGTCAGTACGGCATAACTTTCAGAAGGCTCTGCCACCTTAGATAGAGGAACTTGCTTCGATTGGCGCTGCTGCTTCGACTTGGTTAGATCACCCAACTCCATAATGTCTTTGATATTACGTTTAAGCGCTTGCGGCGTAATACCTTGCTCTTCGTTATAGGCCTGCTGTTTCTCACGACGACGATCGGTTTCATCAATCGCCTTTCTCATTGACTTAGTAATCGAGTCACCATATAGAATTGCTCGACCTTCCAAATTACGAGCTGCACGGCCAATGGTCTGTATCAAAGAACGCTCAGAACGTAAGAAGCCCTCTTTATCAGCATCAAGAATCGCCACCAGCGATACTTCCGGCATATCCAAACCTTCTCGAAGTAAGTTAATGCCCACTAACACGTCAAACTCGCCCAAACGTAGGTCTCTGATAATTTCTACGCGTTCAACGGTATCGATATCAGAGTGCAAGTAACGAACTTTAACGCCATGCTCACTCAGGTATTCAGTTAAGTCCTCTGCCATTCGCTTAGTTAGCGTCGTGACAAGTACACGCTCTTCTTTCACTGAACGTATTCTGATTTCAGACAATAGGTCATCAACCTGAGTCGCGACAGGCCTTACTTCGATAATTGGGTCTAACAAACCAGTAGGACGCACCACTTGATCAGCAATCTCACCATCTGATTTCTCGATTTCGTAATTGCCTGGCGTGGCCGACACAAAAATCGTTTGCGGGGCTATAGACTCAAATTCTTCAAACTTCATTGGACGGTTATCCAATGCCGAAGGCAGACGGAAACCAAACTCAACTAGAGTTTCCTTACGCGAACGGTCACCTTTATACATGGCGCCAATTTGCGGCACGGTCACGTGTGACTCATCGATAATCAACAGACCATCATCAGGCAAGTAATCAAATAACGTCGGAGGCGCTTCCCCTTCAGCACGGCCACTCAAGTATCGTGAATAGTTTTCGATACCAGAACAGAAGCCAAGCTCGGTCATCATCTCGATATCAAACTGAGTTCTTTGAGAGATACGCTGTTCTTCTAGAAGCTTATTATTGTCTTTTAAATATTGAGCTCTATCACGCAACTCATCCTTAATCTTCTCAATCGCTTCAAGGATTTTCTCTCGTGGAGTGACATAGTGCGTTTTTGGATAAACCGTAAAGCGAGGCAGGTCTCTTTGCTTAACCGCACCAGTTAGTGGGTCAAAGATACTGATGCAATCCACTTCATCATCGAACATTTCAATTCGCACGGCATCTTGGTCAGATTCAGCCGGGAAGATATCAATCACTTCACCACGCACGCGGAATTGACCTCGTTCAAATGCGACGTCGTTTCTTGAATATTGTAGCTCCGCCAAACGGCGCAAAATATCACGCTGATCCATGACCTCACCACGACTCAAGTGAAGCATCATTTTCAAATACGATTTAGGATCACCAAGACCATAGATAGCCGATACAGAAGCCACAATGATGGCGTCTTTTCGCTCTAATAAGGCCTTGGTCGCCGAAAGTCTCATCTGCTCGATATGAGCATTCACCGACGCATCTTTCTCAATGAACGTATCCGTGGTTGGTACATACGCTTCAGGCTGGTAGTAATCGTAGTAAGATACGAAGTACTCAACGGCATTATTTGGAAAGAAGGATTTCATCTCACCATAAAGTTGAGCAGCCAACGTCTTATTCGGTGCTAACAGAATGGCAGGTCTTTGTGATTGGGAAATGACATTGGCAAGCGTAAAGGTTTTACCTGAGCCCGTTACCCCTAATAGAGTTTGATGTGCTAAACCAGAATCTAGTCCATCTAATAATTTGGTAATTGCCGTCGGCTGGTCACCGGACGGACTGTAGTCCGATACCAAGTCAAAGAGTTTACTCATAGGTCGCCATTTCCATACTGTTTATTTAATCAGGTCATTGTCACTCTAGGAGGAGTGTCGTTGCAACTATTATCTAGAGAAATGCATCTTAAGATTAGATATCAGTTATAGCTTTTATTTTTGGAACTTGGTATTATCCGTGCCCCTGCAAGATCTCTTCAGCTAAATTACTCGATTTTTAATCCACTACTTTTCCCCAAAAAATCTAAAAATAGCACTTGTTTTACTGTTTATTTTATAATCTTAAAAAGTTATACAATCGTAATGTTTCGATATAAAACTTTTAAATACATCACGTTACCGCAGATTTTAACATTTTCAGATTTATCCCAATTATTGTTGTTAAAGTTTCACGCACATACTTATCCACAATTTTGGTGGATAACTAAAGCAAAGCTAAATCTGATAAGGCGTTCAAGAAAGTAAAGTTTTTTATCTTATTTTTTTCTGCTATTTTTTATTGACAGAAAATAGGAGTCTTATTAGAATTCGCGTCGCTAACAAGCAATTCCCCTTTAGTTCAGTTGGTAGAACGGCGGACTGTTAATCCGTATGTCGCAAGTTCAAGTCTTGCAAGGGGAGCCAAATTCAGAAAAAAGCTCAATCGAAAGATTGGGCTTTTTTCGTATATAACTGCGACTAACTTGTTCCAAGTTAATGTCACAAACCTAGCCGCCCGCGTTCAAGTCTCGACAAGGGGGCCAAATTTAAAGAAGCCGCATCACTCGATGCGGCTTTTTGCGTTTTAACGTACTCACTTTCCTAAAAGCCCTCTAAGCAACCGAGCAACAGCCTTGAGTTAGCAACAATCAATTGACTCAAAAGTTCGCTATTTACTTCAACCAATTTCGACCTTTTGGCCGAAGACAAAAGTGAAATCACTGAGTACTCAAATGATCAGACAAAGATCATTGTGATATACCGCTGCACGCTCACACCATCAAAATCTATGTCTATACTTACTGCA
The DNA here is from genome assembly GCF_024347315.1 of Vibrio atlanticus. NCBI lineage: Bacteria > Pseudomonadati > Pseudomonadota > Gammaproteobacteria > Vibrionales > Vibrionaceae > Vibrio > Vibrio atlanticus. Next base: position 1,123,339 of record NZ_AP025460.1, on the reverse strand, counting down.
GCTTTGGTAATCAATCGATTACCTGATGTTTTTTTCACCAAGTGTCTAAATCCCTAGTGATCCTTGGTTGTTATTAGGTGAGCAAAACAGGATAATATCGGGATCGGAATCTCAAGAATTAATCCATTATGACCGAATACCTTTTGTTGTTGGTTGGCACAGTGCTGGTCAATAACTTTGTGCTAGTGAAGTTTTTAGGGCTATGTCCATTTATGGGCGTCTCCAAGAAGTTGGAGACTGCTATTGGCATGGGCCTCGCGACGACTTTCGTTCTAACGTTAGCGTCGGTATCTGCATACCTAGTAGAAACCTACATCCTTACCCCTCTGGGTATTGAATACCTGCGTACCATGAGTTTCATCTTGGTTATTGCGGTGGTTGTTCAATTTACGGAAATGGTCGTTCACAAAACCAGCCCGACTCTATATCGCCTGTTGGGTATCTTCTTGCCTCTTATCACCACCAACTGCGCGGTGTTAGGTGTGGCACTTTTGAACATCAATGAAAACCACAACTTCATTCAGTCGATCATCTATGGTTTCGGCGCGGCTGTTGGTTTCTCTCTTGTTCTGATCCTATTTGCTGCGATGCGTGAGCGTATTGCGGTTGCTGATGTTCCTATGCCATTCAAAGGCGCCTCGATTGCGATGATCACAGCAGGCCTAATGTCTCTGGCATTTATGGGCTTTACTGGGTTGGTGAAGTAAGAATGAGTACCATCTTAATTGCAATCTTTGCACTCGCCGTTTTAGCCGCTGTTTTTGGCGCTATCTTAGGCTTTGCTTCTATCCGCTTTAAAGTAGAAGCCGATCCGATCGTTGATCAAATCGACACCATTTTACCGCAAACCCAATGTGGCCAGTGTGGTTACCCTGGTTGTCGCCCATACGCAGAGGCGATCGCTAACGGAGACAAGATCAACAAATGCCCTCCTGGCGGCCAAGCAACCATTGAAAAGCTAGCAGATTTAATGGGCGTAGAAGTTGAAGACTCCGCTCATGACTTAGATAACAAAGTAAAAACCGTTGCCTTCATTCATGAAGATATGTGTATTGGCTGCACCAAATGCATTCAAGCCTGCCCTGTCGACGCTATTGTTGGTGGCACCAAGGCACTCCACACAGTAATCAAAGATGAATGTACAGGTTGTGATCTATGTGTCGCACCGTGCCCTACTGACTGTATCGAAATGATTCCAGTGGCAACAACGACTGAAAATTGGAAATGGCAGATGAACATCATTCCTGTTACGGATATCACTAACCAAGCAACTGATGTGACCGCGTCAGAGCCTAAGGCATAGGGTTAGTATGATCTCTTTAATTGAACAAATTCGCACGGGCTCTATTTGGAACTTCCCGGGCGGTGTGCACCCTGCTGAAAACAAGAAACAGTCGAATACTACTGATATCGTGCATGCAAGGCTCCCAGAAGAAATCGTTCTTCCAGTGAAACAGCACATCGGTAAGCCTGGTAACTTATTGGTTGCTGTCGGTGATGCCGTACTCAAAGGTCAACAACTGACGGCCTTAGAGACTGGTTTTACTTTGCCAGTACATGCACCAACATCGGGTGTGATTACCGCTATCGAACCACGAACCACCGCTCACCCTTCAGGCTTGAGCGACGTGTGCGTGGTTATTAAATCTGATGGCTTAGACGCTTGGATTGAAAAAAATCCAGTTGAAGATTTCTCGACAAAGACTTCTGACGAACTGCTTGATGTGATTCGCCAAGCTGGTATTTCAGGCATGGGTGGCGCAGGCTTCCCTACGGCTAAGAAGCTTCAATCAGGTCTAGGTCGCACCGACATTTTAATAGTCAACGCTGCTGAGTGTGAACCTTACATCACCTCAGATGACAAGTTACTTCAAGAACATGCCGACGAAGTATTAAAAGGCATCGAAGTGGTTGAACACATTCTTCAACCAAAGCTGACGGTTATCGGCATTGAAGACAACAAACCAGACGCGATAAAAGCACTTGAGATTGCAGCAAAAAACAAAGACATCGTCATTCGCGTTATCCCAACCAAATACCCTTCTGGTGGTGAGAAACAGCTGATAAAGATCCTCACCAATAAAGAGGTTCCAGCTGGCGGCATTCCTGCAGACATAGGTGTTTTGGTTCAAAACGTCGGCTCGCTTTATTCAATTAAGAGAGCGGTAATCGACGGTGAACCAGTAGTTAACCGCGTGGTGACTTTAACCGGTAAAACCTTTAAGCAACCTCGTAACGTGTGGGCACTATTAGGTACACCAGTACACGAGTTACTTGAAGAGTTTGGCTACAAAGCCGATAAAAAACTGCCGCGTTTAATTTTGGGCGGCCCGATGATGGGCTTTACCTTGCCGCATGCCAATGTGCCAATCACTAAAACGTCGAACTGTATTTTAGCGCCAACGCGTCGTGAGATCTCTCCAAGCACTTACGAGATGGAATGTATTCGTTGTAGCGCGTGTGCCGAGGCTTGCCCCGCATCACTTCTTCCTCAACAACTGCAATGGCATGCGAAAGCCAACGAGTTGGATAAGTGTGAAGAACTGAATATTAAAGACTGTATTGAATGCGGTGCTTGTGCATTTGTCTGCCCAAGTGAAATTCCTCTTGTTCAGTACTACCGCCAAGCAAAAGCTGAGATCAAAACTCGAAAAGATGAAGCCGCTGCAGCAGAGCGCGCCAAGATTCGTTTCGAAGAGAAAAACGCTCGTATGGAGCGTGACAAAGCAGAACGTGAAAACCGCTTTAAGAAAGCAGCTGACAACCGTCGTAAAGATATGAAATCTGCGGATGGTGATGATGCGATTGCAGCTGCGATTGCTCGCGTTAAAGCGCAAAAATCCGCGGCAGACCAAGCTCCTAATGCGGAACCAGCGGTGAAACCTGCGGTTGCTGCTGCGATTGCCAAGGCAAAAGCAAAACAAGCTGCGGCTCAGAAAGCGGATAGCGCTGAACCAGACAATTCTGAAATGTCGAAACTGCGTGAAGAACGTAAACGACAAGCTCGAGAGCGCAAGGCACAACAAGCAGCAACTGATGCTCCTGCAGAAAGCTCTGGTGATGGCAAAAAAGACGCTGTTGCTGCAGCTACCGCTCGTGCTAAAGCCAAGAAAGCTCAACAAGCGGAATCGGCTTCTGACGCTCCGGCTGAAAATACTGGCGATGCCAAGAAAGACGCTGTTGCTGCAGCTACCGCTCGTGCTAAAGCCAAGAAAGCTCAACAAGCGGAATCGGCTTCTGACGCTCCGGCTGAAAATACTGGCGATGCCAAGAAAGATGCTGTCGCTGCAGCTATAGCTCGCGCTAAAGCCAAGAAAGCACAGCAAGTGGAATCGGATTCTGAAGCTCCGATTGAAAAAGCAAGCGACGCTAAGAAAGACGCTGTCGCTGCAGCCATTGCCCGTGCTAAAGCGAAAAAAGCACAGCAAGCAGAGTCAGCTTCTGATGCACCAACTGAAAGTACTGGTGATGCCAAGAAAGATGCTGTTGCTGCGGCCATTGCTCGCGCTAAAGCCAAGAAAGCTCAACAAGCAGAATCGGCTTCTGACGCTCCGGCTGAAAGTACTGGCGATTCCAAGAAAGACGCTGTCGCTGCCGCTATCGCTCGTGCTAAAGCGAAGAAAGCTCAACAAGCGGAATCGGCTTCTGACGCTCCGGCTGAAAGTACTGGCGATGCCAAGAAAGATGCTGTCGCTGCGGCTATTGCTCGCGCTAAAGCCAAGAAGGCTCAACAAGCGGAATCTTCTACTCCAACAGCAAGCGAAGCTCCGGTTAAAAGTTCTGGCGATGCTAAGAAAGATGCTGTCGCTGCGGCCATTGCTCGCGCTAAAGCCAAGAAAGCACAACAAGCTGAATCTTCTACTCAAACAGAAAGCGAAGCTTCAGCTGAAAGCTCTGGTGATGCCAAAAAAGATGCAGTCGCTGCCGCTATTGCTCGCGCCAAAGCGAAGAAAGCACAGCAAGCTAAGCAAGACCAAACAGCAGAAACTCCTGAGCCAGTGATTGAAGTTGAAGCTGAAATTCAATCAGAGCCCGTCGATCCTAAAAAAGCGGCCGTTGCCGCTGCAATAGCTCGCGCTAAAGCAAGAAAGGCACAACAAGCGAAACAGGAAGAGTCAGCAGAAACACCTGAATCTGTGGTTGAACCTATAGTTGAATTAAAGACTGAGACTCAACAAGAACCAGTCGACCCTAAAAAAGCAGCGGTTGCTGCAGCGATTGCTCGTGCTAAAGCAAGAAAGGCGCAGCAAGAGCAAGACAAAAAGAATAATGAGGAGAAAGAGTAGTGGCCTTCTTTATCGCCAGCTCACCGCACGCGCACAATCGTAGAAGCACCCCAGATCTGATGAAATGGGTGACTATTTGTGCATTGCCAGGTCTACTAGCTCAAACCTACTTCTTTGGGTGGGGTACGCTCATCCAGTTAGTATTTGCTATCGCACTTGCTGTTACCTTTGAAGCAGCCGTAATGCTGCTAAGAAAACGCCCACCAGTGATGGCATTGCGTGATTACAGTGCGGTTGTGACCGCTTGGCTGTTAAGTGTCGCGATTCCCCCACACTCCCCGTGGTGGATTCTAGTCATAGGTATGTTCTTCGCTATTATTATTGCGAAACACCTATATGGCGGCCTTGGACAAAACCCATTTAACCCAGCGATGGTGGCTTACGTTGTTTTGCTGATCTCATTCCCAGTTCAAATGACCAGCTGGAATGCGCCGACCAGTTTAACTGCTGAAGCTACGAGCTTTGTTGACTCCTTCTTGATGATCTTTACTGGTTTCAATAATGAAGGCTTGTCTTTACAACAAGCACGCCTTGGTATTGATGGCACCACTATGGCGACGCCACTCGATGCCTTCAAAACCGCACTAACGGCAGGCAACACGGCTTCTGAAGCTCTGTCTCAACCTCAATTTAGCTGGTTAGCTGGTGTAGGCTGGGAATGGGTAAACCTTGCTTACCTTATTGGTGGCTTAGTGCTTATCAAGCAACGCGTGATTCAATGGCATATCCCAGTAGCGTTTCTGGGAAGCTTGACCCTATTTAGCCTAGTATTCTTGATGTTCACTCCCGGTGAAACCGCATCACCGACCATTCATCTACTGTCTGGCGCAACCATGCTTGGTGCGTTCTTCATTGCAACCGATCCGGTTTCAGCTTCGACGACAGTAAAGGGTCGCTTAGTATTTGGTGCTCTGATTGGCGGGTTGGTGTTTATTATCCGCAGTTGGGGTGGTTTCCCTGATGGCGTGGCGTTTGCTGTATTGTTAGCCAACATGTGTGTTCCACTGATTGACTACTACACCAAACCTCGTACATACGGTCACTAAGGAGCAGATGCCATGCTAAATGCAATTAAGAAAAACGGCCTTGTACTTGCGATCTTTGCGTGTGTTTCAACAGGTTTGGTCGCGGTAACTCACTACCTGACCAAAGATCAGATTAAGCAGCAAGAACAGGCTCAATTACTGTCCGTGCTTAACCAAGTGATCCCGCACGATCTGCACGAAAATGAACTGTTTTCAGCCTGTACTCTGGTTCAAGCAGAAGAGCTGGGGACTGAACAAGCGATGCCAGCTTACATTGCTAAACTCAATGGTGAGCCAAGTGCGATTGCGATCGAAGCGATTGCACCCGATGGCTACAACGGCGCAATTAAGGTCATTGTTGGAATGAAAATTGACGGTACGATTTTAGGTACTCGCGTGCTTTCTCACCAAGAAACTCCAGGTTTGGGTGATAAGATTGATTTGCGTGTGAGTGATTGGATTCTCTCATTTGCTGGTAAGCAAGTGACGAATTCTAATCTTGACCGTTGGAAGGTTCGTAAAGATGGTGGTGACTTTGACCAGTTCACTGGCGCAACCATTACGCCAAGAGCTGTCGTTAAGTCAGTGAAGCAAGCGGTGCAGTACGTTAACCAAAACAACCAAGCATTGCTTGCTCAACCTCTAAATTGTGGTGGTGAATAATGAGTGATCATAAAACACTAATTAAAAATGGCATGTGGTCCAACAACCCTGCCCTAGTGCAACTCCTTGGCTTATGTCCGCTGTTGGCTGTCTCTTCAACTGTGACTAATGCTCTTGGATTAGGTATCGCTACCTTGCTTGTATTAGTCGGGTCGAACGTGTCTGTTTCTCTGGTTCGAAACCATGTGCCAAAAGAAGTGCGTATTCCAGTATTCGTGATGATCATTGCTTCACTGGTAACCTGTGTTCAACTTCTGATGAACGCCTACGCGTATGGCCTTTACCTCTCTTTGGGTATCTTTATCCCGCTGATCGTAACCAACTGTATCATCATTGGCCGAGCGGAAGCCTTCGCGTCTAAAAACGAAGTTTTACCTGCTGCTCAAGATGGGTTTTGGATGGGTCTTGGCATGACATCAGTACTGGTTGTATTGGGTGCAATGCGTGAGGTTATTGGTAACGGGACCCTATTTGATGGCGCAGACCTACTCCTTGGTGATTGGGCTTCGGTGTTACGAATCCAGATATTCCAATTTGATAACAGCTTCTTGTTAGCCCTGCTACCACCCGGCGCCTTTATTGGTGTTGGTTTCTTGATTGCTTTGAAAAACATCATCGACAACCAAGCTAAATCTAGACAGCCAAAACAAGAAAAACCAGCTATTGAACGCGCTCGCGTTACCAATGCCTGATAAGTTACAGTAGCTTAAATCCTGCTGAGTAGCTCAACCGCTCAGCAGGTAAATAGATTGACCAAGTACACATAATAATGACGCTCATAAGAGCGCGTAACCGATGATAAAGCCTGAACCATTGCGAAACTTGTTATTTTAAAACGAGTAAGTTTGAAAGAACTTCGCCGGAACTCAAGCCCTAACTATTTGAAAGTAATGTCGCTATGAACAATGTAAAACGAGTAGAAATACTTGAGCGTTTAAGAGAAAACAATCCAAAGCCAGAAACCGAGCTTAATTGGAACAGCCCTTTCGAGTTGCTGATCGCAGTGCTCTTATCTGCGCAGGCAACCGATGTCAGCGTCAACAAAGCCACTGATAAGCTGTACCCTGTGGCTAATACTCCACAGGCTATTTTCGACCTAGGTGTCGACGGCCTAAAAGAGTACATCAAGACCATCGGCCTATTTAATTCGAAAGCAGAAAACACCATCAAAACGTGTCGTATGCTGCTTGACCTACATAATGGTGAAGTACCGGAAGATCGTGCTGCGTTAGAAGCCCTTCCAGGTGTAGGCCGCAAAACAGCAAACGTAGTGTTAAATACTGCATTCGGTTGGCCAACCATTGCCGTTGATACTCACATCTATCGTGTATCAAACCGCACTAAGTTAGCAATGGGTAAAACGGTCGATGATGTTGAAGCTAAGCTGCTTAAAGTCATTCCAAAAGAATTCAAACTGGATGTCCACCACTGGCTCATTCTTCATGGACGTTACACCTGTGTGGCGCGTAAACCACGCTGTGGCAGCTGTATCATTGAAGACTTGTGTGAGTTCAAGGAAAAAACCGACGTCTAGGCTAGCTCTAAGCGAATGAAGCTAAGAAGCTAAGAAGCTAAGAAGCTAAACAGTGCCGCATTTTTCTAGCGGCATAAAACAGAATTACAAAAACGTATACATAATTAAAGCTAGGAGCAAATCATGTCAAACGGTCGTATTTTACACACTATGCTACGCGTTGGTGATCTAGACAAGTCTATCGAGTTCTACACCAATGTAATGGGCATGCAGCTATTACGTAAGAACGAAAACAAAGAGTACGAATACACACTGGCTTTCGTTGGCTTTGGTGACGAATCTCAAGGCGCTGTGATTGAGCTGACTTACAACTGGGGCACGACTGAATATGACCTTGGCTCAGCTTTTGGTCACGTTGCTATCGGTGTTGATGACATCTACACAACATGCGACGCGATTAAAGCAGCAGGCGGTAATGTGACACGTGAAGCGGGCCCTGTAAAAGGCGGCTCTACTCACATCGCATTCGTTAAAGATCCTGACGGCTACATGATTGAGCTTATTCAGAACAAACAAGCAAGTGCTGGTCTAGAAGGTTAACCCTTCGTAGCCTCTGCAATATTTGGCTATGGAATAAACACTATAAGCGAGCATAAAGCTCGCTTTTTTTGTAGCTCTATTAATAATCGATATTCTTTACTAATTATTACAACATTCTCACTGATGAAACTTTACATGATAATAATTATCATTTAAATTAAGTCCCCTATTGATTAGTGAGGTAACACAATGATTAGCGAATGGGAAAAACACACGTTACTTGCCGATACGGCATTGCAGCTCGACGATCCTGTACAAAGTATTCTTCACTATCAGCAAGCATTGAGTTTAAGCGAAAAAATTACTGAACGTACCGATATCCAAGCGGACGAGCGCTTACTTATCTCTGTGATTTCTTGTCACAACCTCGCTCAGTTTTGGCGATGGGCCGGCGATACTGAATATGAACTCAAGTATCTCCAATTGGCTTCAGAAAAAGTACTGACACTGATCCCGCAATGTCCCAATACGCAATGTTCAAGCTTCATTGACTCAATTGGTTGCTGTAAGAAAGCCCTTATCGATTTCATGAAACGCCATCCCAACCCTAAAATTGCTTCTATGGTGGAAAAGATCGATACCGCGACCAACTGTGAAATGATCGCACGCTTCCGCTTGAACTAAACAAATTACGTTTAAACAACGACTCAAATTTAAAATATAAAAAAGCCCGTCATCAGTGAAAACGGGCTTTGTCATTTCAAAACGAGCTATTATTCAGCTTACACCTGTGTGCGACCTAAAGAGATAACAACACGTCGGTTTTTGTCTTTACCAATTGGCGAGTTGTTGTCAGCAATTGGACGACGCTTACCATAACCTTGTACTTGAATACGGTCTTCTGGCAAGCCTAGAGATTTAAAGTACTCTCTTAATGATTCCGCTCTGCGCTCTGAAAGATTCTGGCTAATACCTTTGCTATCGACGGAATCGGTGTATGTAGCCACCAGCACAAGGTCGATGTCTTGGTTATAGCGAACATAGTCGGCAATCTGGCTGAGTCTCTTACGTGAAGACTTATTCAACTGATCGCTGTTACGATCGTAGTGCAAGATAGTAAAAGAGATATCTTCGAAGCTGTAAGGCAATAAGTTGGCGATACAGTCACTGAACACATTATACTTTTCTTGGAATAATACCGATGATAGTGCAACTTCGATTCGCTGATCTCGGCTCTGCCACTCTTGATAGCTGAATGTCGGGTAACGCCCTTTCTCCAACTCACTCAAAATACCCCAAGCGGTTTGACCACCAACATAGCCATCAAATTGTTGGAAGAACTTAATGGTCGTCATGCGGTCAGCACTTTCGCCCGGACGCCAAGCTGGCGGCATAGAGATCAAGCTTACATTGCGTGTCGCACCCATTGGGCGACGCATTTTAAGCTCAAAATCCAAAATGATTTTTTTACTCGCGCGAGATGAAAACTCAGCATCACCGAAGTTGGGGATAGGGTGAACCAAGCGACATTCTAGTGGCGTGTTAGCCACCATCTCCCACGTCGACTGTAGAGGAGATGCTCCGTAACGCTTTGCTTGTGCCAATACCGATGACGACATAAGTAGCGAAAATAGCATTGAACCTGTTATGAGTTGTTTCTTCATAAAGTGGAGTATCTCTTAAGCAATTCGTTTAACAATGCAGCCAATTGCCGCATTTTTCCATCACGTTTGAATATGCAATTATCAAGCCGAAATAGGTCGGCTAATTTATGATTTATTGCCCTTCCCTAGTTTTTATCACTGCTATTATCTGCAATAATGCTGCCTTAATCACACATATTTGGGCTAACATGACTGTAGAAAACGAAGCTCTGACCCTTAAAAAACGCTTTCGTGGCTATTTCCCAGTGGTCATCGACGTGGAAACCGCAGGGTTTAACGCTGAAACCGATGCATTATTAGAAATCTGTGCCATTACACTAAGAATGGATGAGAACGGAGATCTGCACCCTGCATCAACGCTTCATTTTCACATTGAGCCTTTTGAAGGCGCAAATATAGAGCAGGCAGCATTAGACTTTAACGGAATTAAAGACCCATTTAGCCCATTACGTGGTGCTGTGTCGGAACAAGAAGCCCTTAAAGAAATCTACAAGCTGGTGAGAAAAGAACAAAAAGCTTCAGATTGCAGTCGCGCAATCATGGTCGCTCACAATGCTACGTTCGATTTAAACTTCGTTAATGCAGCAAGTGAGCGTTGTAAGCTTAAACGCGTCCCTTTCCATCCATTTGCAACTTTTGACACTGCAGCCCTTAGTGGTCTTGCCTACGGTCAAACCGTTTTGGCTAAAGCTTGCCGCACTGCGGGGATGGAATTTGACAACAAAGAAGCACACTCTGCTTTGTATGATACGCAAAAAACCACAGAGTTATTTTGCGGCATAGTAAACAAATGGAAAGCCCTTGGTGGTTGGCCTCTTGTTGACGAAGAATAACAAATAGAGTCGGTAAACGTTCACTCGTATTGCCTTCATAAAAAACACAACATCCCGAGAATAATATGAATCCTGTTGTAATTTCAGTTTGCATCATGCTTGTTTTAGCTTTGATGCGCGTAAACGTTGTCGTGGCTCTCACGTTCAGCGCAATTATCGGTGGCGTAACCTCTGGTATGAGTGTGAACGATGCTGTAGCAGCGTTCGAAAGTGGATTAGGTGGCGGTGCAACTATCGCACTTAGCTACGCAATGCTTGGTACCTTTGCTGTTGCTATCTCTCGTTCTGGTATCACAGATCTACTTGCTCAAAGCGTGATTAAGCGCATTCACGGCAAAGAGAACAGTGCGGCATCTAATGGTCTAAAATACGGCATCCTTGCGTCTTTGATCTTAGTGACCATGTCTTCGCAAAACGTGATTCCTGTGCATATCGCCTTCATCCCAATTTTAATCCCACCTCTATTAGGCGTATTCGCAAAAATGAACCTAGATCGTCGTCTGGTTGCGTGTGTACTTACTTTTGGCCTGATTACTCCGTATATGGTTCTACCTATCGGTTTTGGTGGCATCTTCCTAAACAACATCCTGCTTAAAAACCTTCACGACAACGGTCTTGAAAACGTAGTAGCAAGCCAAGTACCAATGGCGATGTTGTTACCGGCTGCAGGCATGATCTTCGGCCTTCTTACGGCTGTATTCTTTACTTACCGTAAGCCTCGCCAATACAAAGAAACGTCTCATACTGTTGTTTCAACCGAAGTGAAAGAGATCAACAAGAAGCACATCCTAGTGGCTGCTGCGGGTATTGTTGCTGCACTAACGGTTCAACTATCGACAGGTTCTATGATCATCGGTGCTTTGGCTGGTTTCATGGTATTCACCTTCGGTGGTGTAATCGCCTGGAAAGAGACACACGATGTCTTCACTAAGGGCGTTCACATGATGGCAATGATCGGTTTCATCATGATTGCAGCGGCAGGTTTTGCAGCGGTAATGAAGCAAACTGGTGGCGTTGAATCTTTGGTTGAAGCGCTTTCAACCAGCATCGGTGACAACAAGCCTCTAGCGGCACTGCTTATGCTAATTGTTGGTCTATTGGTAACTATGGGTATTGGTTCTTCATTCTCTACGATTCCAATCCTTGCAACTATCTACGTTCCACTAGCAGCAGCATTTGGCTTCTCTCCTATGGCAACGATCGCTCTAGTAGGTACAGCTGCAGCGCTTGGTGATGCTGGCTCTCCAGCTTCTGACTCAACCTTAGGTCCAACATCGGGTCTTAATGCTGATGGTCAACACGAGCACGTATGGGAAACCGTAGTACCGACGTTCCTACACTACAACATCCCACTGATCGTATTCGGTTGGATTGCAGCCATGGTTCTGTAATTAGGTTCTGTAGTTAAAGAGTCCTACGCTAACTTTTATAAAGACCGCCTCGTGCGGTCTTTTTTGTTCCTGGGATTCATTCCACTCTTCCTTCCTCTTCCTCTCACTCCCAATGAACCGGCGACGCCAAACAAAAAAGGCTTACTCTTATGAGTAAGCCTTAGAGGTTATTGCGTCAATACAGACAGCTCTCGCTGGATTATGCAGCGGGAGCGTTATTCACTAGAATTTCGCGAATAGACTTAAGTGTCGCTTCAGTTGAATGGTAATCCAATTCAACTTCACTAAAGATACCGTTTACCTCAAGCATTAAGGTTGGGTAAGAATGCACACCCATCGCTTCTTTAAAACCTAACTGGTCATCTAACTCGCTTTCCAATAGCTTACTAGAAAGGTCATTTTCAAACTGTTGTACATTCATCCCTAGCTCTTGGGCTAACTGCAAATGCGTTTCTTGGCTATGAGGCAGCATCGCACGAAGGTAGTAAGCGTGTTGGATCGCTTCAAGCATTGCTTCGTAGTGATCTTGAAAACCAGCAGCGATCACTGCACGACACGCAGGGTAAGTGCTGCGAACTGGTTGGCATTCCGTCCAAAACTCATGATTAAATTCCGTACCCAGCTTAGCTTCAATCTGCTTCCAAATCGCTTGAAGCTTGCCTTTCATCTCTTCTGACATCGGCTCTTCAGAATCCGGAGCCAAACCACCGACTACGTAGCTAAACTCAATGCTCGCTGGCAATTGTTGTTTTAATAACTCAAGCGTTGGCTTGTAGCCCCAACACCAGCTGCACATTGGATCATGCACATAATGAAGTTTTACGTTCATTGTTCATTCCTTATCGAGTCTTTGTTGAACCATTCAAACGAAAAAAGGAGCCTAATTAAGGCCCCTTCCATTCAATATTTAAGCACCAAGGCCTAAAGCTTACTCAGCGTCGTCGCCAGCTACTTTAGCAGCGGCTTCTTTAACGATTGGCTGAAGCTCACCCTTTTGGAACATCTCAAGAATGATATCACAACCACCGATTAGCTCACCTTCAACCCAAAGTTGTGGGAAGGTTGGCCATTGTGCGTAAGCTGGAAGCTCTGCACGGATATCAGGGTTTTGTAGGATATCTACGTAAGCAAATTTTTCACCACATGCCATTAGCGCTTGAGACGCTTGAGAAGAGAAACCACAGCTAGGTAGCTTAGGAGAACCTTTCATGTACAGTAGAATAGTGTTTTCTTCAATTTGCTGTTTGATTTTATCGATAGTTTCCATTGCTTCCTCGTTAATGGATTACGGCTTTCATTGCCTTTATTCTACCCCAAACCAAAAGAATAAAAACCATATAAAAAAAGAGGTTAACCAGTTAAGCTAACAATTCACACAAAAGTGATGAATTAAGCTTTTAATAAAGTAAAAACTTGCTAAACTATATCGCAAGTCAGCAAATTGACCGTGGTTGGCAATATAGCGAGCCATGAATAATAATATCACTGGAAGCAATCGAAAGAGTTAACTCTTTCATATCAATGGAGAATTGAGCAATGGCATTTGAACTACCGGCTCTTCCTTACGCGAAAGACGCGCTAGAACCACACATCTCAGCAGAAACACTAGATTTCCACCACGGTAAGCACCACAACACTTACGTTGTTAAGCTAAACGGTCTTATCCCAGGTACTGAGTTTGAAGGCAAAACACTAGAAGAAATCGTTAAGACTTCTACTGGTGGTGTTTTCAATAACGCAGCTCAAATCTGGAACCACACGTTCTACTGGCACTGTCTTGCTCCTAAAGCAGGCGGCGAACCAACAGGCGCGGTTGCAGAAGCGATCAACGCTGCATTCGGTTCTTTCGAAGAATTCAAAGCGAAATTCACTGATTCAGCAATCAACAACTTCGGTTCTTCTTGGACTTGGTTAGTTAAGAAAGCTGACGGTTCTCTAGACATCGTTAACACTTCTAACGCTGCGACTCCTCTAACAGAAGAAGGTGTTACTCCACTTCTAACTGTTGACCTATGGGAACACGCTTACTACATCGATTTCCGCAATGTTCGCCCTGACTACATGGCTGCATTCTGGAACCTAGTAAACTGGTCTTTCGTAGAAGAGAACCTAGCTAAGTAATTATTACTTACGCTGCGCTATTTATAGCGAGTTATCTATTGAAAGCTCATGCCTCGGCGTGAGCTTTTTTGTATCTGTCGTATTCTAATCAATGCGAACATTGCGAAACGAACTAGCAGATCAAGCCTACTTTTCAACCTATTCTTACCTTTCTCAATCGCCCTACATAAATTCGTTATTTGCCTGTAATTTAACTCTAAAGTTTGCCAACTCCATGCCGTTAAAGGTGTATCCAATGAGAGGCAGCATGCAAATACATACTTTAGACAAAGCAGGAATCATCAACGAACTGAAGTTCGGCATCGGGATCAGCCAAGCGGTTGAGCAAGGTCGCCGTGCAGATTTTGCGTTGCTGTTATCTATGTTTTCTAATGATGTTCGCGACTGTACTCCCATCGACACCATTGACGTCACTAAAACGACTGAAGATCGCCTACGTAAGCAATTTGGCGTAGCAGAACCGCAACAACTGCGTTCAAACCAATCGTCGTATGAAATTTCAGCGCAACAATCGAATCACTTTCATCAAGCTAGCCTTGCCAGCGCCAAGCTAAGCCACTACTTGAAGCCTGAAGCACTTGCTTTCATGCCAGAAGATACCGCCGACTTCCCTGAAGAGGTTTACCAAAACCTTTCTGGTCATGACCGGCGTAAACTGGCAAGTAAACAGTTACCTGATTTACCAAATGCGACGCTCTACAACGAGCTGTCGACAGCTCAACGTCAGTATCAGATTCAGGCGCAAGTATAGCCGCCGCCTAGCCTTCCTCTTTCTCGCTCAATATTCGCGACTACTCTTTGTTCGATCTCGCTTTTTTAATTATTGATGCAGGCAATATGAACCATCACCTTTGGTCATCATCAAAACCGGAGATGTCGGTTAACACTTGAAGTTACTGCAAAATGTGACCTGCCACAAAGTTCATAAAAAGTTATCAATGGGTACACCTTAGTTTGAGCCAATTCACACCCGCTGTATGAAATTTAACCCATCCTTATCCAACATGGACGATTTGCTTAGGTACTGGGATGGAAATAAAAAGCTCAATTATATTGGTAACATCTGCCGGCTCGCGATTGGGAGGAACGATTGCGAATCACTTTGTTAACCTTGGAGCCACTGTCATCCTTTGTGATAAAGACGCAAAAGCACTTCAGGCGACTTATTTACAATGCGCCCGCTTCTCCGACTCTGTTTACCATTACACGCTCGAGGGGAATGACAGCCAAGCTATTCTCAGCGTATTTGATTTTATTCAAGCCACCTTTAACACTACACCCGATGTTCTGGTCAATAATTGGATAAGTTCCCCAATGCCTAGTCTAATTGGCGATCAGCCTGTCAGTAGCTTTATCAATGATCTGTCTGCTATGGCATCGACCCTTTTCGCATTTGGGCAAATCAGTGCAGAGAGGTTACGAGAGCAAGACAAAGAAGGCGTGATTGTGAATGTGATATCTCACGATGACTTTCATGATGTGTCAGGCTTAGAGAGCGCAAACTCCATGATTACCGGCTTTACCCATAGCTGGGCGAAAGAACTGACGCCATTTGGTATTCGAGTCGGCGGTGTTGTCCCTGCCGTTCATAACTCCGAAGGCAAGCTCAATGGGTGTCACTGGGCACAACTGCAAGACGAACTGACCAGAACAACGGAATACATTGTCTCTAATGATTACTTTAGTGGACGGGTTGTAGCTGCAGAGGTGTAAGCGTCTGCGGAGGTGTAAATGGATAATAAAAAATAAGCCTATTTCAATTCACATAAAAAAAGCCCCAACCTTTCGGTTGGGGCTTTGAATTTCCCGATAGATAAGTATCGTGCTAGCGAAAACCTATCTCAAACTAATGCTTACTTATTATGCGTTAGCTTTTTCTTTTTTAGCTTTTGGTGCTGCTTTTTCTTCAGCTGGCTTTTGGTCAGCTTTCTTCAAAATTACAGTCGTACCTTCAAAAGTTTCACCTTCAACGTATGCTTTACCGAAGTAAGACGTTGTTAGAACTTCTTTAAGCTCAGTAATTAGAGGGTAACGTGGGTTAGCACCTGTACACTGGTCATCGAACGCTTCAACAGCTAGCTCGTCTAGTTTAGCGATGAAGTCAGACTCGTTAACACCCGCAGCTTGGATAGACAGTGGGATGTCTAGGTCAACTTTAAGCTCTTCTAACCAAGTCAGTAGACGTTCAATCTTCTGAGCAGTACGGTCACCAGCTTGGCTTAGGCCTAGGTGGTCAGCAACTTCAGCGTAACGACGACGTGCTTGTGGGCGGTCGTACTGAGAGAATGCAGTCTGCTTAGTTGGGTTATCGTTCGCGTTGTAACGTACAACGTTTGAGATAAGTAGTGCGTTTGCAAGACCGTGTGGTAGGTGGAACTCAGCACCAATTTTGTGAGCCATTGAGTGACATACACCTAGGAATGCGTTCGCAAAGGCAATACCAGCAATCGTTGCAGCGTTGTGTACTTTCTCACGAGCGATTGGGTCTGCTGAACCGTTTTTGTAGCTTGATGGTAGGTATTCTTTAAGCATCTTAAGAGCTTGTAGAGCTTGACCATCTGAGTATTCGTTCGCAAGAACTGATACGTAAGCTTCAAGAGCGTGAGTTACTGCATCGTAACCACCGAACGCTGTTAGAGACTTAGGCATGTTCATTACTAGGTTAGCATCAACAACAGCCATGTTTGGCGTGATTTCGTAATCTGCTAGTGGGTACTTAGCACCTGTTTTGTCGTCAGTAACAACCGCGAATGGCGTAACTTCTGAACCCGTACCTGAAGTAGTAGTGATACATACTAGCTCAGCTTTTTTACCCATTTTAGGGAACTTGTAGATACGTTTACGGATATCCATAAAGCGCATTGCTAGTTCTTCGAAGTGAGTTTCTGGATGCTCGTACATAACCCACATGATCTTAGCTGCATCCATTGGAGAACCGCCACCTAGAGCAAGGATTACGTCAGGTTGGAAGCTCTTCATTGCTTCAGCGCCTTTCTCAACAACAGACAGTGTTGGATCCGCTTCTACATCGAAGAATACTTGAACTTCAATACCTTGCGCTTTCAGAATTTGTACTACATCGTCTGCGTAACCGTTGTTGAATAGGAAACGGTCCGTTACTAGGAATGCGCGTTTCTTACCTTCTAGGTCGCTCATAGCGATTGGAAGGCTGCCACGACGGAAGTAGATAGACTTAGGTAGTTTGTGCCACAACATGTTTTCAGCTCGCTTCGCTACAGTTTTCTTGTTGATAAGGTGCTTAGGACCTACGTTCTCAGAGATAGAGTTACCACCCCATGAACCACAACCTAGAGTTAGAGAAGGTGCAACGTTGAAGTTGTAAAGGTCACCGATACCACCGTGAGTAGTCGGGATGTTGATTAGGATACGAGCCGTCTTCATCTTGTCACCGAAGTAACGGATGCGGTCTGCGTTTACGTCTTGGTTAGTGTAAAGGCCAGATGTGTGACCGATACCACCGATTTCAACCATAGTTACTGCTTGAGCAACAGCGTCTTCGAAATCGTCTGCGCGGAATAGACCTAAAGTTGGAGACAGTTTCTCGTGAGCAAATTCGTCATCGTAAGAAACTTTACCAAGGCCTTCACCTACAAGTACTTTTGTATCAGCAGGAACTTTAACACCTGCCATTTCAGCGATTGCTGGAGCAGGTTGACCTACGATTTTAGCGTTTAGGTTGCCGTCGATAAGAAGAACTTTACGTACTTTATCTGCGTCAGCTTTAGATAAAACGTGAGCTTTGTGAGAAGCAAAACGCTCTTTAACTTCGTCATATACTTCGCTAACTACGATTGCAGCTTGCTCAGAAGCACATACAACACCGTTATCGAATGTTTTAGACATAAGGATAGATGCTACTGCACGTTTGATGTCAGCTGTTTCATCGATAACTACAGGAACGTTACCAGCACCAACACCGATAGCAGGCTTACCAGAAGAGTATGCTGCTTTAACCATGCCTGGACCACCAGTAGCAAGGATAAGTGCGATACCGTCGTGCTTCATCAGCGCGTTAGAAAGCTCTACAGATGGTTGGTCGATCCAACCGATGATGTCTTTTGGTGCACCCGCTGCTACAGCTGCGTCTAGAACAAGCTTCGCTGCGTCGTTAGTTGAGTTCTTTGCACGTGGGTGTGGCGAGAAGATGATGCCGTTACGTGTTTTAAGAGAGATTAGAGATTTGAAGATTGCTGTAGAAGTTGGGTTCGTTGTTGGAACGATACCACAGATGATACCTACAGGCTCAGCGATAGTCATTGTGCCTAGGCTTTCATCTTCATCAAGAATGCCACATGTTTTTTCGTCTTTGTATTTGTTGTAGATAAATTCAGATGCAAAGTGGTTTTTGATAACCTTATCTTCAACAATACCCATTCCAGATTCAGCAACTGCTTGTTGTGCAAGTGGGATACGAGCGTGGTTAGCAGCAAGAGAAGCTGCGCGGAAGATTGCGTCTACTTTCTCTTGAGAGAATGTTGCAAACTCTTCTTGTGCTGCTTTAACGCGTGCTACTAGAGCATCAAGTTCCGCTAAGTTAGTTACAGGCATGGTGGATCTCCTAAAATAATAAATATTAAAAACTTTTTATTAATTTCGCTGCTTGCTTTTAACCTCAAACAACAACGTTCTTAGTAAATTGCTTTCAGGACTGAGTATATTATTTCACAGTGTGAAAAAAATTGACCCAGATCAGTTACCCAAAAAGAATTAACCAAAAAGTAGTAAGGCAATCGCAAAAACACACTTAAGATGATGATTTATATAGATTAAAATCACACTTTTCGTTAGTTCAAAAAACAAGCAAACAGACAAACTTTTTCTACATAGAGTCATAAACTGTAAAAAAGTTTCATTTTTAGTCAGTTAAATTACATGTATACAGCCATATTCGTGCTACTGAGAGTATATCCATACCGTTGCACGGGCTAGATTTTGACATAATTTTTATTAAATTCGTGCGGCAGTTAACAGTTACTCGATAATAAATTACAAAATGAAACACTAACAACCAACTCGCAACACCGCCAATACAAAAGTGATATTCAATTAGTTTTTCTAAAAATAATCCCCTATTTCAGGTTAGTTTTTTTCATTCGTGCAAATCCGATTTGTCCCTTACATTACGCGCTCAGACTATTCACCGAATCAAACCTTCAACCTTAAAATTCGCTAACTGGAGATCGCTCTCATGCAAGGCTTAGAACTCGCAATTTTTATGCAATTCTTCCTTGGGCTTGTTGCTGCCGTAAACCCAATCGGCATCATGCCTGTTTTTGTTTCCCTTACTGCACATATGCCGCCAGAAGAGAGGAACAGGACCGCATTACAAGCCAACATTGCTGTTGCCGTTATCCTGATTGTGTCGCTTGTCGCGGGGCAAATGCTGCTTGATATGTTTAGCATCTCGCTGGATTCATTTCGTGTTGCAGGTGGTTTGCTATTATTGAGCATCGCATTTTCGATGATGAGCGGTAAGCTCGGTGAAGATAAGCAGAATAAACAAGAGAAATCTGAATACATCAGCAAAGAGCAAATCGGTGTTGTTCCTCTTGCGATGCCATTAATGGCGGGCCCTGGGGCAATCAGCTCGACCATTGTTTACGGATCTCGTTACCCTGCTGCTATTGATACGGTCGGCATCGGTATTAGTATCATTGCGTTTGCAACCTGCTCTTGGCTTTTGTTCCGTTCAGCACCAGTTATCGTTCGCTTTTTAGGTCAAACGGGTATCAACGTGATCACGCGTATCATGGGCTTGATTCTTGGCGCATTGGGCATCGAGTTCATCGCCAATGGCCTACGTAATTTGTTCCCAGGTTTGGCATAACGTTTAACGGTAATCCGTTGCTCTATAAAGGGCAACAATATTGCAATATAGATGAGGCGAGTAAAGCAATTGGGCTTTCACTCGCCTCGTTATTATGAAGCTTGTATAATGACTGTTAATGCATTTAACAAAAGATGAATCTCTCCTTATGTCACGCAAGCCACTCAAGCATCATTTGTACGTCATTATCTTTGGTACTCACACGCCAGCCGGACGTGCATTTGATATTTCTCTGATCGTTGCAATCTTGGCTTCGCTATTGGTTCTGATCTTAGAGTCCATCCCTAATGTCATGACCGAATGGTCACAGCAGCTGCGTTATATTGAATACACTTTTACTGCTCTCTTCACTCTTGAGTATTTGTTAAGGCTCTATTGTTCTCCGAAACCAAAATCTTATGCCACCAGCTTTTATGGTGTCGTGGACCTATTGGCGATTCTTCCGACCTACCTAGCGATCATCTTCCCAGGCGCTTCATTTATGGGTGTGGTGAGACTGCTGCGAGTGATGCGTATCTTCCGAATCCTAAAACTGGTTCGCTACCTGCAAGATTCAAACATTCTGTTACGTTCACTGTTAATGGCAAGACGAAAGATACTGATCTTTTTCAGCACAGTTGGCATCTTAGTTGTTATCTTCGGCGCGCTTATCTTTGTTATTGAAGGGCCAGAAAATGGCTTTACAAGTATTCCCCACAGTATTTATTGGGCAATCGTAACCATTACGACGGTTGGCTACGGTGACATGATCCCTCAAACCGCATTAGGTAAAGCGATCGCTTCTCTGACCATGCTATTGGGTTACTCTATTTTAGCGGTACCTACAGGGATTATTACTGCAGAGCTGAGCAATGAGATGAACTCGCACAAAGAGTTGGTAAAGTGTCCGAACTGTAACCGCGCCGGCCATGATTCGGATGCTATGTATTGCAAACACTGTGCGAGTGAATTGGCAGACCCCGACAAGCGTGTCGTTACTGAAGAGAAATAAAAGCAGACACGAGATGCGAAGAGATTTAAGGGCCGTTTCGAGGGCCGAATAACGAGATATCAATAAACTAAAAAGGGTTGACGTTTATCGTCAACCCTTTCGGTTTATCAGCTAATAGAATTTAAGCAATCTTGCCGATTACGCTTTCTCAGCAAGGATAATGCGCAAAGTACGACGTAGTGGTTCTGCAGCACCCCAAAGTAATTGGTCACCGACAGTGAACGCGTTCAGGAAGTCGTTACCCATAGACATCTTACGCAGACGACCGACTGGTACAGACATAGTGCCTGTTACTTTCGCTGGTGTTAGCTCCTGCGCAGTGATGTCTCGGTCATTAGGAACCACTTTAACCCAATCATTGTGCGTCGCGATGATCTCTTCGATCTCGTCCATAGGCACGTCTTGCTTAAGCTTAATCGTTAGTGCTTGAGCATGACAACGCATTGCACCGATTCGTACACAAGTGCCATCAATTGGGATTGGCTGACCATCTAGGCCAAGAATCTTGTTCGCTTCAACGCCGGCTTTCCACTCTTCTTTGCTTTGACCGTTTTCACGCTTCACATCGATCCAAGGAATCAGTGAGCCCGCAAGCGGAGCACCGAACTGATCGGTTGGAAATGAAGATGAACGAATGGTATCAGCGACTTTCTTATCGATATCAAGAATTGAACTTGAAGGGTTCGCTAACTCAGAACTTACGCTGTCGTTGATCACACCCATTTGTGAGATCAGTTCACGCATGTTCTTAGCGCCCGCACCTGAAGCGGCTTGGTAAGTCATGGCACTCATCCACTCAACCATGCCTTTCTCGTATAGACCACCCAAAGCCATAAGCATTAAGCTCACAGTACAGTTACCGCCTACGAAAGTGTTAGTCCCGCCGTGGATGCCTTGTTGGATTTGAGCCAAATTAACAGGATCAAGAGTGATGATTGAATCCGCGTCCATACGTAAGGTAGAAGCCGCATCAATCCAGTAGCCTTTCCAACCTGCTTGACGCAGTGCTGGGTATACTTTTGAGGTGTAGTCTCCGCCTTGACAGGTAATCACCGCATCAAGCTGTTTTAGGCTATCAATATCAAAAGCGTCTTGAAGTAGACCCGCATCTTTACCACCCAAAACAGGGGCAGGAATACCAATCAGAGACGTACTGTAATAAACCGGTTCAATCAAGTCGAAATCTTTCTCTTCAACCATACGTTGCATCAATACAGAACCAACCATACCGCGCCAACCAACTAGACCTACTCTCATCGCTCACTCTCCATGTATAAATTAAAAATTACTCTCCCCCATCTATAAGTTTTTCAGAAACAGAACTCAAGTGCTTTTTGTCAAAAAGTGTAACTTTTTCGTTTCTTTTAAGTGAACGCAATGAATCGTGCAGTTATCCCTGTATCGACATTTAATATCCACCTCATTGATAAAACGCCCATTACCCTCAAATTCAAACATTTGCATCGCCAAAGCAGCTTAATCCCACTCGCGTCACAAACAGTAAATCCCTCTTTTTAATCAATACTATCCAGAATAATACTTCACAAAACGAAAACAACGTGCGACAAGTTTCAACATGTAACAACCATGAATTTAACAACATTTCAGATAATGAAACCATGATTAACTGCGTTAGCAGTCAAATATCACAACTTGGACGTATTTTTTCGATATAATAAACTAATTACTGTAGTGTCCGTTTTGCACCACACACCATAACGAAGCACTATAAATGCTCGAAATCACAAGAGGCTTTTATGAAGCAGAGTAAAACTCGCCTACCGAACCTATTGCAGGTATTCATCGCGTTAGGATTATTTCTATCCCTTGCTTTTTCCTTTACTGCAAAGCTTGACCTTCCAATTCAACTTGCCTTGTATATTGGCTGGTTCATTATCATGGTTCTCGGTATTCGCCTTGGCCACGAATACAAAGACTTAGAAAAAGCGGCACTCAAAGGAATATCCAATGGCTTAGGCGCGGTTTTAATACTTTTAGCCGTTGGCGCTCTTGTTGGTACTTGGATCTCAGGCGGGATCGTACCTACTATCATTTACTATGGTCTGAAAGCAATCCACCCTTCTATCTTCCTTTTAGCGACCATGATTATCTGTTCTCTAACCGCATTGGCAACTGGTACTTCTTGGGGCGCCGCGGGTACAGCAGGTATCGCGATGATGGGCATAGGCCAAGGTCTAGGTGTTCCAGCACCGATTACTGCAGGTGCAGTACTGTCAGGCTGTTACTTCGGTGACAAGATGTCTCCACTTTCGGATTCAGTGATTCTGGCTTCTTCAATGTCTGGTGTTGAAGTGGTTGAGCACATCAAGGGCATGCTGCCAGTTGCGTTAATCAGTTACGTGATTACTGGCATCATGTTTACTGCGTTTGGTTTCCACTACGCGGGCAACGTTGACATGAGCCAAGTAGATTCTGTAATCAAAGCAATGGAAGTTCAGTTCTACATCACGCCTTACTCATTTGTCCCAGTACTGATCGTGCTTGGTCTGTTGGCTTTCCGCATGCCTTCATTCCCGGTAATCAGCTTCGGTTCTCTGCTAGGTATTATCTGGGCAGTCATGATCCAAGATATCGATTTCCTAACGGCATTCAATACTGCTTGGGCACCGTTCTCTATCTCCTCTGGCGTAGAGTTTATTGACTCGATTCTTAACCGTGGCGGCATGTCTTCAATGCTTGGTTCGGTAGCGGTAATTGTGTTTGGTTTAGGTTTTGGTGGCTTACTGGATAAAGTGGGCGTATTAGAGACGATTGCTAAGGTGTTCGAGCGCCGAGTAAATAGCGCAGGCTCTCTAGCAACAAGCACGATCGGTACGGCCTTCATGGGTAACGTATTCGGTTCTGCAATGTACGTATCGTTAATCCTAACGCCAAAAATCTGTGCGAAAAACTACGACCGTTTAGGTTACCAACGTAAAAATCTATCTCGTAACGCTGAGTTCGGTGGCACGTTAACTTCAGGCATGGTTCCTTGGAGTGACAACGGCATCTACATGGCAAGTATTCTTGGTGTCGCAACGCTCTCTTACGCTCCGTTCATGTGGTTGAGCTTCATCTGTATCCTCGTGACTATCGTAACGTCTTACATGGGTTGGTTCGTTGATAAATGTGAACCAACAGCACCAGCGCTTGAAACTGAAGAAGCCGTTGAACTGAGCAAGCAACAAGCTTAAGCTAATGTTTTGATACTTTAATGCTTTAGTGCGTCAGCACAAAAATGTTGATGATATAAATGCCAAAAGAGCGCTCTAGAGCGCTCTTTTTTGATCTACTTAATTACTGAATTTATTTTTTGGCGGTTCGTTTACCCAACCAGTAACCGATGCCTAACGGTGCAAAGAACACCACTAAGATAAACAGGATGAAGTAAATAATCACACCTTTGATTAACTCCATCAGTTTATCAATCGCGAGTACCACCACCTCTTGAGAGACTCGATCAAGGTCTTGCGTAAACAATTCTCTTTCTGAAGTCACAATGCCGGCAATCTCAATGCGCTCTTTCGCAATCATATCTACCAGTGCTTCTCTCTCTCGTGTCACCATTTTTTCCAACGCCACACGCTCTTCAGTGAGCATCGCCAACTTTTGATCTGTCTTATCACTTAGGTCGTTGAGTAAAGGCTGCATTTCTGTCGACATAATAGAAGCCAATGTTTGCATGTACTCAGGGTTATTCTCAATGAAGTCCTGCATGCTTGCTGATGTTTGACGAAGGCTTTCCAGCGTCATCGATAGGTCCTCACCCGTTAGCGAGCTATTCATCGCCACCAACTCAGCTTTCCACGTCATCAATTTCGGCGTTTGGTCAGCCATTAGGCTTAAGCGGTCTGATGCATCGCCCATCGCCTCCGGCATGGTACCTAGGCTTTGAACGATTTGAGATTCGTCTTTACCAAGGTAACTTAGCCATTCACGGTAAGCGGGTGTGCTTCTGAAGGTAAGATCTTTAAAAGGATTGCTCGCGGCGAACTCTGCGACGAACGCTTTGCTGCTCTTGAAATCACTCGAGCTCAATACACCCTTTGCCAGTTTCTCTGCTTCTTGGTCAAGAGAACGAGCAGTCTCTACCGCATTATCCGTCACGAACAGATCCGCGCCATCGCCTTGGCTATAAAACTGATTCATTTGGGCTGTGAAAACCCATGAGTCAATTAATGCTGACATTGGGGAAGTTTGGTACGCCGCTTGTTGTAAGCCCTGCTCAGCATGGATCTTCCAAAGCAACACATAAGATTGATGTAAGGTGTCATCAGCAGGGTAAGATTGCGCAATGAGATCGGCCGAGTCTTCTACTCGTGTAAAAAACATCTTGGCGTATTCACGCGTCATGATCCGAGCCTGTAACTCTTGCTGAGTAAGAGGCGTCGTTTGACTATCTAGCTTAACTTCCAGGAGAGAACAACCACTTAGCACAATGCTAAGCACCAACACTATCCAATTTCGACTCGAAACTCGTGACATATAAACCTCTGACAAAGACTAAGGGCGCGGATTGTATGAGCGCTTCGTCAGAGTATTGTCAAAAAACCTGTAAAAGTTAACGTTGGGTATTTAAATAGTCATGAGCAGAATCTACAGAGGCTTTTATCGCCATCTCTAGTTCGGCTAAATCGTGCTCGCTGATGGCTCTGGACTGCTTCATTGTCATTTCAATAGTCGCTGCAATGATCGCTAGTCGAGACGCTTTGATGCTGCCAGCCACACCTTTTAAGCTGTGCACAATGCGAGCAGCAGAGGTTTCATCCTTGGTGAGCAGAGATTTGAATCTGGTATAGTCATCTGCGTGATCTTCGACAAAGACCCCTAGCAACAATTCAACAGACTCGGTATCGCCATCAAGAGTCTCTAGCATCTCTTCAATATCAATCGCTGGCTTTGAATCCGTCACACTGGCAATGTGCTTCTCTGGCTCTTGCACTTGTTCTGGTGTTCGCTGAGTTGGGGGTTGCTGAGTAGAGTTTTGCTGAACCGGAACTTGTGGAATAGGTTCTTGCAAAATCGGTTCTTGTGAAATAGCTTGCGGGCTTGTCGCACAAACACTCTGCTGAGATTGAGCATCAGAATGTTGACTCGCTGGCGTAATATCTAATACTGATGGGGGATTACTTGGTGGCGTCACCGCGGAAGAAGCAGTATCGCTGTGAGAAACAGTATCGTTACAAGAAGCCGTATCTTTGCTGGAAGTAGAGAGAGCATCTTCCTGACTTGAATCGATGACTGGTTCTGGTCTAAGTTCTATCCTTGCTTCTTTAATGAATTTGGAGGGTCTAACGCTCCACAACACTAACGCAATCATTGCCATTAAGCTTAAACCTAGCATGACCAATAATAGGGTGTACTGACGCCCATGGAACTCATCTTCAAGTTTAATGATCTGGTCGTTTACTGAATTCTTCTTGATTTTATCGACTAAATAATTGAGCTGAGCGTAATCACTCAGTAATGCTGAAGCATCAGCCAGTAATTGTTGGAGTGCATCTTGCTCTTCGGTCTTTAATGAATAAGACTTTTCAAGAATGGAATCAAAAGCGCGATAAGTCGCTGATGAACTTTGGTTATCGGAATACATCGCTTCTAAAACGACGACACCAAATTCGTTGAGTAGCGACTTTAACTTAGAGGAACGTTCAGTATCTATGCGCAACACTTTGATGTTATCGACGATATCTTGCACCTGGCTCTCTATCGAAATGAATTCATCAAATTTTTCTAAAAATTGATCGGCAACGTAAAGCAGTTGGTTCACATCAGGGCGAAACAAGGCGTGTTGGAAATCAGATTCAATCTGCAGTCGGATCGAATAAACCAACTGAGCATCGAGTGCTAGATCATTAATACGAGAGACTCGCAGCGGCTCAGAGAAATAAAGCGACTGCCTCAATTCATTAACGCGAATACCGAGTTCTTCAATTTGAGCGAGCGAGTGAGAGTAAGAACGGCTTAGATTAAGGAGAGCCAGTGAAGGAAGTAGCCACAGAGCCAAGAGTGCAACCAAAAAAGTGGCTGGTCTTTTAAAGCGATTGGGCTTTATTACTGATTGTTCCATCGATATTCCTTGTTCATGCGAACTCTAAACCACTATGTTGCTAAACATAAACAAGCGACAACAACCTGCTGTCGCTTACTACCTAATAACTTCGGACTATGACTTATTGCGAGTCAGTTGATCACGTAAGTTCGGTGGCGTCCCTTTAATGGTTAGCGTGTCTGTCTCTGGATCGTAGAAGATACGCTCACCTAAAAGCAGACTATCAAAACTAACATTCAAACCGCCACCAGCACCAACAAATTTTGTTAGTTTACGCATAGTTGCGCGGTCTGCTGGGAAGCTGTCTTCTAACTCATAGCCTTGTTCACTAGTATAGTCAAAGAAGCTTGTACCATCAGTGCTTGCTGGCAACTCTCCAGAAAGTTCACGAACTTGAACTTCATCACCCGCTTTAAGCTGTTCGTTACAGTAATCCGCAACTTGTTTTTTATAGCTGATCGCTTCTTCTTTCTCTAACTTAGAATCAGAAACAAAGTCTTCTACCGCTTGCATCAATACTTGGTTTTGCTGCTTAGCATCCAAGCCTACTTCTGCTTGAAGGAAGTCTAAGAAGAAGTCAGCGACTTTACGACCAACGCGCCCTTTAATATAAGTAAGGTAACGGTTTGACTCTTTGTCTGTGTCGTATGTTGAAAGATCAAGGCGCGCAACAATATCCATCTTCGAGATATCCAGGTAATCCGTCGCACTAATATCTAGCCCTTCGGTCACTTTCAAACTTTGGTTAGAAGGCAGTAGTCCGATGAAAAGGTAGTCTGTCGCCAGTGATTGATATTCAGCCAGTACCAAAGTGCCTTCATCAGCAAAAGGGTACTTTGAAAGCTCATCTTTTAGACGTAGCGCACTTTTTTGAGAGAAATCATAAAAACTTTGTTCTCCAGCTCGAAATTCATGCAACGACTGCTGGAATTCGCTGTCGGATTTGAAAGAACCAAATCCTTTACCTGCTTTTGAATTAAAAACTCGGTGAAGTTCAGCGACTAGGTTTTCAGATGCAGTATCGTTTTCTAGAGATTCAGCACGATAGTTAACAATCAGCTCTTCCTGATCGTTCTTGCTTAGCTGGTGTAAAATTACGTTGGAAAGGTGAAGGTTCATAGTGAAAATATTACCGTTCAGGTTTCAGTTGTTGTGCATAGTAGGTTATCATAAGCCGCTTTTACTATCATTATTAGAGTCCTTATGCCGATTATATCTAAATACACAGATGATCAAGTTGAAAAAATCCTAGCTGAAGTAGGTGCTGTACTGACTAAGCACAAAGCTTCACCTGAGCTTTCATTGATGATCGCTGGAAATATCGCAACCAATGTCTTAAATCAGAACGTTGCTGCTTCACAACGCAAAGGAATTGCTGAAAAATTTGCCGAAGCTTTAATTTCTTCTCTTGAAGATAAAAAGTCTCACTAAGTTTGATTGACGGAAAAAGAATTATAAATGGTAGACAGCGCAAACTCATATAGCGATCGTGTATCTCGACTGGTAGGTTGGGGCCACTGGTTTGCATTTTTCAACATCATTGCTGCGATGTTGATTGGTACTCGTTATATTACTCAATCTGCTTGGCCGGAAACCCTATTGGGTCAATTCTATTTGGCTGCATCATGGGTTGGTCATTTTGGATTTTTGGTGTTCGCGCTCTATCTATTAGTGCTGTTCCCACTCACTTTTATTCTTCCGTCGAGGAAGTTATTACGTTTGGTTGCCGTTATCTTCGCAACCATAGGTTTAACTGTCCTACTGATTGATACCCAAACGTATCAAAATATAAACCTCCACCTGACACCTGTCGTGTGGGAGGTTTTATTCAGTGGAGAGGAGTCTGCACTCACTTCTGATTTGCAGCACCTCTTCATTGTAATGCCACTAATTTTCTTATTGCAGTTAGGTCTGTCTGAGTGGGTTTGGCGTAAGCAACGTAAACTGTCTCATAAACACATTGGCCGTCCTATTACTGCCGTCTTCTTCTTGTGTTTCATCAGCAGCCACTTGACCTACATGTGGGCTGATGCGTATTTCTACAACCCAATTACAAGCCAGAAAGCGAATTTCCCACTGTCTTATCCTATGACAGCAAAAAGCTTTATGGAAAAGCATGGTCTATTAGACCGTGAAGAGTATTTACAGCGTTTAGAAGCGAACCAAGAGAACGTAAATTTAGTTAGCTACCCGTTAGAAAAAATTCAATACAACCGCCGCAGTGCTGATCTTAATATTCTGCTAGTGAGTGTGAATAATCTTCGCGCTGATGCACTCAATAGCACTGCGATGCCAAGCAGCTATGCCTATGCACAACAATCGATCAACTTCACCAATCACTACAGTTCAAGTAACGACATGTTTGGTATTTTCGGATTGTTCTATGGCCTTCCTAGCAGCTACGCAAGCAGCATCAAAGCGCAAGGCTCGAGCGCAGTACTGCTCGATGTGCTAGATCATCACAATTATACACTTGCCGCTTTTAGCGGTGATGACTTTGACGACGCCCTTTACCCGGAAGTCATCTTCCGAGGCCGTGATGCGCTCCCAGAGCAAGCAACAGATGATGACCAAAGCGCAATACAAGCTTGGTCTGAATGGGTTCAATCACCACAAGCAAAAAGCCCTTGGTTTAACTTTATTGAGCTAACAACGCTCGATAACTTCTCTAGTTACGAAACAGATGTAACGTTGACTACCGCTGAACGTTTTACTGCAGACTACCAAAAATCGACTCAAGCGGCTGATGTTCAGTTAGCGAAAATCTACGCAGAGTTGGAGCGCCTAGATCTTCAAGACAACACAGTGGTTATCATTACCTCTAACCATGGTACTGAATTTAACGAGACGAAAACCAACAGTTGGGGTGCAAACTCCAATTACAGTCGTTACCAACTACAAGTGCCTCTGTTCATCAAATGGCCAGGTAAGTCGGCATCTGAATATACTCACCGTTCTAGTCACCTAGATGTATCTGTCACGCTAATGCAAGAGCTATTAGGTGTATCTTCGAACCCGACAGACTTCAGTAGCGGTCGTAGCCTGTTTGATGAGCGTAGAAGAAAATGGATTCTCGCAGGAGACTCACGTGAACTTGCTCTTGTTACTGACCAACAAACAACGGTGTTAGATAAGTTTGGTAACTACAAATTGTACGATCAGAATTACAAACGTCTGAAAGACGTAAGCCCTCGCTTGCCAGTGTTGATGCAAGGCCTTACTGAGTTACAGCGGTTCTATACCAAAAATGACTAAATGATCATCAAAAAGAAAAGG
Source organism: Vibrio atlanticus (assembly GCF_024347315.1). Taxonomy (NCBI): domain Bacteria; kingdom Pseudomonadati; phylum Pseudomonadota; class Gammaproteobacteria; order Vibrionales; family Vibrionaceae; genus Vibrio; species Vibrio atlanticus. The sequence continues at coordinate 1,093,175 of NZ_AP025460.1, read as the reverse complement.
GAAGCCAATGGCTTCCCTTTTTTATTGCCGTGAATGATTAGGGCGTGTTGATCTTTGCTGTACATTTTGTGTTCAACAATACATCGGTAGCCACATTAACATGAATGCCAGCGATAACATGCTGGCATAATTCCTTTCTAGCTTGTCATATCTACTTGAAATAGCTCGATAATGCTTAATTCTCCCAAAGGCATTTTCGACCAAGTGACGATACTTGTATAGACACCAATCCATACTGTCTTTGTCTATATCTTGTCCGTAATTGCGTTTAGCAATTACCGTTTCTCCGCCACGTTCCTTAACAAAAGTACGGAAAGGTTCGCTGTCATATCCTTTATCACAAACGATAGTATTAACTTCATCGAGTTGTTCAACTAAGCTTTCGGCATGCACTATATCGTGGCGTTGTCCTTCTGATAAATCAAAGCAAATCGGCAGACCACCACTATCTACGGCTAAGTGAATTTTGGTTGAGTTGCCCCCGCGACTTTTTCCTATTTGCTCTGAGCTTTCAGTAGCTGCACCTGTACTATGCTGATGCGCTCGAACTATAGAGCCATCAAGAAAGACCCATTCAAAATCAGCCATGCTAGATAAGCTTTTGAAAAGTTTATCTAAAATCCCTTTCTTTGACCAAAGATTAAATCGTCTGTAAACGGTACTCCACTCTCCGAACTCAGAGGGTAGATCTCGCCAAGGAATACCTGTTCTCATTCGATAAAGTATTCCTTCAAATGTCATTCGATGTTCAGTTTTATCGTAAATACGACCTGTACTTTTCATAACTTGGAGTAGCAGTTCCCAGCGAATATCAGTTAGCATTGTTCTTGGCATGGTATTGGTTATGGTTTTACTTTTGGCGAAGCAAATTATAACTCTTTACCATGCTGTTCAAAAAACACTCACGAAAGATCAACACGCCCTAGAAAACAAGCAACAAAACAAAATTATGAAAATTAAGGGTTTACAAGATCCTCTGCCCCTTATATTATTCACGCCACTGGAGGGATGGCTGAGTGGTCGAAAGCACCGGTCTTGAAAACCGGCAACCGTTAATAGCGGTTCTAGGGTTCAAATCCCTATCCCTCCACCACTTTAAAAATGAAAAAAGCCGTTGATTATCAACGGCTTTTTTCATATCTGAAGGGTACTAAGTTCAACCGCAAGGATTGACTGAGACAATGTACCTTTTAAAAACTGCTAGCCATAACTACTACACTCGTATTTGCCTACCTAAAAGTTGTCGTGATCGTGGGTTCCCTTTTGACCTAAAAGTATCACTGTTAACCAAAAATCGTCGAATTGCCTCACTACGTAACTTAAACGTTGCCATCGAGCTCAAACAGCTTATTGACAGCATTACAATTCAGACTCACCCCGCAGACTTCAATATTGCTGCAAATAAGCTTATCAATGAGCTTAGAAGCGACTTTGACGATAATGACAGTACTTTCGTTACTAAACCAATACCAGTACGCAATACTTCGATACAGATACAACCAGTGCCCTTAACACGACAAGCTACATCACTTGCTTCCTTGAAATGTACACTGGTAAAATTTATCGACTCTAAAAAGCTCCAATCAATCCGACCGCTTACAATCCATCAGCTAGAATCACGTATTAACGATTTCATTCAATTTGCGCCAGTAGATAGAGTTGCCAATATAACAACGGCTCATGCCTTACTGTACCGAGACCATTTGTTGAAAAAAGGTCGAAGCGCTAAAACGGATAAAGAATACCTTGCAGCTTGTTTTCAGTTCTTTAAATACTGCAAACTGATGAACCACACAGGGTTCAATGCTTTTGAGGACGTTAAAATCCAGAAGAAGGCAATTAAGCGCCAAGATGAACAACGGGAACGCTGGCTATTGAAGGATATGAAGAAGTTTTTCGGCACACGCCTATTTAAAGAAAAAGATGAAGAGTTTCAGTGGATTTCGAAAATCCTACCTCTATCTGGTATGCGTCCATCGGAAGCTTGCCAATTGCGAGTTGCTGATATCAAGCAAGAAAACGGTATTTACTACTTCTCAATTACAGAAAGTGAGGACGGTAAATATGTAAAAAACGCTAACAGTATCCGTGAGGTTCCCATTCACAATCACCTGATCAATATGGGCATTCTAGACTATGTTGCTAAGGTGAAGGCTGCGGGTAGAAGACAGTTATTTAGCTATAGCCCAGGAAATCAGTTTGATGATTGGTCTAAATCATATTGCATAAAGATCGGTAAATACCAAACGTTGATAGGTATGAAACCCCGCCAGAGACCTACCGCTTACGGGTTCCGACACACTTTCATAGACGAATTGAAGCAACAAGGTGTTCCTGAGCACATCACCGCTCAGCTCGTTGGGCATGGAAATAATAGTATGACTTACGGGCGGTATGGAAAGCGGTTGCCACTGAGCCAGTTAGCAGAAGTTGTTAATGGGATCAGCTATGAGCCAATAGGAGACTAAAGTTAAAACATTAATCCCGCAAGTCGCTGGCAACTAGTAACAAATCCTTACCAGTTGCCTGAATTGCTTTTGCCCCGAAATGAGTTACAAGCACTTAAGAACTTGCTTCCTGATTTGTAAAATGGCTAAGTTTTCCTAATGCTTGCAACCACAATTAAACGTACTCAATAGACTAACCCTTGTCTAACGGATCAAGAGTACTCAAAAGAAAAGGTATAGAGTCCTTTCTCATAGGTTGTACGTCTAGTGGGAAGCCGTACCTATCACACAGGTCTTCGATACTTTCATGCAATTTTTGTAAATCTATTTTTTCGACTTTTGCTTCCATGACTCCTTAGTATGCATGGAGAACTCGTCAAGAATACGGTTGAGATAAACTCGAACAATGGTTTCTTCTTGTACTGTTTTAAGGGTGGTCGATGGCAGATCTTTAATATATTTAGATAACCACACATCTTCAACGTCTTGTGCTGTATAGGCTGTGTTTTTGGGGAGTCTATCAAGGCATGTGTTCTGTTTAGAAGTGATACTGGCTTGCAGAACTTCTAGTTGCAATGCAGTTTGGGAATAAAGAACTTGTTGAAAAGTCCCAAATAACGCGGGACTGTAGCGGTTGAGCGCTTCATCAGATTGAGTTAAACGATCTAGCGTATGATATATGTCAGTAAGATTAACCAAGTGTTGAGTTGTGCTGTGCATTAAAAACCTCGTATTTTATTGAATGCACAATCCATTTTGCACATAAAAATATAGAATGCAAAAGTGCGTTTGATTCGCCACTCTATCTTCGTTTTGCACTTCTATTGCAATAAGTCACTCGGTATTAGCAAAGTTACTGATTCAGTATGCCCAACAATAATCTTAGCCAAAACAAATCTCAGCCAAAATAATCTGGGGTGCTTCTGTCGGGTGGACGACACTTGTTACCAAGTGCCGTCTCCCTAAGAACCGTACGTGCAACTTTCACTGCATACGGCTCAAGCCTCCACAAAGGCATCAAATGATACCCAGCAACTTATAAAGCAGTCGGAGCAGGTTCGTTCCAAGAGTTACGAGCTAGCCTTTTGGATTTTCTCTTCACCAAGTATTCTTGGTAAAGAGGGTCAAAGGGTGTCGCTGCACTTCAGATTTTCACATGTCTTTCTATAGGCACTTTAGCTATTTGGAAGAGATTGAACTGGCAATCCATATCCATGATCTTCTGCCAACCGTGAAACTGCCATTGGCCTTTTCGGTTGATGAAGTATTTTAGGGCGATCCAAGTTTTAGACTTTGTTGGATGACGCCTTTTAGCCCAGTGCCATAACGTATGGAATAGCTTGTGACCAACATATCCGAATACCTGCTTAGCTACGCAGTGCCGATAATAGTTCGACCATCCCCTGAGTTTCGGATTTATCAGTTTGATAAGATCATTCACTGGAAGGGTTACGTGCTTTTTGATGAGTTCACGCAGATTACCTAAGAACATCAACGTATTGGATTTGCTCGGCTTAATGAGCAGTTTCCCTTTGTACTTCCTATGGTTGAACCCAAGGAAGTCAAAGCCATCGTTAATGTGGGTGATATGCGTTTTCTCTTCGGATAATGTCAAGCCTCTTTCTGCTAAGAAGTCAGCAATCAACGGTTTGATATCGTTCTCTAGCACTTCTTTTGAAGCGCAAGTGACGACGAAATCGTCGGCGTAACCAATAAAGTTGGCTCTAGCGCCCTTTTTGAGTGCGGTGGACTTTATCTGCTGTTCAAGGCCTGCGAGAGTCATTAGCATCAAGGTCGGAGATATAATCCCACCTTGTGGTGTGCCTTCATCAGTGCGATAGAACAGCCCTTTGTCTACAAAGCCAGACTTTAGCCATTGTTCCAACATACGCTTATCAACGGCAACATTGTCCATCAGCCCTTGATGCCCGATCTTGTCGAAACAGGCCTTTATATCGCCTTCAAGAACCCATTTAGCTGACTTCTTTAGAGCCAAACATTTGAAGCACTGAGCGACTGCGTCAGCCGTGCTGCGGTTTGGTCTAAATCCATAGCTATTAGGATCGGCAAGCGTCTCCGATATAGGCTCTAGTGCCGTAAGGTAGAGTGCTTGCTGCGCTCTGTCTATCATGCACGGGATGCCCAGTGGTCGAAGTTTGCCATTCTTTTTGGGAATATAGATACGCTTGAGTGGTTTGGCTTGATATGCCTTTCTACTCAATTGATTGACTGCTTTCATGCGGCGTGTATCTGTATTCCAGATAACACCATCTATTCCAGGCGTTTTACTGCCTTTGTTTTGTGATACTCGCTTAACAGCAAGAAGTTTTGCTGAACGAGAATGAGTCAGTAACCACTGCAACGCTTTCACTTTGCCGTGTTTACCTTCTCGAGTTGCCTTTGCGATACGCATCTGAAGCTTGAATACATGCGACTCAACGGATTTCCAGTCGATCGACTGCCATTGAGCGCTGTCAGGAGAGGCACTAATCTCTTTTGAAATCATCATTTGCATTTCTCCTTGAATAAAGTTCTTCAAATTCTCTCGCAACGGGAGACCAGTTGGAAGTGGGCTCACTTTCGTGACCAGACACAAGTCTGTATCTGCATCGTTACAATGCAGCCTTCGCTTTTTCCAACCTCCTATACCTGCATCACTATCGGCCACATAGGCTTTCCCAGAGGGAGTGATACAGGCTTACCGTGTTCCGTATGTCACGCAATGTCAGTTTAGATGCCCGCTATGGTGCGGAGAGTTCAATGACCACGAAAGAGCATGGGGCAATCTCTTTCCGACTCTCTTGCCTTTTGGCTACAGCGTATTAACCACTTCCGCTGTTTGCAAACATAACGCACCTTCCGCGGATTCACTTATGTTCGTCATACTGACTACCTAGCACTCACCCGATTTGTGGTTATCAGGAGGATCGTCCTCTCACGATTCAAATCCCGAATGGTCATAACCATTCTTCATTACATTGTCAGGCTCGCTACTTTATTCAGAGCCCTAGGTTCATCTGGTGATACAGATGGTTCACACGTTAAGCGGTGAACAGCGCTTCATACGACCTCACGTCGCACGCCCCTTTCTTTGTTACGATTAGTTAATGTTTCACAATATTAGACAGTCATTTGAGCTAAATTTTGTAATGCCTGTATGATACTGAATGCATCCATCAGCTTTAGCGTAGGGAAGAAAAGCTTTGACTACTAAGTATCCGGCGTTTTTCAAGGTAGTTGTCATCATTCGCTTGTTTACTAAGCAGCTTCTCTTTCTGGATTTAGGTGAATGTCACCAACAGGTTCACAGTTTCTGATATCACCTGGCCAGCGTTCAGGGTTTAGCTCTTTTGCTGCGAGTAATACCTTTGCTCGGCGCTTCAAGATCTCTTTATCTTTTCCATTGTGACGCTCTGAAGGCGTGACGTAATTTAGCTTACTGTGCTTATGCTCGGTGTTGTACCAGCGTACGAAGGCTTCAACCCAACTTCGACTACTGTTGATACTTTCAAAGCCCTTTGTTGGCCAGCTTGGCATGTACTTTACCGTGCGGAACAATGATTCGACATACGGGTTATCATCGCTGACTCTTGGGCGGCTATACGATGAGGTAATACCTAACTCTTCCATTTTTGCTTTAAACGTCAGCGACTTCATCGGTGCACCATTATCTGAGTGAAGAACCAGCGCTTGATTGAAGCATTGCTCTCGCATCAACGTTCGTTGCAGAAGTTGTGACGCCAGCTCACCGCATTCACGCTCATACACTTCATAACCAACGATTTTTCGACTGTAGATGTCCTCGATGACATACAGGTAATAGTGTTGGCCTCGAACTTTTGAAGGTAAGTAAGTGATATCCCATGTATAGACTTGGTTCGAATCTGTCGCTGTGTAACTTGATGGCTTCGCTTGCTTCTGCCTACTTCTTTGACGACCTCGTCTGTGGAGTTGTCCCTGTGCACTCAGCACCCGATAGTAACTCGATTCAGAGGCGATATACTCACCTCGGTCAAGCAGTGTCGGGACGATTTGAGTCGGAGGTAAGCTTGCGAACTCAGAGCGGTTACACACCTCGATAATCGCATCACGCTCTTGCTGAGAGAGCTTGTTAGCAGGCTCTGGCCTGATGCATATCGGCCTTTTGTCAGCTTGAACTTCACCTTGCTGATACCAGCGACGATACGTTCTCAAGTCGATTTGAACTTCATGGCAAGCTGGCTCTAAACGGCATCCGCATTGCTTCGCTTCAAGGATAAGAGTCACTATGGTCTGCCTTTCATCGGTTGAGGTTAATCGTCCTCTGGCTCTTCCCCGTAAAAGGCTCTCAGCTTTTTTCTTAGTACCAAGAGGGCGGCCGTTTCAGCGAGTGCTTTTTCTTTGAGTCGTAAATCTTTCTTCAACTCTTTGATTTCAAGTTTGTCAGCTTTAGCCTGCTTCTTTGCTTCAGCTTCCTGCTCTTTACTCGACTTAAACCCTTGCATACATTCGCTGCGCCAACTTTGGATTTGTTCAGGGAAAAGACCTTTTTCACGACAATATTGGCTGAGTTCACTTTCGGTCATCGAGTAAGACTCGGCAACAATGGCGAGTTTAGTTTGAGCAGACCACTGCTCTGATGAAGTGTTGCTATTTGGCACGGCGGCTCCTGAACGTCTGAGTTGCTGGCGCCAATGATACAGGGTCGCAGTGCTAATTCCTTCCTCTTCCGACACTTCTTTAACTGACATCGAATAGGGAGGCAACAGCTTCTTCAATATAGCTTCTTTTCTTTCTACTGAGATACGAGACACAATTACTCTTTATCGCCCAAACTGGTTAAATTTTAACAGTGACAACTATCCTGCCAGAGGGGGTATCTGTATCAATATCGCACGTTCACATCTAACGAAAATAGGCATGTGAACAATCTGGTAAATAACGAGCTGTCATTTTCCATAGGTGAAACCTTTAATGACCCATTTGATGCGACACTTCTCTTCCCCTCAATCTTTGCTACAGACGTTACGTTGGCACGATACATTGATGAGAACTTTCAACATATTGTTAATATCAGATCGCAAACTGAGAGTAGACATCCTGAACAGATTAAGCAGGAACTCATGCAAAAGCTGGCTAAACCCAATGGACAGAAAATATTCCTAGAAACATATCGAGATCCGATACAAGAAAGGATGTGTAATTCATACATATCATGCCTCTCTACAAGCTCAAGAAATCCGCTTCTCTGGGCACATTATGGGGATAACCATCGTGGTTTCTGTTTAAGGTATAACATGGAAAAACTGGTAGCCTCTTTGCCGTTACGGTTTCACAAAGAAGTGAATTACACAGATGTCCCAATGAACTTTCTTGATATTGTTAGTAGTCATGATATCAAAGAACAAGTGGATAGACTTTTAATCCAAAAATCAAAACACTGGAATTACGAGAAGGAGTATCGTTTGATACTCGAAAATTGTCGGACAAAGTTACCTGAGAAGCATTCAATTCAATCGTTTAATCCTGAAGCTGTTGATATGGTGTTTTTCGGGCTAAAAGCTTCCTCTGAGCATAAGAGTTGCTTGTTCTCAAAGTTGGAAGGTAGAGGTATTTTATTTAAAGAAATGTTCGCTGATAGCAAGGGGTTTGAGTTATTTGCAGATACAGGAACATATTCGCCATCATGATGCTTATACCCATTGGTATGATATTGTGACCGAGGTTATCTTGGATATACCCCTAAACGCGTTAACCTACTTTGAGGTCACACTTAACTAATCCACCAATTGACCAGATTTTCCCAATGAATGTAAGCTGTTAGAAGTGTGATGTGGTTATCACACGGACTAACTCTCAACATTAGAAAAGGATTTGGCATGAAAAAATTAGGAGTTTTTATAGCCTTTCTTATCGCAGGTTGCTCAACCACGTCTGGTTTAGAGCCAAGCGTGTCACATAGCGGCTTTGATAATGCAACCATTATATCAATAGAGCCACACGGCAATGCATGTGATTCTATGGTTTGTACAGGGATTGGTGCTCAATGGAGTTCATCAAAGCCAGAGCAAGTAATACTCATAATGTCCATTTTTAACGAATACTCTGGTATTACTGACGTTCAACTGAACATTGACGGTAAAAAAATTCAGTTACAACCAACAAGAACAATTACAGACTTGAACAATAACTCGGCTATCAAAACATCCACAAAAGCTTTTGTAGCTGATCTTCAGTTAATAGATAGTATTCTATCGTCTCAAAGAACTTGGGTTAGGGTGCATACACCTACAGGCTACTTAGAAGATGCGGTCATAGATAATGGGAAAGATAGTAAATCATACCATGCATTGTCTAGATTTATGAGAGATGTACGTTCCAACTGAACCCCAGCTTATTTAATGCCAGAACGCAATTATGCTACGACTTCATAGTATAAGTAGCTAGGTTTGTCTGTAAATTAGTTAGATGCTTTAGACGTGGTAATTATGCGATTATTTCTAAGTGTTGTTATTGTCACAATTTTACTTGTTCTTAATGTACTTCTCCTCTTATTAGACAAACTAACTGGCACTGATTTTGTACTGTTCTTTACTGTAAGTGTTGTTGTGGGCTTTGTGGTGTGGTTCCAAGGAAAGATCACTGAATTATCTTTCAAAGGTTATGCTGTGAAGATGCAACAGGAAAATCAGAAAGCAGAACAACTAATTAGCGAGCTAGAGGTTCTGGCAAAAGACTCCTTCAAAGCACACATGAATCAATTTAGTATCAATCATGCACGATTCACCCGAAGAATTAGCATTGCGCCATGCTAAAAAGTTTGTTGAATACTGTGAGTTATACATAAAGTACCAAAATGTTCTCCACCTAGAAGCAGACCAAGATCTACCACTAATCATTGAGAGTGAGGTAAGGAAGTACTTGATAGGGGCATCAATTTACTCTGATGTACGGTATCTATACGGAACAGAACGTATATTAATACCGTCCCCTGAAGACCTCGTACGAAAATGGGGTAAAAACGACAATCGATTTGATAGCTCTCCTTATTACACGTTTTATAAGGAAGAGCTATATCCCTTGTACATTAAGCACCAAGATCATTCTGGCGCTGCATTATTACCTACTAATAAACCACCAGAGCTGGTTAATGATGACAAGTGACTATCCTTAAGTTGAAGGCGTTTAGGATACTGAACTAATTCGATTGGTTTCGATTTCACCAAGTTCCCTAAGAAGCTTTTGTCCAGGTTTGAGCTAGCTTAGAACTGCACAGAAAATCTTTTGCTAAAAATCGTTCCATTACACACTATACCAGTCAAATCTCATACTCACAGATGCGAAAAACGTCAGAGTAACTCACCCGTTTGGGAAAAACGTCAGAGTAACTCGCCCATTTGGGAAAAATATCAGATTAACCCATCATTGAGGAAACGAGGAAAGCCTCATGTCTGATAACTAACTTCAAATGTTAGAAATTATTCGATAAATCAAAAAATCCTCAAACATTTTTCGGATCTGCCATCTCCTAGATAGCTCTTATCAGTGATGCTGGGTGCAAATCCTATCTGTAGCTTTATCTGCCAACCACTTTGAAAAATTAAAAAACAACAACTCATTGATAAAAAAAGACAAGGTGAAGTTTTTTCCATAACCTGCTAAAAATATTAGCATTTTCATATTGAAATTCATTTTTTCTGCTTATAAGCTGCTCTCAAATAGAAGAGCAGCAGCTAGCTGTCTAAGTGCAATAAACGTGGAAAACAGCAATCCGACATTAGTTAATGTCGTCATAGATAAATTCATTGAAAGCCGTGTACATACTGTCGCGCCGTCTACACTCAGATCGGACAGAAGTAAGTCGGGAAAACTCAAAAATCACTTCAAGAAACGTTTGATAAAAGATGTTAATCATAGTGACATCCATGATCTTATCATTTCGTTTCATTACCGCTACAGCAACAAGTCGATCAATGAGTTCCTCACTATACTCAGGGCGGTATTCAAACGAGCCCAACGAGACGGTGCGATTGAGCGCAACCCCGTAGATGGTATTGAAAACCTAGCTGTTACGAACAAAGAACCAAAACCTCTCAGCAAAGCCGAAATCAAAAAACTGAATGACACTACTGCTGAATGCCTTAACGGAAAAAATGTTGTACTTCTGAACGTACTAACAGGACTTCGTATCAGTGAGTTACTGGCGCTCGCTTGGGAAGACATCAATTGGCAGCGTAAAGAATTATATGTTCGTCGTGCAAGAGTATTAAACGATTATAAAACGCCAAAAACCACTGGATCAGTTAGAACGGTAGAACTCAATGAATTGGCGATAACGCTTCTGAAAGAACAGTTTGAGCTTACTGGCTCAAAACGGATGCGCACTATCTCTGTTTTACAAGCGGACAGTAAAACATGGATTAAAGATACAGTGCGTTTTGTCTTTTATAACAGTAAAACGAATCTACCGTTCCTGAATGCCAAGCAATTCAACAAAACCTTCTTCACTCCTTTTCTGAAAAAAGCTGAAGTTCAGCACCGTGGTGTCGGTCAGTTACGCCATACTTATGCGAGTCAAAATCTTACTGCTGGAATTAGTAAAGACTGGATTTCACGTCAGATGGGGCACACTGGCACAAATATGATAGATAAACATTATGGTCGCTGGATGCGTTCAGATGCTCCTGACTTTGCCAATGTCGCAGCTAATCATCTTGCAGATGCACTCGGACATTCTGAGGCTATACCCGTTGAAGTATCTTCTGAAGTACCATCAGATGTATTAGCGTTGGTGAGTGCTCTGCAAGAGAGGCCTGAGCTTAAAGCGCTAATCCAAGGTGTTATCGGAGGTGCTTTATGAGTATTCTCCGCCCCGCCATGTGTGGCATTGTCAGTGCCACACATGGCAATACCGTTGCCAAATTTGGCACTAACCGTGCCAAAGTCGCTCACTTGAAAAGTGGGACGCGACAGCAACCCGCTGCGCTCCCGTCACACTTTTGCTTCGCAAAAGATGCACGTGAGCTGCGGGCAAGAGATATCTCTCTTGACTCTCTAAATACCTGGCCTCTGGAGAGGCCAGAATGAACAAGGACATTCGTTATTTTTATCGCAAGTTTAACTTCACATCTCAGTCGGTGAGTCGGCTTAAATGTGAGGCATCGCTGAAGCATTCGCTCAGGATAACCTCCACTCTCGCAGATTCAAAGGCGAGGACTAAATCGACTAAAAAGCTGGAATGGAATGACGCGTTGTCAGCTAACAATCTTATCTGGTGTAACGGTAGATTATCACAATTAGATACGTGGTCAGAAGAGACGCGTATGGAGCTGCTATATCGAATCGCGCCAGTTCCACGCATCCACAACCAGAAAAAACTCCAGACTCAACATCGGCAATACAAGAATAAAATGAAAACGGCGATTGCCAGTGAAACCAAAAAAGGAAATAGAGAGGCAGCGGAATTTCTTCAGGCTGTACTTGATACCGAAGGGCATGTTTCGTACTCCAAGATAGCGAAATTTGGAAAACTTAACATGCAGCGTAAAAGGCAGCGCATAAAAATGCTGGAGACCTATCTTAACGCGCACAATCAGGTTCATCGCCGTGCACCAACAAATTCTGTTTATTTACAGGAAGGTATCTTCAAAGTGCCCCATCAATGGCAAGTGGGCTCAGATACCGTCAGTCTGAAAGAGTACATTGAATTAACGCGCAAGTTCCTGACTTACCATTTCCCTCAGTACCCCATTGAAGCGATTATCGGTCACGATGATGAGCGTAGCGTGGAGCAAGATACAGGTTGTCACCCGCACTACTTTCTATCTGGACGCAATAGTGAAACAGGTGAGTTCGACTTGCACAAACGGCAAATACAAGTGGTGAATGAGTACATCCATCGAGTGTACTCAGTGAAAAACTTCTTCCCGAAAAACGGAAAGCTTACTCGTGAAGAATCACAAGACTTTGGGCGATTTTTCCAAAAGATGGTAAAGGACTTTGCCAATGAGCACCTGTTTCATGCCAAAGGTCTCAATGTAGTGTTTGCGCCTGAAACCGAACGGAGATCTAAGCGACGCAAGAAGATGAACAGAGAGGCTCGTATTCCTAAAACTGAGCGTAGTCATAACTATCACACGCATCAGTTAGAGCTGATTCAAGACAAGATTGAGCTGACAGTAAAGAAACACGAGAGTTTGTTAGGTGAACAAGCAAAAGTCGAGCAACAACTTGTTCAGCTAACAGAGGATACTGCTCAGGCACAGGTACAGCTAAGTCAGTTACAGGTTGAGCGAGATATCATGCAGGTAGAGGTGTCAGACCTGAAAGTGGAATCATCGCGACTGACCACGCTCACACAGAACTTAACGCAGGCGATAGTGCCAAAACTGGTTGATATATTTAGGAAAGTGCTGCTTTCTATTAATGCCAAAGATAAAGGTGTGATGAAGAAACAGAGTGAATATCTGGCCTCCGCTCTGAATTCCACGTTAGATCTGCCACCTGAGTTGGCAGACAAAATTACAGGTGAGATTACTTTGCTGCAAGAGTCCGATAACCAGTTAGCGAACCAGAGCATTGATAACCCCCCAAAATAAGTAAGTTAGTTAACTGGCTTACTTACTTTACTAACTAACCTTGATAATAATTACAATAAAGGTAAACAACATGGCTAGACCAAAATCCTATACAGATGAAGACATTATAGATATTGCTACTCAACTGTGCTCCAAAGGCAGAAAGCCTACGGGATGGTACATTAAAGAAATCCTCGGTCGAGGAAAAATCGCTTCAATTCAAGCTGACCTTGACCGATTAACTAAAAGCGGAAAAGTTCCCGAAATACCAGAGCCAAATAACGATAAAGATGATTTAGGTGGGCAGCCTTTACGGGCTTCTTTTGAACTGCCGATTGAGATTCAGGAAATGCTGTCCATCAGAGAGCAGGAAGTTTGCAAATCGCTTCGAAACATGACTATCGGATTGAATAATAAGGCACAACTTCATTATGAAGCGCTGATGGATGCTCGCGTTAGAGAGTTAGATATTAAATCCGATGCCGCAATAAAAGCCAAAGAGATAGCAGAGGAAGACGGCCTTGATTTAGAAGCGCGTCTACAAAAACAAGTCGAACACAATGAGTTGCTTGAAGAACAAATCGAAATACTGGAAGTGGAGCTTGCGCAGTCAAAGCAGGAAATATCCGAACTGGTTCAAAATAATGGTCAATTGACGCTCTCTCTCAGCAAGGCAGCGGAAAACATAGAGGCTCAACAAAACACCATCACGGGACTGACAGCTAAATTGTCGACAATGGAAACAACGCATGCATCAATAATGACAAGGTTTGATTGTGCTACGAATGAGCTAGAGGCACTTCGAATACACCATTCTGCATTGTCAGAACAGCATGAAGAAGCGAAAGAACGACTTATTGAAACATCGACTCAACTACAATCCACCCAAGACTTGTTGAATAAATATGATAATCAATTGGATACGCTCAGAAATGAGAAAAGTGAACTTTCAGTTAACCACCGTCTTCTAGAGAAGAATCTTAGCGATTCTGAAGGTAAGGTTGCTTTGCTCACTCAGGAAAATCAGCGGCTGGAAGCGCAGTTAGCAGCACCAGTGGACAGAGCAGCCCCGCTGCATACAGAGTAGTCAATTTCTCGGTTATTTCACCAGAATGGTGGAATTCTTAAAATTTCGTCCGTTTTTTAAGAATTCTTAAATCGGTTAAGAATTGCTAAGAATTCAAAAAAAGCATTCACTCTGTGAATTTAAATGTCGATATTGCACATGTTTAGAGCATCTAAATTAATACTTGACCTAAAACAACCTATTACACATATCGTTAGTTATTGTTCTTACCCTAAAAACGCGCATGTAAATTGGTTGGACAATAAATTGATAAATAAAAAAACAAATCAGCATTTGGCTATCTCTATGTTCATTATCTCACTTTTGGGCTGTGGTAGCGGTGGTGGCGATAGCGGCTCAGCAAATGCTGCGGATCTTTACCCGAATATCTCTGTAAGCTCTGCAAGCATTTCAATGAATAGCAATACTAACTGCTCAGGAACGAGTTCATCATTTCGTACAACTGACTTTATTGTGGGTTCACCGAATTCAATTAGTGATGCAAAACTAAAAGAAATCGCTCGCATCTCTCAAAATGCATTTAATACTGATGCTTCACGATTTAACTGGAACATGGTTTCTGAATTTGATGTTGATTCATCTTCTCCTTTAGAAGTTTGTGTCCTATCCAGTGAAGGCAGTAATGGTGCAGGTGATTACTATGGCTTCACTATCGGCCCTGATTCTTCTGGCACCGCTCTGGATGAGCTAATTAAGCACGAAATCAAGCACACTTATCAGTCCCGCTTCGTTGGCGAAATGGGATTAGGTCACTCTCATGTATGGTATAATGAGGGCGTTGCGGTGCGATTGACTACAAATGATTCATACAATGCGTCAATGCTAAATACGTTTAACTCACAGATTTCTTGGGCTCCAACTCAGATTACCGCTGATTCAGTTCAAGATGCTGTCCAAATCTTGCTGACCCCTGCTTATTACGAGTATCCAGCTTACAATGCGTCAGTTAGCTATCTACTAGACCAAGGCGTTAGCGTAGTCGATTTATGGGAAGTTTTTAAAACCATTAATGTAATTGAGCAAAGTTGTCGAGCAGATCATCAGACAGCAATTGATAACGGAGAAACAGTTGTTGCAATCAATGATTTGTACACATCATGTACTGGATACTCTGATGTTTACGCTTCTGGCGCAACAACATGGAATGGTCAGATTATTTCTGACACATTGCAAACGCCAGGGGTTTCATCTAGTCAGCCAGGTGTATCCAAATTCGTTGCTGCATTTAACTATGTAATGAATTCTTACGGCATATCTTATGAAAGCATCGATTCTATCTCAGAGTTCCAAGCCACTGTGATGTCAAACATGTAATTTAGAACCGTCACACTGTTTGATTCGTTCACCTTTGAGAAAGGTGAACGATGGCGACCTAGTGAACAAGGCATGTCACAGCTTTTCCTTGAACTATTCCAAGAAAAAGCGTAATGTCAATTGATGCACTAAATTGATAACCAACGCTTAGTCACCCCTTCGCAAGTTATTGATAATAAACGGTAAATTTTCATTTTTTTGTTGCGGGCGTTTGGTTCAAATCCCTATCCCTCCACCACATTAAAGAAAGCCGCTGAGAAATCAGCGGCTTTTTTGCATCTGAAGCTTTTTAAAATATAAAGCTCATCTAACAAGACTCTATCCACTCTCATTTTCAAACCCATTCACTTGATACCTACTCTTAAATTCCGGTCTCAGAGTTCTAAACTAAAAGTTCATGCGCCTAAGCCACTTCCCTCATAACTTTACCTGCAAGCCAAATACATACTTTCTTTTTAATGGCACGGAAACACTTCGCGTATAACGAAAGTTAAGAATTCTTGGCTTATTGAATATAAGGTTTGGTCTGCTTCTTAATAAACCGAGCGAAAAACAACCACCCAGAACAAAAACACACAAACTTGTTCATAAAAAAAGCAGTCAGTTAATAAGGGTATTTACAAGCGAATCACACCACTATATTATTCGCGGCACTGGAGGGATGGCTGAGTGGTCGAAAGCACCGGTCTTGAAAACCGGCAACCGTTAATAGCGGTTCTAGGGTTCAAATCCCTATCCCTCCACCACTCTTAAAGATTAAACCGCTGTTTTTACAGCGGTTTTTTCGTATCTAAAGCCTCGAAAATCATCTTGCACAGAAAGGTAGCACAGATGTACTTATTGAGACTTCCAAATAGCGTATACTACACACGCATCGCCACCCCACTTTCACTACGTAGCAGTGGTTATCCCAAAGAGTTTAAATTCTCTCTTCTAACTCGTGAACGTAAAGTCGCTTACCTGAGAAATATCGAACAGGTTCAATTACTCCATGCTCTTTTCGACAGAGCCAAAATCACGGCATTAAGTTTTACTGAATTCAAAGCAGAGCTTGCTCATAGTATTAATCAGTTACGTCAAAATTATCATTCTCAACCAGAAACAACGACGAATGCACCAATACTGCGACCTGCTGTAGAAGCAAAGGCAACATCGCCGAGAGTGAGTGTGGGAAAAGAGGCGCTGGCTCAGTTCATTGAATCTAAGCAGCTTGAGAGCGTGACTCAATTGACGATTAAACAGCTACAGCAGCGTTGTAGTGATTTTCTAAACTATCTATCAAGCCAAGGAAAAGAAAAGCCAAGTAACAGCCTTGCCATGGCTTACAGAGATGAACTGATCCAGCGTAAGCTTAGCCATAAGAGCTTAAAAGACTATCTGGCCGCAAATAGGCAGTTCTTTAATTGGTGTGTGGCAAAAGAATTGATAGCAACTAATCCATTTATGGTGGTGAAGCTACCAAAGAATACAAATAGCTCAACTCAGCGCAGGCGTTGGAAAGTGATAGAGCTGAAGAAACTATTCTCTAGTCATGCCTATAGTGAGCAAGGTGAGCAATTTGACTGGATAACCAAGTTACAGATGCATCAAGGCTGCCGCCCTTCAGAGGCTTGTCAACTTCGCATCAAGGACATCACGTTAGGTCATACCCCTTGTATCCACTTTTCCGATGATGCGGAAAACCAACACCTAAAAAATGCGGCTTCCAACAGAGTTGTGCCAATACACCAGAAGTTGCTTCAATCACGCTTTCTTGATTATGTAGAGCAACGAAAACAACAAGGTGCTATTCAGCTTTTTGACCTAGTTCCCCGTGGAGACGACTTGGATTGGTCAAAAGATTACCGTGACGTTTTTGGTGATGTTCTTGATGCCTGTCATTTCAAAGCGGGACAACGCCCAACCGCCTATTCATTCCGTCATACCGTTGTTGATGAACTGCAAAAGGCGGGCATCGAAGAGCATGTGGTCGCTCAGATAATTGGTCATAAACACAATACGATGACCTACGGACATTATGCGAAACCGCTATCCCCAGAAGAGTTGGTTGATGCTGTGAATAGCTTTCAGTTGAGCACATCTCAGTAAAATAAGCTTGGCGGTAAACCGCCAAAAACCGTCTCTAAAAAAGTGAGACGGTATAGCAACCCGTTGCGCTCCCGTCACACTTTTGCTTCGCAAAAGATGAACGTGAGCTGCGGGTAAGAGGCGAGCCTCTTAACTCCCTACCATGGCTAGCCATGAACACCAACATGAAATTAACCAACCCAACAGACAACCCTGACTCAGAAATGCCCCATTGTTCGGTAAATCCTTTACTTGTTCGCATGCTGTAAATTAAGCTGATATGAATCTCGTTGCGCCAAGAAAGATAATGAATAATACTTTGCCGTCTAATCAGCTTTAGCTGTTTTCTGAAGTTTAACGGTTTATCGTGCTCATAAACGAATATATTGAAATATAAGGGGTGTTCATGGAAGGTGTTGTAGTAGAAAAAAGTAAGATCGGTGAGATTACATATTTGCTCTATTGTAAAAAAGAGTCGGTAAATAATCCTTTAGTCATCGTCTGTCACGGTTGGAGCAATGATAAATATGAAGGCTCTAATCTAGCTTTAAATTTGGCTCTTCAGAGTTATTCGGTTATCTGCTTTGATGCAGATAAACACGGCGAAAGAGATGATGGTAATGCTCGAAACGTTAGTAGTCATTCGAGATTTATCAAAAGAATGTCGGGGGTGATCAAGCAGAATTCAGATGACATAAATACACTCATTGAGCATTATCAGAAAGACGTTAGGATTGATCCATCGAGGATTGCGGTTGTGGGTATCTCTATGGGCGCAATGTCCACATTTTATTCTTTGACCAAAAATAAACGGATTAAAGTTGCGGTATCAATTATCGGCTCTCCTGATTTTGTCGGCTTGGAGAAGTTCGCCTTAGAAGCCGATTCAGTTAATAAGACTCTTAGTGATGATGAGAAGTTAGCTATTAGGTATATGGCAGAGATTGATCCATGTTTGTACCTTATAGAAAATGAAAGTCGCCCTATGCTGATCATAAATGGTGAGAAAGATGATTGGGTTCCTGCCAATTTCGCGAAGGACTTTTATGAAAAAGTGAAGAGTAAATACGATAGAAACAATACTGAAATTGAGTTCAATTTAGTTGAGGAATCTCATTACTTTTCCAACGATATGCGAGATCACACGGTGAAATGGTTGAATAAAAATTTGTAAGCTAAAAAGTACATCTGTAGAAATAAACAGCCATACACAATTTAATGTTCCAAGGTACTTTTTCTTATCTGATCGAAACGGTTTGGAGCAACACACCTGAAATACATTTGTCCAAAGATTTCATTTGCTGAGATCTCACGCACAATGATGGGCACCAGAGTACGCCTCCATACCGATGAGGCAAGGCGGAAACTTAGCTAATGTATTTAAGATTTTGTTTCTTTAGATATTTTTGCGCAGGACACACTTGCCATATGCATCGACACAGTGAATACTGAACATATTCTTGGTGAGGTCACGCCAATAGTTTGAATGGTAGACATAGTAACCTCCAGTTCTTCAGCGTGTACTGAGTAAGTATGGCGCGCTGAGTATCAGGTAGAGGTAGTCCATATCATTTGTTATGCGTTACTCCAACTTGAGAAGGTAGTACAAGTGGAAAGTAGAGTTAAAAAATCAGTTCAGTACCTTGCCTTGGGTATTCTTATATATCCGTTTCTTTATATGCTACTCAATTTTATTATCCCGATACTAATGGCGACTTTGGGTGAAGGTGGTAGCTCATTGGTTGAAATTTTTGAGTATTTCACCTGGTTTATAATGCCTTTTTTTTCGGTGCTCTACTTGTTAGCTTTCCACCATTTTTCGCCAGTGTTAGGTAAATGGCATCAACGGATTGGGTATACTTTGGTTTTAGCCGCTGTGCTAATCGAAATAGCGACGCCTTGGATGGAAACTGGTCTGGTGTTTAAGGCGGCATCTTTTCTATGTCAGCTTTTTGAGTTAGGTATTTTAGTTAGTTGTATGTTCGTTTTTAGTAGTAAGTTGGGGCCAGATTCTGAGCTTGGAAGAAATGCATAACAAATTAGGATTAAGCGCTGCGTAGTCAGCGTTAAGTCCCGAGAGTTGACAGGCCGAGCCTCTCTATAAGTAAATTTTGTGTTTTGCTCTAGAAGGATGTATGCCTGAGTGTTTTTCTCCAAGTAAGGGCAACGTTAATAACGTTCCGCCCTAACTTACTAACATATCAATCTGATATATCTTGACGCTAAACGGTGAAGTAAGGTTTAATCTGTACAAGACAAACGATTAAAATGATTTTCGATAGATCAATTAAATAATTGTAAAATAAGCATTTAATTTTTTGGTGGTTGGGTTCAAATCCCTATCCCTCCACCACATTTAAGAAAGCCGCTGAGAAATCAGCGGCTTTTTTGTATCTGGAGATCACACAAGCTCACCACTCAACTGCTGACAGTAAATGCGGCCTTCAATAACTGCATGTGAATCGGCACCAGATCTTGATGTTCAGTTCGATATCCGCCACCGACTACACACGCCATTGGAATAGACTCTGATTTCGCTAATTCAATCATGAAACAGTCGCGTTCAAATATCCCTTTTGTCGAAACATTCAAATAACCCAGTTCATCGTCTTGATGGATGTCGATCCCCGCGTCATAAATAATGAGATCAGGTTGGTGATGCGCAATCGCCAACTTGGTGACTTGTTCAAAACAACGTAAGAACTCTTCATCTTCTGTTTCACGACTTAATGGCACATCTAAATCAGATAACGGTTTACGCGCAGGGAAGTTCTTATCGCAGTGGAATGACAAAGTAACAATCTCATCGCTCTCTTGGCAAAGTGTCGCTGTACCATCGCCATGGTGAACATCACTGTCGACGATCAGCACTTTATCTATATGCTCAAAGGTTAATGCGTGCTTGGCCGCCAAGACCAGATCATTCAACAAACAGAAGCCACTGCCAAAATCTCGGTGCGCATGATGATAGCCACCGCTGAGATGAATCGCTAAACCACTCTCGATGGCCATTTCAGCGGCCAAGCAGGTTCCACCACTTGAATAGAGTGTCCTTTCTATAAGCTGTTCACTCCACGGAAAGCCGATACGTCTCATTTTTGCTGCTGGCAAATTTCCAGAAACTAGCAAATCGACATATTCACCATCGTGTACCTGCTTTACTTGTTCTACCGAAACAGGCATTGGCTGGAACATTTCGAATGCATTACCCCATTTTGGATCGCTATCCATGTGGTGCGTCACAGCACTGTGCAACAGTTGATATTTATTGATTGGATAACGATGCCCTTCTGGTAAAGGCAACTGAGAATAAATTGGATGGTAAATTAAAGGAGTCATAGATCGGGCGTATTACGTATCAATCTCAAAATCATAACAGTCTCAGACTTGGCGACAACCTTAATTAATGGTAATAATTATCACTACACTTACTTTTTACAAGAGACAGCAATGAAAAACGTAATACTCATCTGTGGGGTGATCTGCGGCTCGACAGCAGCAGTAATGATTTTTATAGGAATGCTAATGGCCAGTTGGTGGAGCGTTGATTTTCTCGTGTTAAGCCATCAAACTTAACTAATTGAACGGAAAAGGAATCACCATGAGCGTTATTTTTATTACTGGAGCGAACCGCGGCATTGGCTTAAGCCTGACTCGACAATACTTGGAAGATAACCACAAGGTGTACGCGACTTATCGTGATACACATTCAGCAAAAGAACTGCTCTCACTCGCAGAACACAACACCAATCTGACCTGCATTCAATTAGAAATAACCGATTATCAAGCAGTAGAACAACTCCCCTCGCAAATAGAGTCGATTGATATCTTGATCAACAACGCTGGCTACTATGGCCCTAAAGGTTACGGTCTGGGTAATACCGATGTAGAAGAGTGGCGTCGTGTATTTGAAATCAACACAATTGCTCCATTGAAGCTTGTCGAGACTCTATTACCTCTTATAGAAAGTAGTGACGTCAAAAAGATCGCCTGTCTTTCATCTAGAGTGGGTAGCATGTCTGAAAACACATCAGGCGGAGGCTACATCTATCGTTCATCTAAAGCGGCTCTAAACTCCGTGGTGAAGAGCCTAAGCAACGACTTAACCGAGAATGGCTTTACGGTGTTAGCACTGCATCCAGGTTGGGTACAGACTGAAATGGGCGGGCCCAATGCTCTGATCGACACCGACACTTCAGCTTCCGGCCTTATTAAAGTCATCGAGTCAGCGAATACCGAAGTAAGTGGTCACTTCTTCAATTTCGATGGCAGCGAAATAGACTGGTAATCCACAGATGAATTTAGGCCCTCTCTCAAACCTAGTTAAGCACTCAACGCTGTTTTGTCTGACGGTGATGCTAGCTGGCTGTTTCAGTGATGGCCCCGGCGACTTGTTCGACGACTATCAAACCAAGATAGCCAGAGTACAAGATGCTGACGAGATAAAAGAGGAATGGGAATTTGAAAGCCTACCGAGAAAACGAGAACTGCTGCTTGACGTGCCCTCGCTTTCTATCGGTCTCATCGACAGTTACCAGCTTCGTCAGTGTGGATTGTTCAATCTGATTGCAGAAAGAAATTCGGTTCTTGGGAAAGTCGCGGATGAGTTTCGTAATTACGATTATCAAGTCGCCCTACTTGCAGGTGTCGGGAGATGCTTATCCGGTAGCGAATTAGACCCTGAGGTCGTAGAGCTACTGAAAGAAATCGAGCAGCAGAAGCTCGCACAGTTTCCGCGGCACCAGTGGAATCTAATCTATGCCAGCGATGCGATGCAGTCTCAGATGCGTGGTAGTCGGTGGTTACACGCTGATATCGGCGATCAGGTACGACAAACCAGTGGCGCCTTAGAACATCTCAACCAAGCGTTAAACGCGCCGCTCGTTTCCGGCAAAACCACTGAGGTACAAGAAGTATTAGAGAAGAGCTCTACGCTCGGGGATTTATACTACTCGCTGGCTCGTGCTTCGGCAGAACTGGATACCATCACCAAGCAGCTGACAAATTTTGATGACAACATCATCTGTGGTAAGCAGCGAGACACAACTAAGTTTCGTTATCTCAACAATGTGTTCGAACAACAATACATTGGTAAGGTGCAGCCCTACATGGCGCAGCTAGATGGCTACTATCAGCAGTTAGCCCCTCAACTAGGGATGTTTGACGCGCAACCTGAACTGCACAATTATTACTTTCCCATCCAAGATGCACATCAAGCTTTTCGATCATCAACTCGTCGCCATGTCGACTATTGGCAACAGTTGTTTAAGCGTTGTGGCCACAAGGTCGGACGTTGATCCTAATGTCAATAAGTCTTAGCTTTTCGCGCCCTTCTTAGCATAGGTACCTTTCTTGGCATAAGACTTCTTCGCGCCACCGCCCTTACGACGTTTAAACGCTGGTCTTTCGACTTTAGGAAGGTGGCGGAGTGATTCAGGAACTTCTCCCGTTTTTACCTTGCCCATCAAACCATCAATCTTACTTTCTAGCGCTTGCATGAAAGGTTGATACGCTTGATTTCGTTCTGCCATACCTTGCAACTGGTGCTCCCAGTGTGCCGTCATGTCGGGGAAGGTCGAGTCCTCAGGTAAAGCATGAATCAAGCCTCTGCCCGCAGGGCTACTATGAATACTCTTACCTTGACGCGTTAGCAACTGCCTTTTAAATAGAGTATCTAGAATGCCAGCACGAGTCGCCTCTGTTCCAAGGCCGTCGGTCTCTTTCAAAATGGCTTTGAGGTCTTTATTTGCCACAAAGCGCGCGATACCAGTCATCGCTTGTAGCAAGGTCGCTTCCGTGAAGTGCTTTGGTGGTTCGGTTTTCTTATCGCCAATAATGCCTTCACGACACGTCAACACCGTACCTTTATCCAATGGAGGTACCGTATCCGTGCCATCACCTTTTTCTTCAGTGTCCGTTTTCCCCATCAACACTTTCCAGCCCGGGTTGATAAGCTGACGCCCTTTTGCGATGAACACGCCACCAGCGATATCAAACACAAGCTTGGCATCAGCAAAAATGGCCGGCGGATAAAACTGCATCAGATACTGACGAGCAATTTGCTGATAGATTTTCATCTCGTTGGCAGACAGGCCATTCACCGATGATTTCTTCGGTGTTGGGATTATCGCGTGGTGAGCGTCGACCTTGCTGTCGTTCCATGCTTTTGATTTAAGAGAAAGATCCGCACCTTGAGCACCACTTTGCAGCTCTTTCGCATTGTTAGCGATAGCATCCACGACCGACTCTCTTTGTGAGTAGTGATCTTTAGGTAGATAGCGGCTATCAGAACGCGGGTAAGTGATGAGTTTGTGTTTCTCGTACAACGACTGACAAGTGTCTAACACCTGCTGAGCACTCATACCAAAACGCTTAGACGCATCAATCTGCAGTGCTGACAGCGAATAAGGCAGTGGCGCAGCTTGTTTACTTTGCTTTTGCTCTGATTCCGTCACCGTCGCGGGTTGATTCGCAATTCGCTGAGCCACGTTCTCAACCAGTTTTCGATTGAGCACCCGGCCTTCTTCATCTTGCCATGGCTTACATGCTTCGCTTGGTTTCCAACGCGCTCGAATATCAAAGCTCTGCCCGTTGTTTTGGTAAGGGATCAGCGCATGCAGAGTGAAGTAATCTTTCGGAATGAAATTTTCGATCTCTTCATCACGCCTTACGACCAAACCAAGTACAGGCGTTTGCACTCGCCCTACCGACAATACCCCTTGGTAACCTGCCTTTTGACCAAGCAAGGTATACGCGCGAGTCATATTCATGCCATACAGCCAATCGGCTCTAGAGCGCGCCAATGCAGAAATAGAAAGTGGAATAAAATCGCGGTTACTCCGCATCTGAGAGAGCGCACGCTTCACGGCTGGCAAGTTCAAGTCACTAATAAGTAGCCTGTCCATCGACTCTTTCTTAGCCTTGGATACTTTGCAGTAATCAATCACTTCATCAACCAGCAACTGCCCTTCTCTATCCGGGTCTCCCGCATGGACAATTTGGGTCGCGTCCTTCAATAGCTTTCGGATCACCGTGAGCTGTTTGCTTGACGTCTTACGCGGTCTTAGCTGCCATTGCTCCGGCACGATAGGAAGATCGGCTAAGTTCCATTTCTTATAACGGTCATCATAAGCGTCTGGCTCAACTTGCTCCAATAAGTGTCCAATACACCAAGTCACCACATCCCCATTGCCACATTTGATAAACCCTTGGTCTTTCTTTTGTGGATTAGGTAGTGCGGCGGCGATCGCGCGGCCTAGGCTTGGTTTTTCAGCAATAATAAGGCGAGACATGTTTTTCCAGATGCTACAAACAATTAGGGCCACATTATCTAATGTGGCCCTAATAAATCAAGGAAAACTGGTTGTTTATACAGTTAGCATTCAACAATTCGTTGTGTGGCTATTTTCCTGACGAGATCTACAAGAACTCAACGAACTTTGAGAAGTCACGCTCTGGCGCTTTCATTGGCGTACAGCCCGGAGTACCTAGGTATAGGAAGCCAACAATTTCATCGTCGCCTTCTAGGCCGAAAGCTTGGTGCACTTCAGGGTGGAACATCCATTTACCTGAACGCCAAAAACCTTGGAAGCCTTGTGCAACTGCGGCCATTTGCATTGCTTGCGCAGCACAACCCGCAGACAGGTGTTGTTCGAACGCAGGCACTTTCTCGTGCTCAGTTACCTTTGCGATGATAGTGATCACCATTGGAGCTCGGAACGGCGCTTTCTTTACTTTCTCGATAACCGCTTCTTCGCTTTCATCCGCTTCAGCGGCACGCACCAAGATGTCTGAAAGTTTCTGTAACCCTGAACCTTGTGCGATAACAAAGCGCCACGGTGTCAATGCGCCATGGTCTGGAGCTCGTAAACCCGCTTTGATGATGTTTTCTAACGCTACACCTTCAGGTGCCGGATCAGAGAGTTTTGCGATAGAGCGTCTGTTGAGCAATAGATCCAAAGCATCCATTTGAAGTCCTTACTAATTTTTATTGTTTGTATAGTTGAACTGTAGCACAGAATACAAACGATAATAAATCTCAACGGCTGTCCAATTGACACAATAGTTCAAACAACACTTGAAACAATAAAGGCTCCTAAATCTATGACTTAGGAGCCTTATTTATCTGTCTAGTCCAAGCTTAGTTACCCGTCTAGTTCAGCTTATTGAACTTTCTGATTCAAACTTATCAAACGAGAACATTCTGTTTGTTGTTAGAGCTTAATCGCCAGCTCAACACCTTGTCGAATCGCACGCACGGCATCCAGTTCACCTGCGTAATCGGCACCGCCTATCACGTGTAGTTTGCCACCAAACTCTTGCCACATGTCTTCGAATGGACGAACTGAAACCTGACCCGCACACACGATAACGGAATCGGCATCGAGTACCTGATCTTTCTTACCAACGCTGATATGTAGACCTTGGTCGTCAATCTTGTTGTAGCTCACGCCACCAAGTAAGTTCACACCACGTTTTTCTAATGTGCGTTTATGAATCCAACCTGTAGTCTTACCCGGGCCTTTACCGACACGACCCGCTTTACGCTGCATCACCCAAACCGTTTTGTCACTGAACGAATCAGGGTAAGGATAAAGTCCACCAGGGTGTTCCATATTTTTATCAATGCCCCACTCATGCAGCCAGTCATCCAAGCTGTGAGAAGTCGGCTCTGTCAGCATAGTTGCCACATCAATACCGATACCACCGGCACCAACAATCGCGACTTTTTCGCCTACTGGTGTCTTTTCACGAATCAAGGTTTGGTAGTCGACTACGTTTTCTTGATCTATCCCTTCAATATCAAGCTTTCTGGGTTCAACACCAGCAGCCATCACGACTTCATCGTACTTCAACAACATCTCAAACGTCGCTTCAGTATCCAGTTTTAAGTTCACGCCTGATGCATCTATTTGGTTAGCAAAGTAACGAATCGTTTCTCTGAACTCTTCTTTACCCGGAATCTGCATTGCCAATCTAAATTGTCCACCGATGCGGTCATTTTTCTCTATCAGATCAACCTTATGCCCACGCTGTGCCAACGTTGTTGCACAAGCTAAACCTGCTGGCCCAGCACCGACGACGGCAATGGTTTTGGTTGCTTGAGCGGGTTGCACAACAATTTCAGTTTCGTAACAAGCGCGAGGGTTCACCAAGCAGCTCGCTCGTTTGCCTTTGAATACGTTATCAAGACACGCTTGGTTACAACCGATACAGGTGTTAATGAACTGCGCTTGGTCTTGAGCGGCTTTATTAACAAAGTCAGGGTCAGCCAAGAATGGACGAGCCATTGATACCATGTCGGCCTGTCCTGAACTGAGGATACGTTCGGCCTCTTCTGGCGTGTTGATTCGGTTACACGTCACCACTGGGATCGACACGTATGGTTTTACTTTTTCCGTCACCCAAGAGAATGCCCCTCTTGGAACTTGTGTCGCAATAGTTGGGACACGAGCTTCATGCCAACCAATACCGGTATTAATAATGGTCACGCCCGCTTCTTCTAGCTTCTGAGCCAGAAGTACAACATCTTCGAATGTGCTGCCTTGCTCAACCAAATCCAGCATCGATAAACGGAAAATAATGATGAAATCTTTACCCACCGCTTCGCGAATCGATTTAACGATCTCTAGCGGGAAACGCATACGCTTCTCATAAGAACCGCCCCATTCGTCATAACGCATGTTGGTACGTTTACAGATAAATTGGTTAATCAAGTAACCTTCGGAGCCCATGATCTCTATGCCGTCATAGCCAGCAACCTGAGCTAGCTCTGCACTGTTGGCAAAAGCACCGATGGTCTTTTTAATTTGACGAGGGCTCATCTCACTCGGTGCAAACTTAGCGATTGGCGCTTTGATGCCCGAAGCACTTTGCGCGAATGGGTGCATGGCATAGCGGCCAGCATGTAGCAACTGAAGGGCAATTTTACCTCCATGCTTATGCACGGCCTCGGTAACAACTTGGTGAGCTTTAGCGTGCTTAACTTTACTGAACTCAGCACTAAATGGGGTCAATCTGCCACGTAAATTAGGAGAGAAACCACCGGTAACAATAAGGCCAACGCCTCCTTTTGCTCGCTCTTCATAAAACGCGGCAAGCTTGTGGAGGCCTTCTTTATTTTCTTCTAAACCCGTGTGCATTGATCCCATCAATACACGGTTACGTAACTGAGTAAATCCAAGATCGAGTGGTTCGAGTAAATGTGGGTACATGGCAGACATCACTTCTATTATTATATCCTTGTGGTCAGACCACAATATAACTCAATCACCAAAAGTTCAAACAACCGTTTACATTTTTGTAACACCGATCATAATGCAGGACGTATTAATCGTTCAGAAACCCCTAATATGACTACACTTAATGAGAATATATATCGATTAGCAATTCTTGGTGTAGTTTGAGCTAGGGAATTATCGTAGGATATCAAGCAGTTCATATTATTGAGATTAATGGTACTACAGCTTGTTAAAGCGACGTGATCTCACTGCGGAGACAGAATGAAAAAAATATTCAAATTTATAGGCATGATCTTTAAAGGGATTTGGAAGCTCATCACGTTTGTGCGTCTTGCGCTGGTTAACCTTTTCTTTTTACTCAGTATCGCCATCATCTACTTTGTATACTTCCACTCAGACACAACTCAACCCACTGTTCCACAGGAATCGGCTTTAGTACTTAACCTGTCTGGCCCTATCGTGGAGCAAAGTCGCTATATCAATCCGATGGATTCGGTCACGGGTTCACTGCTTGGCAAAGACCTTCCAAAAGAAAATGTCCTGTTTGATATTGTTGAAACGATTCGCTACGCCAAAGACGATGACAAGGTAACTGGTATCGTTTTAGCACTCAAAGAACTGCCAGAAACCAATCTGACCAAGCTTCGCTACATTGCTAAAGCGCTCAACGAGTTCAAAGCAACTGGCAAACCAATTTATGCGGTGGGTGACTTTTACAACCAAAGCCAATACTACCTAGCCAGCTACGCAACTAAAGTCTTCCTATCACCAGATGGTGGGGTTCTTCTTAAAGGCTACAGTGCTTACTCGCTATTCTACAAAACGTTATTAGAGAAGCTTGACGTAAATACACATGTATTCCGCGTCGGTACTTATAAGTCTGCAATCGAACCTTTCATTCGCGACGATATGTCAGACGCAGCGAAAGAGTCAGCTTCTCGTTGGTTAGGTCAACTGTGGGGAGCATACGTTGATGACGTAAGCAACAACCGCCAGATCGATGCTAAAACCTTGAACCCAAGCATGGACTCTTTCTTAAAAGACCTTGAGTCGGTTGATGGCGATATCGCAAAACTGGCAGAGAAGCTTGGTTTAGTTGACGAACTGGCAACTCGCCAACAAGTTCGTCTAGAGCTCGCAGACGTCTTCGGCAGTGACGGTCAAGACAGCTATAACGCGTTGGGGTACTACGAGTACCGTACAACCATGCTTCCTGACCTAACAAGTGAATCGCACGATGTCGCTGTAATTGTCGCTAGCGGCGCAATTATGGATGGCAAGCAGCCACGTGGCACCGTTGGTGGTGATACCACGGCCGCCCTACTTCGCCAAGCGCGCAACGACGACAAAGTAAAAGCGGTTGTACTTCGTGTAGACAGCCCAGGTGGTAGCGCATTTGCTTCAGAAGTTATCCGCAATGAAATAGAAGCGATCAAGCAAGCTGGTAAACCTGTTGTGGTTTCTATGTCTAGCCTGGCTGCTTCTGGTGGTTATTGGATCTCGATGGGCGCAGACAAGATTTTGGCTCAACCAACCACACTAACAGGCTCGATCGGTATCTTCAGTGTTATCACGACCTTTGAGAAAGGCTTGAACGATATCGGCGTTTACACCGATGGCGTTGGTACGTCGCCTTTCTCTGGTCTTGGTATTACAACTGGACTAAGCGAAGGTGCGAAAGACGCTTTCCAAATGGGCATTGAAAACGGTTACCGCCGATTCATCAGCCTAGTTGGAGAAAACCGTGGCATGGAAGTCGATGCTGTAGACAAGATTGCTCAAGGCCGAGTATGGACAGGCCAAGATGCAATCGAGAAAGGTCTAGTCGATGAAATTGGTGATTTTGATGATGCGATTACAGCTGCGGCTTCACTTGCAGAGCTTGAAACCTACAATATCTACTGGGTAGAAGAGCCTCTTTCAGCCACTGAACTATTTATTCAAGAATTTATGAACAAAGTTCAGATGTCGATAGGCCTTGATATTCAGTCAATGATTCCAAGCAGTTTACAGCCTGTTACTCAACAGTTAGCTCAAGATAGCCAACTGTTAGGTAACTTTAACGACCCACAAGGCCGATATGCTTTTTGCTTAAACTGCCAAGTTCAATAAGATAAGCTCAACGCTTTGTTATCAAGAGGCGCCTCTGTGTGAGGCGCCTCTTTTTATTGCATGATAATTCGCTATAATCGCCCCCCTGTTCCCTATATCACACTAAGTATTAATCGCCATGGAAAGAAAACACATCTATATCGCGTATACCGGCGGCACAATTGGCATGCAGAAGTCTTTGGACCACGGCTATGTCCCAGTCGCAGGTTTTATGGATAAGCAGCTAGCTGGCATGCCTGAATTCCATCGCCCAGAAATGCCTGAGTACACCATTCATGAATACTCTCCATTAATGGACTCTTCAGATATGACGCCACTTGATTGGCAGACTATCGCTGATGATATTCGCGCGAACTACGATAAGTACGATGGTTTCGTTATCCTGCACGGTACAGACACTATGGCTTACACCGCCTCAGCTCTGTCATTCATGTTAGAAAACCTCGGCAAACCTGTGATTGTTACGGGCTCTCAGATCCCATTAGCAGAATTACGTTCAGACGGACAAGCAAACCTGTTAAATGCTCTGCACATTGCAGCGAACTACCCGATCAACGAAGTGACACTGTTCTTCAACAACAAGTTGATGCGCGGTAACCGCAGTACAAAATCACACGCTGATGGCTTCAATGCGTTTACCTCTCCAAACCTAACTCCATTGCTAGAAGCGGGTATCAATATCCAGATCAGCAATAACGTTAAGGTAAACGAACAACCTGAAGGTGCTTTCAAGGTTCATAACATTACTCCGCAACCCATCGGTGTAATTACAATGTACCCAGGAATCTCGCATGAGGTGATTCGCAACACGCTACTACAGCCTGTAAATGCAATGATTCTGCTTACTTTTGGTGTTGGTAACGCACCGCAAAATCAAGAACTACTTCAACACTTAAAAGATGCCTCAGAACGAGGTGTGATTGTGGTGAACCTAACTCAGTGTTTGGCAGGTAAAGTCAACATGGGTGGTTACGCGACGGGTTGTGCACTAGCAGAATCGGGCGTTATCAGTGGTTACGATATGACACCAGAAGCAGCACTGGCGAAATTACATTATCTATTGAGCCAAGATTTAAGCTACGAAGAAGTGAAGGCTCAAATGCAACAAGTGTTACGCGGTGAGATGAGCTTATAAGCCTATCCTGCGATTCGTTTAGCCAAGGGCTTACCTTTAATCAAGCCCCCTCACGTAAACCTGAACTAAATCGTATTATTGTTTATAAATAAACAGCTTAACAGTAAAAAAGGGGTGGCACAGTGCCACCCCTTTGTTGTAATTTAAGCCTAATGATTAGGATTAACTCTAACAATATCTTCTTGGTCGGACTTAAACTGCTTCTTTAGTTCAGACTTTGATTTAAAGCTAATTTCTCCGCCGGCTGCAATTGTCATATGTTGAGCTTCAGAGTTATGTTTCGATTGATACAACATAACCGCCTGCATACACGAGTCGCGCTGTTCTTTAGAGAGCGCCGTTCCTTCTGGCCATTTCCCCGTTTCAACTGCATAGTTTAAACGTTCGTAGACCTCGGGGGTCATTGCGCTAAGAAGTTGTTCTGCATCCATGGTAAGGCCTTAGTTTTAACAATTTTCACCAGAAAATAACCCGTATCAGAATTGAGTCAAGAACCTGACTGAAAATAAGTGTATTTGATCACAAGTGAAGGAATATGAAAATTATGAAATGGTTGGTACTAAGCCTATTGCCTTTCACTCTGGTTGGGTGTTTTGACGGGAACAAAAATACCGCTCAATTGTGCGAAAGCAACCCGTGGCTTCAGTGTGAAAAGTTAAATATGAATGACGGACAGTGCCGTGTCGCACGTACCGACCTCGTCTGGCATCGATTTGAAGCAAAAGAAAAACCCAGCGATACCAATAAGATTAAAGAGTTCGAATTAGTCTCTGCCTACAAAAAGTGTTTAGAACTTGCAGCACAAATTGAAACGATTGATCAATCCAAACTTCAAGAACGTCGCTTCATCTCCTTAATGAATAGTATCGAAGAGTCTGAGCGTATTGTTGATGAACTCTCGCGATCAAATACCCCGGAAACGCTTTATTTTATGTGGTCACAAACTGGGGATACCAACGCAAGACGCAGTTTCCTGCAATTAGAAGGGACAGAAGCATTAAACACAGCAGAGATGCAATATGCGCTAGCCACTTTTTATACTACCCGTGACCATGAAAAAACGCTTAAGCTACTCAACAATGCGTTAACGCTTTCTAATGGTTCGAAGGTCAACACCGAGATCTTCAAATCGATGGCGAGTATCAACCACAGCCTTGGGCATATGGAAAAGGCGTACGTGTGGGCCATGGTAGCGAAAGAGTTTGATGTACCTATTGCTTCGGAAGCAGAACTTACCGTGTTGTACCGTTTCGATGAGTCAACATACGAACAACTGAATCAAGACGCGGACAATATAGTAGAAGCTATTGAAGATGAGGTTTACAGCTCTTCAATCGTCCCTCGTTACTGATCGCACTGTTCTCGTTTTCTAGTCCAAACGTTCTATTCACGAGCTTTCAAAAAAAACAGCTACCATCATGGTAGCTGTTTTTATTTGTGCTAGAAATAACTCTGAAATACTGAGCTATTGGGCAGTTCAGTACCACTCAACCAACAAATACGCCTGTAAGGATTAGACAATTGTGACAAGTTATTTGGTAGTTTCGTCATTTTTGTTGAAAATTAACGACACAGAATTAACACAGAACCGTTCACCGGTTGTCTTCGGACCATCAGGAAAAACGTGACCTAAATGGCTATCACAAACAGTACAACGGATCTCTACACGCTTCATTCCGTGACTTAGATCTTCTATATAGCGTACTGCTTCATCATTCACAGGGGCATCAAAGCTTGGCCAACCGCACCCTGAATCATATTTGTTATCCGACAGAAACAAAGGGCTTTCACAGCATGTGCAGCTGTAGACACCCGTCTTATGGTTGTGCAGTAACTTACCGCTATATGGGGCTTCGGTACCACGTTGACGACACACAGAAAATTCATCGTCCGTTAGGCGTTCACGCCAGTATTCATCAGGCTTTATCATATCTCCTCCCTTTTGAATCACGTTAATATCTCTCCACATTATCAGTTATTATATTTACTTTTTTCTATAAAGGCTTGCATATGAGTCGTTTTGTAGCACATACTTTCTCACCAGGAAACATTGTACATATACACTCATAAGTGAATCATCATTTAGAGGTATTTTACCCAACTGGAAGGGTACAGAGCCACTCGCAATGGTCAATTTTCAACCACTTACACCCAATTGTTAAGAAAAGCGTCGCTTTTTTTTGACATTAAACAAGTTAAGTCGGATTATCTATTGCAGATGTATACTGGATTCTGTAATTTTACTACCAGTTATCTTTAATCAGAAATTAAGTTGTGGAGCAACTACAATGACTATCAAAGTAGGTATTAACGGTTTTGGCCGTATCGGCCGTTTCGTATTCCGCGCAGCTCAAGAGCGTGCAGACATCGAAGTAGTAGGTATTAACGATCTAATCGACGTAGAGTACATGGCATACATGCTTAAGTACGACTCAACTCACGGCCGTTTCAACGGTACTGTTGAAGTTGAAGGCGGTAACCTAATCGTTAACGGTAAAACTGTACGTGTTACAGCTGAGCGTAACCCAGAAGACCTTAAGTGGGATGCTATCGAAGTAGACGTAGTTGCTGAAGCAACTGGTCTTTTCCTAACTGACGAGACTGCACGTAAGCACATCACTGCTGGCGCTAAGAAAGTAGTTCTTACTGGTCCTTCTAAAGATGCAACTCCAATGTTCGTAATGGGCGTTAACCAAGCATCTTACGCTGGTCAAGACATCGTTTCTAACGCTTCTTGTACTACTAACTGTCTTGCACCTATCGCTAAAGTACTTAACGATAAGTGGGGCATTGAGTCTGGTCTTATGACTACAGTTCACGCTACTACAGCAACTCAAAAAACTGTAGATGGCCCTTCTGCTAAAGACTGGCGCGGTGGCCGTGGTGCTTCTCAAAACATCATCCCATCTTCAACTGGTGCAGCTAAAGCTGTAGGCGTTGTTCTTCCAGAACTAAACGGCCTTCTAACTGGTATGGCTTTCCGTGTACCAACTGCTAACGTATCTGTAGTTGACCTAACTGTTAACCTAAAAGAAGCTGCATCTTACGAAGCAATTTGTGCTGCAATGAAAGAAGCTTCTGAAGGCGAAATGGCTGGCGTTCTTGGTTACACTGAAGACCAAGTAGTATCACAAGATTTCATCGGTGAAGTTCAAACTTCAGTATTCGATGCTAAAGCTGGTGTTGCTCTAACTGACAAATTCGTTAAAGTTGTATCTTGGTACGACAACGAAATCGGTTACTCAAACAAAGTTCTAGACCTAATCGCTCACATCTCTAAGTAATTTCTTTTTAGAAATAGCTTTAGATAAGCATTAACGAAGACTGCTTTGAGCAGACTTTGAAAAAGGCGACCTTAGTGTCGCCTTTTTAATACCTGCTATCTTTTAAACCGCGCCTGTCTAAGCTCATCAAGATAGCCCAAACGTAAAATTCAATTCTAATACTGATTCTGCTTGTTACTCATGAAAAATCAAGCATCACTCTAGTCAGCATTTGAATTCAATTTCCTTAGAAGGATTATGTAATGGATTTATCTACTCTACCTGCACTGTCGGTACTTTCTGACAACGTCACTATCGTTGAGCACGAAGGTGTAAAACTGGTTCGTGTTATCCACGATAAAGCAAACGCAGCGATTTCGTTGTTTGGCGGTCATGTCGTGTCATTCCAACCGCAAGGTCAAGAAGACCTAATTTGGATGAGCCAACAAGCTAAATTCGATGGCAAAACGGCTCTGCGTGGTGGTATTCCAGTATGTTGGCCTTGGTTTGGTCGCATTGCAGCACCAGCACATGGTTTTGCACGTTCAAGCGAATGGCAATTGGTTGAGCACCGTGAAAGCGAAGCTGGCGTGATTGTTAGCTTAGGTCTGAAGCCAAGCGAAGAGACGCTAGCAGTATGGCCTAATCAGTTTGATGCACGTTTGAATGTTGAGATCGGCGAGCAGCTAAAAGTAACGCTGGACGTGAAGAACACTGATTCTCAGCCATGGACTTTCTCTGGTGCACTGCACACTTACCTAAACGTTGGCGATATTCACAACACAACCACAACGGGTATGGGTGCTGAGTACATTGATAGCCTACAAGGTGGCAAGATCTGCCAAGGTGGTGCTGAACTGGTACTGACTGACACGATTGACCGCGTTTACACGCAACCAGAAGCGCAAATCTTTGTTGCTGACAAAAAGCTGGATCGCACGCTAACAGTTGAAAACCACGGTCATAACTCCGCAGTACTTTGGAACCCGTGGGCGGAAGGGGCTGCAGGTATGGGCGACATGCAAGACGATGGTTATCTAACCATGATGTGTGTAGAGTCAACACTGCACGCACCAAGCTTAGAAGCAGGCAAAACGTTACAGCCTGGTGAAAGCCACCAGCTGATTACGGTGATTGCTTCGAAATAAGCTTAAAGCTACGCCAATTAGATACGAAAATGCAGCCCATGAGCTGCATTTTTATTGCCCCTAACCCTCTCTATCTCCATCTCTATTCCCATGACCAGTTTGTAATTTAACGCAGACAAAGTTTACCTACTCAGATTCAAATACATTCCAAATTACATTTCATATCTCATACACCATAATTTATAAATATAACTATCAATTCATTAATTCTTATCAATTACTGCCTATAAATAAGTTCTTATGATAGGAGGCTCAATAACAAACTTATCTAAAACCACTTAACAACACCTCAATGAAGACAGGATAGTGAATTCATGTTCGAGAAATACAAAAATCAAAGTGTTGGCTTCCAACTTAAGTTGGTCATTTTGCTGTGCTTACTTATCGCCTTTGGCTCTATCGCAACGCTCGTGTATCGCAATGCCTCACAAGTATTATTAGACAACACGTTAAGGGAACACCAATCCAAAGTAGAAGCGATGGCCAAAACCATATCTGGCCAATTCGATGCCTACCTGCATACCGCCAAAGTTTTAGAATCCACCTTTCGTAACGGTTATCTAGCAGGTGTTTATGTTGAGAATTACGACGTTGAGTTCAACGGTCATTCCATTCCTAACCTGACTCAATATGGTGAGAGCCTAATCAACGACACTAAACTCGTTGATAGCTTTACTCGCGACACCGGCGCTGTAGCAACCCTATTTGCCCCATTTGGCGATGACTTTATTCGCGTGTCTACTTCTCTTAAAAAACCGTCAGGGGAACGTGTGGTTGCCACAACGTTAGGCAAGGATCATCCTGGCTATAACAAACTCAAAAATGGCGAAGCTTATTACGCGCAAGTGAAGCTCTTCGGCCAACGCTACATTACCTACTACGCACCTTTAACGAATGCGCAAGGCAAAGTTAACGGTGTCTCTTTCATTGGTCTACCCGTAGAAGAGGCGACACAAAACCTGTTCGAGTCATTGCGTTCTGTCTCATGGGGCGATACTGGCTATACCATCATCGTTGACAATGAAGAAGAGCATCAAGGCCAGTACTTACTGCACCCTACTAATGCTGGAGGTGATAAATCTATTGTGGATGTTGCCGACTACGACGGTAACAAACCTTTCTATCAGCTCTTTGAGCAGCCATCCGGCTTGATTCTCTACCCTTTTGAGTATCAAGGAACAGTGGGCGAAAAATACCTCGTCTATACCAAAGTCCCGGGGTGGAATTGGAAACTACTTGGCGGCACATTTATTAATGAAGTCACTAAAGGCAGTGACGAACTGCTGAAACTTATCGCGATAATCGCGACCTTGATTGCCGCCGCTACCATCGTCGTGTTAACGCTCGTATTGAACCGTACCTTGACGCCGTTAACGACTTTAAACGAATACATGATGCGCTTAGGAAAAGGCGAAGTCAGCTTACATATTCCAAACAACGGCAAACAGACTAAGAATGAAATCAGCAACCTAAATACCGGCGTTGCGAATATGGCTGCTCAATTGAATACACTCGTTGGAGAAATTCGTACGACCAGTGATCAAGTACAAAACAGCTCTAGCAGTGTGTCACAGGATGCTAGCCACAATCTGAGCCAATCTGACCGCCAACAAGCACAGGTTGAGCAAGTCGTTACCGCAATTGAAGAGATGGCTACCTCGGCAGAATCTGTAGCGCAGCAAGTGAATAGCATTGCTGAAAATGTTCGCCTTGCCAATGAAGACAGTCAGAAAGGTTTAGAAGTCGTTGAAGGTGTGTGTATTGATGTTGCCCAGCTAAATGATCAATTAGACAAATCAGCATCGGCCATCGAGCAAGTGAGTTCTGATAGCGAAAGCATTCAAACCGTCACCAAAATGATTGATGACATCGCAGAACAAACCAACTTACTTGCGTTGAACGCTGCAATAGAAGCAGCGCGAGCGGGTGATCAGGGTCGTGGTTTTGCCGTGGTCGCTGACGAAGTAAGAACATTGGCTCATCGTACACAAACGTCAGTACAAGACGTAGTGAGCATCATCGAGAAGTTGAAATCTTCAACTAACAATGCCGTGAACCTGATGACACAAAGCCAATCGAATGCCAACCAAGTACTTGATAAAGCGCAAGAAGCAGGCACAGCCTTAGAGTCGATTGCCTCTCAAGTTGAATCTATTGCTTCTCAAGCTGAAACCATTGCTGCGACATCAGAAGAGCAAGCTCAGGTTTCTCAAGAAATAGCAGCGAACGCGCATGCGATCAGCGATTTGAACCAGCAAAGCCGTGAAACCAGCGCTAAGACCTCTCACAGTGCTGATGAACTTCAAAAACAAGCTGAGTCGTTAAAGAACCAAGTTAACTTCTTTAGCTAAAAGCCGAGTTCACTGTTTCTATCAGTGACTTGCTCATAACCAATAGAGCCAACCATACGTTGGCTCTATCTCTTCACTGACAGCCTCTGTATCTTCACTAATTGCCGTAAACCAAGACAGCTGCGTTTATTCTAGCGCCCCACAATGCTTCCTGTTAAAATTTTGGACTTGAAATTTCTACCTCGAGTTCGCAATGACTTACCAATGCCCTTTGTGTCACCAACCTTTATCTCAAAACGATCGTACGTTTAAGTGTGAAAAGAACCATCAGTTCGACCTAGCGAAAGAAGGCTATGTTAATTTGATGCCAGCACACCACAAACGCTCAAAAGATCCAGGTGACAACAAAGAGATGATGCAGGCTCGCCGCCGCTTCCTTGAAGGCAACCACTACGATCCAATGCGTCAAGCCGTTGTTGGTTTATGCGCGAGCTATCTGCCAGCAACCGCCCCTAGCCTATTAGATATCGGTTGTGGTGAAGGTTATTACACCAATGAAATTGCGGTAAACCTTCAAGAAAAGAATGGTGCGACTTTTGGCCTAGACATTTCTAAGATTGCTATCAAATACGCAGCTAAACGCTACCCTGCTGTCGACTTCTCAGTCGCTTCGAGCCATCGCCTGCCCTTTGCGGAAAACAGCTTAGACGGCATTCTACGCATTTATGCGCCTTGCAAGGCTGAAGAGCTGCAGCGCACCATCAAAGACAATGGCGTGGTAATCACCGTGACACCTGCTAGCCGACACCTGTATCAGCTGCGTGATGCAATTTATGATGGTGTTCGCTTGCACGACGAAGATCCAGAAATGATTGAAGGTTTTACTCTTGATCACCAAGAGCAACTAAACTATATGATGGAACTATCGGGGTCAGACGCATTCGACCTGCTACAGATGACGCCGTTTGCTTGGAAAGCGAGTGAAGAGTTTAAACAACAACTCATTGATGCTGAGCAATTCAACTGTGAAGCGGACTTTATGCTGCGAGTGTACCGCAAACAGATTTAATTGATATTGATTATCGTTTGCATTGAAATATCATCTTGCCTCCTTTAGTATGCGTGTTCTTCAAGGAGGCATTTCATGCAACGTATTATTCTTATCGGATTAGCAACCCTGCTCACGGCTTGTACTAATCAACCTTCAAACAACACTTCTCAAAAAGTGGCTAACACGCAAACGGAAACCGTTTCCACATTCTATGATTACCAGTTTGCTTCTCCACAAGGCGAAACGCTGTCTCTCGATGCATTACCTAAACAGCTGATTGACGCTGATGTGGTTCTTATTGGCGAATGGCACACTCACTCGGCAATCCATCGCTTCCAAACCGATTTCTTAAAAGCACGTCGCAACGCCACATCAAACATCGCGCTTTCAATGGAACAATTCACTCGAGAACATCAGGACACATTAAACCAATATCTCAATGATGAAATTGGCGAACAAATTCTTATGTCTCAAGCGGCTGCTTGGCCAAACTACGAAAGTGATTATCGCGCTTTAGTTGAGTTCGCTAAAACCAATGACGTCGATATCATCGCGGCAAACGCACCAAAACCCTTCGTACAATGCATTGGCCGTAAGGGATTAGCCTACCTAGATCAGCTAACGACGGAACAACGTCAATGGATTGCTTCAGAAGTGGATACCGGCGATAGCCCTTACAAAGAAAAATTCATGGCTTCGATGCATCACGGTACGCCAGAGCAAACAGAAAAACAGTTTGCCGCTCAAGTAACATGGGATGAAACCATGGCGGAGTCGATTGTCGGTTACCTAACATCAAACCCAGATCAGCAAGTGATTCATGTTGCTGGCAAGTTCCACACAGAAGATGGTTTAGGCACAGCTGCATCGATTCTACGTCGTAATCCCGATCTGAAAATTGCGATTATCAGCCCAGTAAAGGAAATATCTTCAGATAGCAGTGACTACCAGCTAAAAGTGCTTTCTCCACCCGCTCGCTTTGTTAAAAAAGAGAACAGAATGAAGGCATACAAACACCTATCTAAGCGCGGCGCTAGCCTAGAGTGCGACTAAACCATTCTTATCCATTCTTATAAGAGAACGAAACGATGGGCTAATTCTAGATAACTAGCCCATCGACAGAGCTTCATTGGATCCTATCATCCACTCTAACTCTATATAACATTCAAATTCCTTATCGGCACAAGATTTGCTTAATAACTAGACGGTTTGACTAAGCAGACGAAAAAACAATGTGCGAATAAAAAAACATCACCACGGTGATTAAATGCACAAGTTTTTCACACCTCTGCCGATACTATATTTAAGGATAGGTAAGGAGAGCGATATGACACCAGTAGGAACGAATAATACTCAGCTGTATTCACCTGCGAAAATGAACGCACAGAATAAAAGCATCGAGGCTGAAAAGCCTGCTCCACTCAAGGTGGAACAAAATACCGTTAAGCTTTCCGATGAAGGAAAAGCGCTATTATCTGCTCTTAAACAAATCGATAAAGAATCCAAAAAATTCGAAGCGGAAAATGCAACCGTTACCGATAAAGTTGAATCGTTCGCTCATGGCGCTTTAGGTATGGATCACCCAGATAAGATTGAAGAAGAGGACGATGGTTCTTATTCAGCTGGGCAATACTTATCCGCAGCGGCAACCGTTGGTGGCATTCTACTTGCCTTAATCTAACTTTCCCCTCTGTTACTGCACTTTCCTCTCTGCATTAAAGCGATTTGTCGTCACGACAACAGACCCGATTTGGTCTAAAAAACGAGTTCATTCCATAATTCCGCTCTCATTTTAATGGAATAATACTCGTGAAAAACACTTTTGAGCTTATTGATAAGCCTACTTTCTTTGGTGCGATTGCACTCCTACTCACGATAGTTTTCCCGCTCATTTTGTTCCCTGCACAGGGCGCAGACTGGATTGCGGTTGCGAAAACATTCATGACGGATCAACTTGGATTTCTATATCTTGCTCTAGGCCTAGCTGCTTGTGCCTTCATGGTTTACGTTGTGTTCAGTGATATGGGACAAATTAAACTGGGTGAAGCTGATGAAGAACCTGAGTTCAAAACTGCATCATGGGCAGCAATGCTTTTCTGTGGTGGTATCGGCGCAAGTATCTTGTACTGGGGCTGTATTGAGTGGGCTTACTACTACCAATCACCGCCTTTCCAACTAGAACCCGGAAGTGAAGAAGCGGTTCGTTGGGCGGCAACTTATGGTTTGTTTCACTGGGGACCAATCGCTTGGTCTATCTACCTGATCCCAGCGATTCCTATCGCTTACTTCTTTTATGTGCGTAAACAGCCTGTTCTAAAGATCTCTAGTGCGTTAATGCCTGTTCTTGGTGAACACCGCAGTAAAGGCGTACCTGGAAAGATCGTCGATATCCTATTCATTTTCGGTCTACTGGGTGGCGCTGCGACAACACTAGGTTTAGCAGCACCTCTCATCACTGAAGGCCTGAACCACCTATTCGGCCTACCTAAAAATAACCTTACGCAAGCAATGGTACTTTTAGTTTGTACGGCAATTTTTGCTTACTCTTCTTATGCTGGCTTGGAAAAAGGCATCAAGATCCTGAGTAACATCAATTTCTGGGGTGCAATGGGTCTACTGACTTTCGTTCTGATTGCTGGCCCGACGATCTTTATGCTTGAAACAGGCCTAGACTCGATTGGTCGCCTATTGTCTAACTTCTTCGTGATGGCAACGTGGGCTGAACCATTTGGTGGTTACGGTACCTTTGAGAACACGCACTTCCCACAAGACTGGACCATTTTCTACTGGGCATGGTGGCTAGTATTTGCACCAAGTATGGGCCTGTTTGTTGCGCGTATCTCTCGCGGAAGAACCATCAAACAAATGGTGTCAGGTTCAATTTTCTTTGGCTCTCTAGGTTGTTTCTTGTTCTTCATGATCTTAGGTAACTATGGCCTATCACTGCAACTTTCTGGTGAACTGGATGTAGTAGCGATTTTGAATGCAGAAGGCGCTACCAAAGCTATCTTCTCGATGCTTGCGCAACTGCCAATGAGTACGCTGGTTATCGCGGTATTTACGCTGCTGTGTATCATTTTCACTGCAACTACATTTGACTCAATCTCATACATCCTAGCGTCTGTTGTGCAAAACAACGTAACCGAAGAGCCAATGCGTTGGAACCGTATGTTCTGGGCATTCACTCTGTCGTTCTTGCCAACGATTCTGATGTTCTTGGGTGGCCTAAGTACGCTACAAACGGCAGCAATAGTTGGTGGCTTACCGCTACTGGTGATCTCTGTGATGCTGATGATTTCAGCGGTTCGTGCAACGAGCCTCGACCTACGCCATCAAGACGCGTACATCGAGCCAACGATCAACATCGAAGAACTACCAGATATGGACCCTTGGTCTGCAGAAGGTATGGCGCTGGCTCAATTTGAGAAAGAAAAAGATGCTGCACAAGAGGCCGCAGAACTTGAGCGAGTTGCCTACACAGAACTTGCCGCAGTGAAAAAAGAAATTCGCGCTTATGTGTTAGAACAAGGTTCACAAATGGAAACTCACGAGTTACCAGAGAACCTACAACAAGCACTTGAGCAGGCCGAGAGTAATCTTAGTGCCGCACAAGCGAAAAAAATCGAGTTATCTGAGCAAGCTCAGAATGCTCGTATCACGTTCAACCAGGTGGTTGCAGACTTACCGCTTGCTTGACATTAGCCATGACGCAGTCCATTGATTTGGACCCTCCTAAATACGACAAAGGCTCACAGAAATGTGAGCCTTTTTTTATGCTTTTCAAAAAATTGGAGTTATTGCTCAATTTCACATTGATGAAATAAATATGAAACGACTTTGACACAAATCGATGTTCTAATCATCCCGCTTATATAAAAAGGGATAACCAATGAAGCACATTATAAAACCAATCATTGCCGCAGTGGCAACCTCAACACTTTCATTCAACGTACTTTCAGCAGAAATCAAAAACGTCATTCTGATGATTGGCGATGGAATGGGACCTCAACAAGTTGGCCTGTTAGAAACCTACGCAAACCAAGCACCAAACTCGAT
This sequence comes from Vibrio atlanticus, assembly GCF_024347315.1. Classification (NCBI taxonomy): domain Bacteria; kingdom Pseudomonadati; phylum Pseudomonadota; class Gammaproteobacteria; order Vibrionales; family Vibrionaceae; genus Vibrio; species Vibrio atlanticus. The sequence goes on along the minus strand of NZ_AP025460.1, from coordinate 1,050,407 downwards.
CTATAAAGGGAACAAAACCGCCCTTTATCAACTTGCTCAAGAAGGGGTTATTGGTTCATCCCTGACTCACCCAGAAGATGCAATTGTGGTCGATTCTGCTTGTTCAGCCACCATGCTTGCAACCGGTATCTACAGTGGTTCAGAAGTGATTGGCATTGATTCTCAGGGCAATCATGTTGAGACGGTTCTTGAGAAAGCTAAAAAGGCAGGTAAAGCAACGGGACTCGTGTCCGATACACGCTTAACTCACGCCACGCCTGCTGCATTTGCTGCTCACCAACCTCACCGTTCGCTAGAAAACCAAATTGCTAACGACATGCTAGAAACTGGTGTTGATGTAATGCTTTCGGGAGGGCTACGTCATTGGATCCCTAAATCGACCAACGACAAAGGTGAAACCTATAAGCAACTTGAAAAACTGACTCAAGGTGATGTTTACCTAAAATCAAAACGTAAAGACGACCGTAACCTTCTTGCAGAGGCAGAGAAAGACGGCTACCAACTGGCATTTAACCGCAGCATGTTAGAAGATGCTAAAAGCGATAAGCTACTTGGCCTGTTCGCCTACTCAGGCATGGATGACGGCATCGCTTACAGCAACAAGGAAAAAAGTGACGAACGAACTCAGCCAAGCCTGAAAGAGATGACACAAAAAGCGCTCAACATCCTATCCAAAGATGAAGACGGCTTTTTCCTAATGGTCGAAGGTGGCCAAATAGATTGGGCAGGCCACAGTAACGATGCCGGCACTATGCTGCATGAACTGCTCAAGTTTGATGAAGCGATCCAAACTGTGTATGAATGGGCAAAAGATCGTGAAGACACGATCGTGATTGTGACCGCAGACCACGAAACAGGATCTTTTGGATTCAGCTACTCTTCTAACGACCTACCAAAACCACAAAAACGTTCTGGTGAAGCCTTCGCCGACCGCGACTATGCACCTAACTTCAACTTTGGCGCATTCGATATTCTTGATGGTTTATATAATCAAAAGCAAAGCTACTACGGCATGATCAGCGAATTTCAGAAGCTGGATAAAGCGCAGCAAACACCTGAAAAACTGGCTGAGATCGTCAACAAGAATAGTGAGTTCCCTATTACAGCTGAACAAGCGAAAAACGTATTAGCGAGTAAGCCGAACCCATACCGATTGGCTCAACACAAATACTTATCGGCAGAAGAAGTGCCTGCTATCAACGATTTCGATGCATTCTTCCCTTATAACGACCGCGGTAACTTGCTTGCTCGTGAACAGGCAACAAGTCAAAACATCGTTTGGGGTACAGGTACACATACTCACACACCAGTGAACGTGTTTGCTTGGGGCCCAACAGAGAAAATACTGCCCGTTTCAAAAATCATGCACCACTCAGAACTGGGTGAGTACATTAAACAACAAGTAAACTAGCCTGAATCTTTTTTACTCGTTTTACTTAGCGCCCTACGGGGCGTTTTTTGTTTTAAGCCTTTAAGTTAAGTAATTAAGTAAATTTAGGCGACGCCAAATAGCAAAACAGCCGCTCAAGAGCGGCTGTTTTTAGAATAACTAGCGATTTGGGTGATTCAAGATGTGGTCTTCCCAATCGACAACATCGATTTCGTATACCACTTTGTTACGAACGCTTTCACCAGCAGCATGCATCTCTGATTTAGAGCCCGTGATCAATGGGTGCCACTCTGGAATCGGCTTAGATTCTGATAGAAGACGGTAAGCACAAGTATCTGGTAGCCAATGGAATTCATGAATCTTGTCACGAGTTAGCTTCAAACACTCTTCACCTGAAGTAAAGCGGTTCGGGTAGTCTTTACACGAACATGTTTTGTCGTTTAACCAGCTGCACGCCACGTTGGTGTAGTAAACTTCATCGCTATCTTCATCCATTAGTTTGTGTAGGCAACACTTACCACAACCGTCACACAGTGATTCCCACTCGTTCTCGGTCATTTGCTCTAGTGTCTTTTCTTGCCAAAATGGAATCGTCATAGGATTACTTCTTACTCTTTTACTGGGGTGCGTGTTATACCGCTAGCCCATAAAAAGTTCAAGGATAATAATTGTTCATTCTTTGATTCAATCAACAGCTGTCACTCTCATCATTTTTTGCTACTATCGCGCACCCTGTTATTTAGTGAGTTTAATTTGATGGAATGTCGCCTAGGTTGTGGAGCTTGTTGTATCGCTCCAAGTATTACATCTGCTATTCCTGGAATGCCTAATGGCAAGCCTGCTGGCGTACGCTGCATTCAATTAAATGAGCAAGATCTATGCAAATTATTTGGTCAACCTTCACGCCCGAAGGTATGTCACCAATTCAAAGCCTGCCCTGTCATCTGTGGCAAAACAGATCAAGAAGCCCTTGATAACCTGATCGAATTAGAAGCCATTACCTAAAAGATTATCTGACCTTTTCTTCCTCCTATATGCCCAAGATTTCACAAAGTTGCGAAATCTAAACTATCTTGTTGATACTGGTACAGATTAATAAGGATCGTTATGAATAGGTATATCGCAGAAATGTTTGGTACGTTTTGGTTGGTGTTGGGGGGGTGTGGTAGTGCCGTCTTAGCCGCTGCTTTCCCTGATGTGGGGATTGGATTGCTCGGAGTATCTCTTGCCTTTGGTTTAACCGTGCTCACCATGGCTTTCGCTATTGGTCACATATCCGGTTGCCACCTCAACCCAGCGGTCACTATCGGCCTTTGGAGTGGCGGACGCTTTGATGCCAAAGATGTCGCACCTTATATTATTGCCCAAGTGATTGGCGGTATTATCGCAGGTGGCGTGTTATTTGTGATTGCTTCAGGCCAAGCTGGCTTTGATGCAGCAGCCTCTGGCTTTGCTTCCAATGGTTACGGTGAACACTCTCCAGGCGGCTATTCACTTACCGCAGCACTCGTGTGTGAGGTCGTCATGACCATGGTGTTCCTGTTCGTGATTATGGGCGCGACAGATTCGAAAGCACCTGCTGGATTTGCACCTATCGCAATTGGTCTCTGTTTAACCCTAATTCACCTTATCAGCATTCCTGTAACCAACACCTCAGTGAACCCCGCTCGAAGTACTGGCGTAGCTGTGTTTGTCGGTGATTGGGCTGTTTCTCAGTTATGGCTATTCTGGATTGCACCGATTATTGGTGCCGTGATTGGCGCAATGATATACAAAGCGGTGAGAGGTTCAGATTAAGCTCAGAGAAGTGTTTTGGAATAGAAACCTTTAAGAACCATAAAAGAAAAAGCCGCTTGGTGATGGTTCACCAAGCGGCTTTTTTAGATTTTATGACGACCGAGTAACGAGTGTGAAAGCGTGGTGCCATCCACCAGCTCGAGCTCACCACCAACAGGAACACCATGGGCGATACGGCTAGCGTTCACTTCATGGGCATTACATAGCTCAGCAATGTAATGTGCTGTCGCCTCCCCTTCTACTGTCGGGTTAGTCGCTAAAATAACTTCAGTGATATCACCACGACGTAAGCGGTAATCCAAGACATCAAGACCGATGTCACTTGGACCAATACCATCAAGTGGTGAAAGATGTCCCATAAGCACAAAGTAACGACCGGAATATTGACCCGTTGCTTCAATGGCTGCAATGTCTGCAGGGCTCTCTACTACACAAATTTGACCGTTATCCTGACGTTTAGGATTGGTACAAATGTGGCAGGTCTCTTCTTCGGTAAAAGTACGGCACTCATTACAATGACCAATTTCTGTCATTGCTTGGCTAAGAGCTTCAGCCAACTGTAGGCCGCCTTTTCTATCGCGCTGTAACAAATGAAAGGCCATACGCTGCGCCGACTTGGGGCCAACCCCAGGTAGACAACGTAAGGCCTCCATCAAATGCTCCAGCATATGACTGGTACGCATATATAACCGTTCTGATTTTCAAGTAATGGCCAGTTCAACACAAGCTACTACGAGAATTAACCTTTAAGAATGAGTTACTTAGAAAGGCATCTTCATACCTGGTGGAAGTTGCATTCCGCCAGTTACGCCAGCCATTTTCTCTTTTTGAGTTTCTTCAACGCGACGAGCCGCATCGTTGAAAGCAGCAGCGATAAGATCTTCAAGCATCTCTTTATCGTCTTCCATTAGGCTTTCATCGATATCAACACGGCGAACGCTGTGGCTACCAGTGATCGTTACTTTTACAAGGCCAGCACCTGACTCACCTGTAACTTCCATATTTGCGATTTCTTCTTGAAGCTTTTGCATGCGCTCTTGCATTTGCTGGGCTTGCTTCATCATGTTGCCCATACCGCCTTTACCAAACATGTTAATACTCTCTGGTCTAATTGGTTTATTAAAATTAATTAAGCTATACGTGCTTAAATGGGGGTTAAAACAGTGTGATTCAACCCCTCGGTGTTCAGTTCTCAGATTTGCTTATCTGGGATGATACGCCGGTCACTAAACGTGAAAAAGTTCTAGATAGGACGAACGCTGTCTCTGTCGAGTTCTGCAGCAAAACGTCTTTCAATAAACTGTACGTTGGCATCGTTTTCCAAAGCGGTAAACGCGTCTTTCAACTTACCTTGATACAATCTTTCTCGTAGTTCTAGTGGCGTTTCTCCACCATCGCCGATTTCAACACTCAAATGACACTCTTCTCCCAACACGGTATTGAGCGACTGTAATAGTTCGCTCTGTGCGCGATCCGTATTCAAGTGAGCTTGGCTCGCTCTTAACGTTAAAGTGATTGATGTGTCGTTTTTAGCAAACACTGAGTTCAATGCTAACTGTTCAACAAGCTTGGCTGTCTCTAGCTTTTGAATCGTGGCAGACCATTCATCTTGAGCAATCGACTCTTGAAGCAATTTATCGACCATTTCTGGTGTCTTAATATGCTCTAACGCACGCTTGATCTGAGTAGGTGTAAGCTCTTTGCTCACCTCTTTCACTACAGGTTTAGACGGTTTCCAGCGATAAGGTTCATTATCATTGGTTACCTTTTCAGTAGAAGAGGCTGATAAAGAAGCTGGCGACACCCGCTCAGAACCACCGTGTTGCTGAGCAACTCGGTCAAGAACTGAAGTTTTAGCTGGTGTCGCTTTAGCCTTTTTTGGCGTTGAGCCTTTGTTATCTGTTGCCGCGCTGCCTCTGCGTTGAGAGCGCAATTGGTGGCGTAAACCACTCACCGGTGAAGTTGCACGCGCGGGTTGCTCTTGCGAAACAGGAGGAGTAGAAGGCGCAGCGCTTGGCTGTTGAACCGGACTCTGGCTCTGATAATTCGTTTGTTGCTGCTGAGGCTGATCTGCACCGTAACTTGGACGCTCATCATAAGCAGGTGGTACATCATACTGGCTGTGCGGGTAATCCTGTTCTGGATAACCTTGGTTGCCTGAATGATCAGCGTAACCTTGCGAATCTGAATATTGTGCCGGGTTCTGTTGTTGCTGTTGCACAGGCTGCTGAACAGGAGCTTGTTGCTGTACTTGAGGCTGTGAACCCACAGGAGCCTGAACTTGCTGTCTCGGCTCTGGCACAGGTTGACTCATTGACTGAGCAACACCCTGAACCTGGTTCTGAACCGGATTCTGAGCTGCAGGAGCTGGCGCTGGGCTTGTCGACTGAGTCGAGATTGCCGTAGCAACAGTTTGCTCAGCAGGCCTAAATGCCAACATACGCAGAACCACCATCTCAATACCAACACGAGCGGTTGGCGATAATGGTAAGTCTTGACGACCTTTTAGCACTATCTGGTAGTAGAGTTGGATGTCTTGAGGGCTTAACGTTTTGCTCAGCAGTTCCAGCCTTTCAGCATCAGGCTGGGCCTTGTCTAAAGTAGACGGCAGAGCTTGATACATCGCCAAACGGTGTAATTGAGTCGCAAGTTGACTCAGCAATCCATCCCACTCAACGCCATTTTCAGCAAGAGCTTGAATACAAGCCATCGCTTGCTGAGGCTGTTTACTGCTAATCGCTTCAAGTAGGTGAATCGCTTGGTCTGTATCCAGCGTTCCAAGCATATGAGCAACAGTGTCTGTTACGACATTACCGTTACCTAATGCGATAGCTTGGTCACTCAGGCTTAGCGCATCACGCATACTGCCATCAGCAGCATGAGCAATCATCCCAAGCGCACGAGGTTCAGATGTCACATTTTCTTGTTCAAGAATATGCTCGAGCTGCTCGTGGATATTATCGACACTGATCGGCTTAAGATGGAACTGCAAACAACGCGACAAGATAGTCACTGGAAGCTTCTGTGGATCGGTCGTTGCAAGCAAGAACTTCACATACTCAGGCGGCTCTTCTAAGGTCTTTAGAAGCGCGTTAAAACTGTGCCTAGACAGCATGTGTACTTCATCGATTAGGTAAACCTTGAAGCGACCACGTGCAGGCTTGTACTGAACATTGTCCAGAAGCTCGCGGGTATCTTCTACCTTTGTACGTGAGGCAGCATCGATCTCGAGCAGGTCAACAAAACGACCTTCATCGATCTCTTTACAGGTTGCACACTCACCACAAGGGGTTGAAGTAATGCCTGTTTCACAGTTGAGTCCCTTCGCAAACAAACGGCCGATGGTCGTTTTACCGACACCTCGTGTACCGCTGAATAGGTAAGCGTGATGCAACCTATTTTGGCTAAGGGCATTCTCTAATGCTGTTAAAACATGGGCTTGACCAACCACTTCTTTGAATTTGGTTGGTCGCCATTTTCGCGCTAACGCAAGATAGCTCATGAATAATTCCGAAAAGGATTAGTGACCGTCGAATTCGCAGATGCTAAACACTTCTAGACCTAAGCCTTGTAAGCGCTTATCACCACCGATTTCTGGAAGGTTAATAACAAATGCAGCGTGTTCTACCACACCACCAAGCTGACGAATCAGCTTCGTTGTCGCTTCAATCGTACCACCTGTTGCTAACAAGTCATCAACCATCAGCACTTTATCGCCTTCAACGATAGCATCGGTATGAATTTCTAGCGTATCAGTGCCGTACTCAAGCTCATAAGATTGTGCCACAGTTTGACGAGGCAACTTGCCCGGCTTACGAACAGGGATAAAGCCGACACCTAACTCAAGAGCAAGAGGCGCACCAAATAGGAAACCACGAGCTTCAGTACCAACGATCTTAGTAAAGCCCATGCCCTTGTATGTGTCCACCAACAGATCGATTGTCGCTTTATAAGCGGCAGGATCTTCCATCAAGCTTGTTACGTCACGGAACAAAATACCCGCTTTTGGGTAATCAGGAATGCTTTTGATGCTTGCTTTGATCAGAGAGATTTTTTCTGTGTTCATAATCTTATGCACTTCATTAGGCCGCTTTCCAAACTCTCGTTAACGAATCAAACATCAACGCTCGGAATTAAGGAAAGGTACGATTGGACTTCATTGCAACGAGAGTCATAACTCAAATTGCTGAAATAATAAACGCCCGCTATACAAGCAGGCACACTGGCTTAATGGTAGTGATTTTCTTTGCTGTCAGCAACCAACTCATGGGTTGGAAGTCGCATAAACCATGTGAGAAGAATAACAAGTACACAAATTAGGAAAGCCTTGACCCAAATGATCGGGGCAAAGTAGATCGATAACGCAAAACTTAACAAGATAAAGAACACGCCACGCGTTTTTACTTGCTTGGTAACGGCACCATGTTGATACCAATTGTTCAATAACGGGCCGAGCGTTTTATGCTCATGCATCCATTTGTGAACTTTGGGGTTGCTTCGCATGAAACATGCACTGGCAAGAAGGAGGAAAGGCGTGGTTGGCAGTACGGGTAAAGCTATCCCTAAAACTGCGAGAAATATGCAAAGGCCACCAGCAATATTGAGGCTTAAAACTCGAACGCTAATTGTGGCCTCCTTGAGTTAGCTATCACCAATCGGCGACGATAACTTAACTAGAATGTTGCGTAACCATTGAATACACGGATCAACGTAAGTGTTGCTGGTAATAATGGAATCACTAAAAATGCGGCTAAAAATCCTAAAAAGTAGAATACATTAAACGGGTCTTGAAAGTCTTTGTTATCTGCCATGATTGCTTCTTGTTTTTGTTAGTAAAGGTAAGTATCTGGCGAACCAAACCCGCTTTGCTAAATCGACATTTAACAAAAAAGGCATAGCCACACCATTTGCGCAACTATACCTTAATCAATTATTCACAAAAACCGAGGAAATATAGGGTTAATCGGTGGACCCTTGGTGTATGTCTAAACTAAAACTGGCCGATCCAAGCAGGCTTAATGATAACTGGCAGCCTTGTTCAATCGGAAGATCCCGTGTAATGAAGTTCTTCTTACAATTCTCACCCAAGCGCTCGCCCGCCGCAATATGTTGATTCAATTCGCCATTCGACCATTGTCCATCTAAACCCGCAGGTAAAATAGAGATAGTTCCCACAGCAAGGTCAGCAACACCAAACAAAGCATTCACAGGGGTTGAACATTTAGAGCAACGAATCCCCTTCTCCAAAATTTCCGCAATATCTTTGAGATCAACGTTAAAATCTTTTCTATTTCTGATGTAATCGTGGAATAACGCTCTCACCAACAATGTGGCCGCTGAGCCGCCGTTATCAGAAGACGACGAATCGACGAGGTAGAAAGCAAACTGCCCGTTCATCATCCACGCATAGTCGAACACAAGTGGCATCATCTCTGTTGATTGTAGTAGGCGGTAACTACAACGCCATGAGCCTTGTCGTGTGTCTTTGTCAGGAAGCAGCGCGTGCAATAAGTCTCTTGCCGCACTAGGGTTATCTTGCAAGTGATTTAGGTGCCAATGCAGCTCTTGGTCTTCAGGGATCTCTCCGCCGTCATCAACGCAAAACCATTGGCTTGAAAAATCTCGTTGGTCTGAAATGTTATCGAACGAATCTGTTAATGTATTCGCAATCGCACTGCCTAAATGACCGTGATCCTCCAGAGGTTTGACTAAAAAGTCTTTGATACCAAATCGTAATGCTTTCGCCACATCAGACATATCATCGGTGCCAGACACAACGATCATAGGCAGTGACGGATACTCTAAGCTGAGCTCTTCTACAAGCTCAATGCCATCCAGAATAGGCATTGATAAGTCACACACAATTAAATCTGGCGCTGAGTCTCTAAGCTTTTGCAGAGCGTCCAGCCCATTTTCAGCCTCAACCACTTTATAACCAATCTTGTCTAAATACGCGCTGGTTATCCGGCGAAAAATAGGATCATCATCAACCAACATAACGCATTTTTGATTGAGAACTTCCTGAGCCGAGGTCATAACTGGCTGACTGTGAGTTTTGTACATAATCTCTAACCTCACAAAACTAAGTCGAATTATTATTGTTATCTGTTCCAAGAACTAATATAAAACTTAGTAACAAATTGCTAAATACACAAATACGTACTCTTTACTGGAAATTCGTGACAAGGGTTGGAATACTGGTAAATAGTGCAACGAATTGACGTAACGCAAACATTGATCTCACTATTACGTATAAATTAGATGAGATTGTAAACAAATGTGTCTGGATTTATGAAATTAGATGATTTAAACCTCTTTCGACTTGTCGTTGAAAATGGGAGCTACACCGCAACATCACGCAAGACTATGATTCCGGTTGCGACCATTACACGACGCATCCAAGCCTTAGAAGATTCACTAAACCTAAGACTTCTCAATAGACACGCGCGTAAACTCTCTTTAACAGAGGCAGGCGAACGTTTCTTCAACGAATGCTCTCCATTACTGCAACGTCTATCTTCTACTGCAGAAGAACTGACTGACGTTTGTAAAGGAGCTTCCGGTAAGATTCGCATTACGGCACCCTCAAACCTGACCAAGCGCATGATGATGCCGATGTTCAGTGAATTCATGACTCAATATCCTGATATTAATATTGAGCTGATGATGAACAACCAAGCCGATCAGCTTGATCCAACCGAGTGGGACGTGATTTTCAGAGTAGGTCCACAACGTGATTCAAGTCTAATCGCTCGAAAAATCAGTGAAGTAAAAGATATTCTTATCGCAAGTCCTGACTACTTAGCGAAGAACCCGGCACCAAGTCATGCAGAAGAGCTCGCGAATCATTCGCTACTTAAAGGCTATCCGCTGATTAAGTGGCAGCTGAGTAATTCGAATGAAGAGACGGTGGTGAATAGCGAGAAAGGCCGTTTCAACGCGAATGCGCTCAATGTCGTGAGACAAGCATGTTCAGAAGGCCTAGGTATCACCCTAATGCCCGACGTTATGATCCGCGAATACATTGAAGATGGCAGCTTAGTGCAAGTCTTAGAGGACTGGAGCGCTAACCCTCGTGATATTTACATGCTTTACAACCACAAAGACCACCTGCCAGAGAAGGTTAGATTGTTTATCGATTTTGTGATCGCATACCACATTCACTAAGATTCAATCCCCTTCCCAGCAAACAAAAAAACCAGAGTCGATGCTCTGGTTTTTTATTACTCATTTTTATGAGTACGCTAAGCGCCTTCGTTATGTAGCTCTAAGTTAGCCAAATCTTGTTGGATCTCACGCTCAACCTTTGAATCGTCATTACGTAAAGAGTCTAGGAAATCTAGGTACGCTTGGTCGATATCGCCCGTTACATACTCACCGTTGAATACGGAGGTATCAAAACGAGAGATGTCTTGATTACCCATACCTACTGCAGAGATTAAGTCTGGTAGTGTTTGGAAAATCAATGCGTCTGCGCCAATCTGCTTACAAATCGTTTCGTTATCACGACCATGAGCAATCAGCTCTGTCGCGCTCGGCATATCAATACCGTAGACGTTAGGGAAGCGAACCTCCGGAGCGGCAGAAACCATGAAGACTTTGTTTGCGCCAGAATCACGAGCCATCTCAATGATCTGCTCTGATGTTGTACCACGAACAATCGAGTCATCAACCAGTAGAACGTTCTTACCTTTAAACTCAGAACGAATCGCGTTGAGTTTACGGCGAACCGACTTCTTACGTTGTTGCTGACCAGGCATGATAAACGTGCGGCCAACGTAACGGTTTTTCACGAAACCTTGACGATATGGCTTATCAATCGCTTGAGCAATTCGTAGAGCAATATCATTTGATGTTTCAGGAATTGGAATAACCACGTCAATGTCTAGGTCTGCGTACTCTTCTTTAATACGCTTACCTAACATCTCACCCATCTCAACGCGTGCGCTGTAAACCGAAATTTTATCGATGAATGAATCGGGACGAGCAAAGTAAACAAACTCAAAAATACATGGGTTTAGTTGTGGGTTGTCTGCACATTGTTTAGTGAAAAGCTCACCATCGAATGTTGCGTAGATAGCTTCACCAGGAGCAACATCGCGCATAAAATCAAAACCAACAGCGTCTAACGCTACTGACTCAGACGCAACCATGTACTCTGTTTTACCGTTAATTTCACGCTTACCAAGACACAGTGGACGAATACCATGCGGGTCACGGAATGCGATCATGCCGTGGCCGATGATCATCGCTGTCACTGCGTAAGCACCACGAATAGTGCGGTGCACGTTTGCAACTGCGCGGAAAACGTCGTCTGAAGTCACGTTCCCTTTTACGGTATCGATCTCATGAGCCAATACGTTTAGTAGAACTTCAGAGTCAGAGGTTGTGTTGACATGACGGCGGTCTTTTTCGAACAACTTCTCACGAACTTCACTTGCATTCGTTAGGTTACCGTTGTGCGCCAGCGTGATGCCAAATGGAGAGTTTACGTAGAAAGGTTGAGCTTCAGAAGCACTAGAACTTCCCGCTGTAGGATAACGAACATGACCAATACCCACGTTGCCTTGGAGGCGTTGCATGTGTTTTGCTTCAAAAACATCTTTAACTAAACCGTTCGCCTTACGCAGACGGAAACGATTGCTTTCTATGGTACAAATACCAGCGGCATCTTGGCCACGATGCTGCAATACCGTTAAAGCGTCATAAATAGACTGGTTTACAGGTGTTGAACCCACGATTCCAACAATACCACACATGTCCTAATCCTCGATTTTCGACATTAACTGGCGCTAAAGCGCGCCAGATAAGAAACTAGATGTTGCTTGTAAATGCTCGAAGAACGGCGCAATGATTCGGCTAAACTCCGGAACCAATTGCGAATTCTTCCACCACTCAGAACTTGGGAATGCAGTAAACGCATCCATGAAAAACAACACTGCAGAAACAATCAAAACACCACGTAAGCCACCAAAGACGACACCGAGGATTCTGTCTGTACCCGACAGGCCTGTTTTCTGAACTAGCTGCCCGATGACATAGTTAACTAAGGCACCAACAACTAACGTTGCAACAAACAATGCTGCTATCGCAGTTCCGTTTCGAAACATCTCATCTTCAATATTGGTGAAGTACATTGCTAATTTAGCGTAGTACTGGCTAGCAATAAAAAATGCTCCAAACCAAATAACAAGTGACAACGCTTCTTTAGCGAAACCGCGAACTAAACTGATCACGGCAGAGAAGCCGATCACGCCTAAAATGACAAAATCTAACCAATTCATGAATTCTTCATCTTAAGTTGGCGCGCATTTTAACAGAAAAAATGCTGACGCAAACGTTTTCTTATGGATTTAACGGTTTAAATTTGAGCAATTGGCCTTTTGAACCCGTAATTTTTTCTAATTCCTTAATTTGTCGCTCAAGTTTGGATTTAGAAACATCCGGGCCAATAATTACTCGCGTAAATGTTTTTTCTTGCTTGGTATGAGCCTGATAACCACGCTTCTGTAAATCCTTAACAACGTTTTTTGCGTTGTCAGCATTCTTCAAAGCCATCAATTGAATAATCCAAGCACTGTCTTGGTATTCATTTTTTTCAGGTACCGGCTTAACCACCACCGCCACTTTATCCGCTTCTTTGTTACTGGAAGCCGACGCAGTTTGCGTATTTGAATTATCAGTACGACCACTTTCAACCACTTGCTCAACCGGAGAGTCCGGCAGTGCAATCTGATCTTCAACAGGATCGAGTACTTCAAACACTTCAACATTACTATCAAGCTCAGGCTTAATCGGAATGCTTGCAAACTCTTCTTTATAGTGGAGCTTCTTACCATCCAGCACATCGGGCAATACAATCACGCCAATGGCCACTAAAATGATGGTGCCGACTAATCGGCTTTGGAATTTACTTGCCATTTAGTTTCCTTTTTTCTGCCAATGCTCCAACACTTCACCCACGGTATGAAAAGAACCGACAACCAACACAACATCGTCATCTATAACAGAAGCTAAAGCCGCTTCAAACGCTACAACAGGGTTTGAATACTGCTCTACACCTTCAGGTAAGCTTTGACACAATTCAGCGGCTGTTGCGGCTCGTGGGCCTTTCAGCGAAGCTGGGTACCAATGTGTTGTTATTGGAGCTAATACTTCCAATGTCGCGGGGATATCTTTGTCATGAAGCATGGCGACTACAACGTGTAAATTTTTGCCTGCATACTTCTTCGCGACTTGCTGCGCAAAGTACTCAGCAGAATGCGGGTTGTGTGCTACATCAAGCACAATCACCGGTTGTTCGCTAATTTGCTGCATACGCCCAGGAAGCTGCGCATTCTTCATACCGTTAACAACGTTCACATCACTAATGCTTAGTTCTGAAGTACCTAATGCCATCAGTGCGGTGGCTGCGTTCGGCAGCGGTAAGCTTGGGATAGGTAGCGATTCTAACTGGAATGCGCCACTGCGCCAGTTCCAAGTATCACCATCTACATCATAGGTGTATTGAATCCCTACTTGGTAGAACTCAGCGTTAATATCATCAGCGTGTGCCGCAACCGTAGCTGGTGGCTTGGGTTGACCACAGATAGCGGGTTTACCGCTACGATAAATGCCCGCTTTCTCAAAACCGATCACATTAATGTCATCACCTAGCCAGTCAACATGGTCGACAGCCAAACTAGTAATCACAGAAACGTCATGTTCAACGATATTGGTCGCGTCTAAACGTCCGCCTAGACCCACTTCTAACAATACAACGTCAACCGCTTCGGTTTGAAAAGCACGTAACGCTGCTAAAGTGCCATATTCAAAAAAGCTAAGGCTGATTTCACCACGTTCTTTCTCAATGAAATCGAAAGACTGAACCATCTTTTGATCAGACAGATCTTTGCCATTGATACGAACACGTTCGTTATAGCGAATTAAGTGAGGGGAGCTGTAGACACCAACAGAGTAACCAGCATCCAATAGAATAGCTTCCATGAGTGCACATGTTGAGCCCTTGCCGTTGGTTCCAGCAACAGTAATAACATGTTGAGCAGGTTTGGTGAGGTTTGCCTTAGAGGCGACAGCTTGAACTCGGTCTAAACCAAGATCAATAGCGCTTGCGTGGATGTTTGATAAATAATCAAGCCACATCTCCAAAGAGGATGTGGCTTGAGGAATAGGTTGTTGACTCATCTAACTCATAACCATAATTAAGTAGGTTTGTTAGAAGGTACTTTACCCTTTTTCTGGCGCTTCTGGTACTTCATAAGCAGCTTCATTCGGTGAATCGTTCACAGAAACTACTAATGGTGAAGGCTGATTGGTCATTTTAGCAACAAGGCTTGCAACGCGCTGACGCATCTCACGACGGTCAACGATCATGTCGATAGCACCGTGGTCTAGTAGGAACTCACTGCGTTGGAAACCTTCAGGAAGATCTTCACGTACAGTTTGCTCGATTACACGACGTCCAGCAAAACCGATAAGCGCTTTTGGTTCACCGATATTGATATCGCCAAGCATTGCTAAACTTGCAGAAACGCCACCCATTGTTGGATCAGTCATTACTGAAACAAACGGTAGGCCTTTCGCAGATAGACGCTCTAGAGCAGCACTGGTTTTTGCCATTTGCATGAGAGACATCAATGCCTCTTGCATACGAGCACCACCACTTGCAGAGAAACAAACTAAACCACAGTTGTTCTCAATAGCTGCATCTACCGCTTTCACAAAACGAGCACCAACAACAGAACCCATTGAGCCGCCCATAAATGAGAACTCAAACGCACACGCAACGATAGGTAAACCAAGCAGTTCGCCTTTCATTGCAACTAATGCGTCTGTTTCACCACTGTTCTTTTGAGCAACAGAGATACGTTCTTTGTAACGCTTAGAGTCTTTAAACTTCAGTTTGTCTTGTGGCTCAAGATCAGTACCTAGTTCAACACGCTCACCTTTGTCTAGGAATGTATCCAGACGGCGACGTGCTTTCATACGCATGTGATGGTCACATTTTGGACATACTTCTAGGTTACGCTCTAGTTCAGCATGGTAAAGAACCTGCTCACAAGAAGTACATTTAGTCCAAACACCCTCAGGGATTGACGCTTTACGAGATGTTACGATGTTGCTTTTTTCTAAAATCTTTTCAAGCCAACTCATGGAAGACCTTTTTGTTTCGATTCCTCCGCTTGATTGCGAAAGAAATAAATTTGGGAATTATGCCGGGAATTAAAGCACATAAAACAGCGACTGTAGATAAAAAACTGGTTGTACCTATTTTCCGTGACTATTTTACGCACGAAACCGTAATATTTTTTGAACCTAAGTCTCACATTTAGTTCAAATTATCCGGCAAAAATAGAGGGCCAATAGGCTCTCTTGGTAGTCCAAAATGTTCAGGATAATCAACATCGACTAAGTATAAGCCTTCCGCTTTCGCTGTCGCGCCTGCCACTTTTCGATCTTTAGCCTCTAAAAGCCACTGAATCCACTCTGGTTTTTGATCACCTTTACCTACCGCAATTAGGCTACCAGTAATATTCCTCACCATATGGTGAACAAACGCATTCGCTTTAATATCGATCACTATGTAATGCCCATGACGAGTCACGTTTAAGTGAATCATGTTTCTCCATGGGCTACGAGATTGACAATGTGTTGCCCTGAACGAAGTAAAGTCATTCTCACCAAGTAAGTACTGACCCGCTTCATGCATCTTTTTCTCATCAAGGTGACCATGATAATGGCTCACACCTGAATTCAAAATGCCAGGACGTAGAGCATGGTTAAAGATAATGTAGCGATAACGGCGTGCTGTTGCAGAAAAACGAGCATGGAAATCCTCATTCACTTCTGTTGCCCAACGAACGGCAATATCTTTTGGCATGTTGGCATTTGCGCCCATTGTCCATGCAACCATTTTACGATCGACATTAGTTTCAAAGTGAACGACTTGTCCCGTACCGTGAACACCGGCATCTGTGCGACCAGCACACATAACTTCTACAGGGTGATTCGCGACAACTGAAAGAGCCTTTTCCAATTCTTCTTGGACACTTTTCACGTCTCGTTGGCGCTGCCAACCAAAGTAGTGGGTACCGTTATATTCAATACCTAAAGCAATTTTCATGTTCTTGTTCTCTTTGAAAATGGGCGAGAAGTATATACGGAAATGAGTGCTAGCCCAAATAGGATGGGGCTAAAACTTCAATAAACAATCACTACCGCCTAGACGGTGGTTTTAGCAAGCTAAATAAAATAGACGCTAACTGTATCGCCCTAAAATAAAGGGTAGCCAACGCTACCCTTTATAATTTTTTGAATTTATCGACCGTTTAACGTATCGATAAGATTCTTTGCCTCTCGACGAATATCATCACTGCCGTCAACGATAGCCTCTTCTAGAAGCTTAATTGCACCTTGTGAGTCACTCATCTCGATGTAGATTTTAGCCAAATCGAGCTTACCAGCGGCTTCTGCGTTGCTGTCGACATCGTAATTACCAATGTCACCGATAACGTCTGGGAATTCATTTAGGC
The DNA here is from genome assembly GCF_024347315.1 of Vibrio atlanticus. Taxonomy (NCBI): domain Bacteria; kingdom Pseudomonadati; phylum Pseudomonadota; class Gammaproteobacteria; order Vibrionales; family Vibrionaceae; genus Vibrio; species Vibrio atlanticus. The sequence continues at coordinate 1,033,688 of NZ_AP025460.1, read as the reverse complement.
CAACATCTAGCTTCAACTCTTCGTCATCTGGATTAATCGCGTCTTCGCCTTCTTGCTCAACTTGAGCCATCAGCTCATCAATCGTCATGTATTGCTTATCACGACCTTTGTCTGACTCGGTTAGGTTGTCTTGTTGAGCCCAATTCTCTTGTTTGATTTTTGGTTCAGCTTGTTGATCTGCCGACGCCCAAATCTCCTGTTGATCATCAGGCACATCATTACGCGTGCTAGATTGCTGCTCAGGAGCTAGGTTGAAGCCTTTCCAGTCTTCGCCGCCAACTTCAAGCATAGCGTCAATATCGAGCCCTGCACTATCAATCGATGTAGCATCCAGTGGCTTGTCGAACATGCTGTCGACAGAGTCTTGAACATCTTCAGAAAGTAATTCAGCTAATGCTGTCTCATCAAAATCCTCAAAACCTTCTAACAAATCGTCTTGAACTGTTGTAGGCACTGAGCTTAACTCAGAAGGTACTGGGCTTAATTCTGACGGAGAATCGAGTGATTCATCAGGTTGTGTAAAACTAGCCAAATCAGGCTCTTCTGCACCTGGGAAGCCTTCTGCGTCTGAGAAATCTTCTGTATCCGAGAAGTCATCACCATGACTAAAACTCTGCGAGTTTGAAAATAAATCATGCAGCGCATCTTGTTCTTCACCCTGTGGGCTGAAAGAAGTCAGTGGCGTTGGTTTCTCAGCAAACGCATCAGAGATAGCTTCGTCTTCACCGTATTCCGGCAAATCAAACTCATCGAGCTCTACGCCTTGCTCTTCTGCTACAGGCTCAGCACTGCTTTGTTCGATGTCATCTAAGACTGAATCCGCTTTTGCGCTCTCTTCATCGTATTCAGGCAGGTCAAGGTCATCGAACTCAAACTTTTCGGACTCTGGAGCAAGATCTTGCTCTAACTGCGCTTCATCCGGTTCGCTAACCACTTCCGCCAACGCATCTTCTTCGCCAAACTCTGGAAGCTCTAAATCATCAAACGAGAACTCATCTTCGCCTTCTTGCCCTAGAAATTCAGCTTGTCCCTTAGCTTCAACTTGCGGTGCCGATTCTGCTTGAGGTTCAGCATCTAGTTGAGAATCAACAGTAGGAGCAACTGGTTCTGGTATTACTTCAGCTTCCGCCAATGCATCTTCTTCACCAAACTCTGGAAGATCAAAATCATCAATCGAGAACTCGTCTTCGCCTTCTTGCTCTACCGCTTCAGCTTGTTCCGTTGCTTCTACTTGAGGTTCGGTTTCAACTTGTTGTGCAGCTTCAACTTGCGGCTCATGGTCTAACTGAGGTTCAGTATCTAACTGAGACTCAACAGCAGGAACCACCGGCTCTTCCGCTACTTCATCAACTTGTGCCAATGTTTCTTGTTGAGCCGTGTCATCTTCAATCAGCCAATCATCGTCTTCTGGCACACCGAATTCATTTGGAACGATCTCTGGCATATGTGCAGCACGAACTGGCTCTGGCTCTGGCTCTGGCTCTGGCTCTGGCTCTGGCTCTGGCTCTGGCTCTGGCTCTGGCTCTGGCAAGGATTCAACGACATCTTCAAACTGATCGCTACCTTGGATTTTCGGTTCAAAGTCAAAATCAGAGGCAACATTCGCAGGCGACTCTACATCGTCTATAGCTTCGGCTAACCAGTCTTCAACCGTCTCTTCATCATCTTCAGAGATATCATTTAAAGACGATGGCGATACTTGCTCTTCATAACTAGCAGCGATGTCTTCACGCTGTTCTTGGGCGTCGGCTTCTTTCGGCTCTGGTTCAATCGTATTTTCAATTAATGACTCAACAGGCTCTTCTGCCGCTGGCAATAAATCATTGTCATCAGAAGTCATTAACTCATCAATCAATGCTTCGTCTGTTGTTTCTAGCGAGTCATCAAGTAACGCATCTGTTGCCGGCGCGACACCGAATAAATCATCGATAAAGTCATCACGATTAAAGGCTTCATCATTTTCTGGCTTAACGTCAGCACTGTCTTGAATCATTTCCGAATCTAACGATCCATCACTAACGACTTCAGCTTGTGGTGTTGCATTAATGTCCGATGCTTGCTCAGACTCAACTTCAGGTGTTTCTGAGGTTAACGGAGTAAGCTCGACGTCTGAATCCTTTTCGGACTCATCGCTGGCGTTGTCAAAACCAAAGGCTTCGTCTAACTCTTTATCAAACGCCTTCCCTTCAGGTTCAAGCTCGTCTTCAATGCCACTTGTCAGTAGATCATCAAATGGGTCTAAAGAGTCTGAATCTTGTTCATCGGTTTCACCGACTGATAGATCATTACCTAGCAGTTCATCTAACGTCTCGTCACCTTCGACGGTAAGTTGAGCATCATTGGCGTCATCGTCTAGAAAATCATCTAGTAAGTCTGTGCTCTCGGCATCGAGTTCAAAGTCATCATCAGAATCATCAATCAACTCATCCAAGGTTTCAGTACTGTCTTCCGAAATATCTAGCTCATCATCGGTCGACAAGCCTGAGAGTTCTTCGAGTTCAGATAATGAGTCAAAACCTAGAGGATCACTCTCAGACTCATCATCCGATTCATCTTCCAACATATCATCTAGGAGATCTGTTGAATTACTGAGATCAACATCATCCCCTGTCAATTGCTCATCGAGCAGGTCGACACTGCCTTGATTTTCTTCACTTTCGGTTGGCAGATCAAACTGAGAAAGGATGTTATCGATATCATCATCAGACGCCAAAGCGCTGTTTAGATTCTCAGCAACCTCGTCATCATTATCGAGATTCATTGGCTCATTGACTTGATCGTTCTGAGCCGCAACCTGAGCGAAGATGTCATCAATATCATCTTCTACACTAGGAGATGAAGGTTGTGACGTCTGCTGCTCTGAGATCAACGAATCGATATCAAATTCATCGTTGCTCACACCCGCAGGTGCAGTATCGCTCTGTTGCTCAGAGATAAGCGCATCAATGTCAAAATCATCGGTTGCTGATGTTTCGGTATTAGAAATTGAATCACTTTGCTCTTCTGAGATTAAAGCATCAATATCGAAGCTATCATCATCTTCATCATCAAGCGCAAATAGATCGTCTAATAGAGATTGGTCTAGTTCGTTAGAGCCTAGATCTTCAGTCTCAGAATCCTGTGATAGTAGCGATTCAATATCTTCATTCGACATTGAGTTATCATCCGAAAGATCAAAGTCGGCCTCATCAGAACCGAGTTCGCTTTCTGATGTTTTATCAAGTGCGCGCTCCATCTCTTCAAGACCAAGCGCCTTGTCATCGCCATTGACACTAATGCCGTTACTGCTGTCTAACTCCAGATCATCGAAGTTAGTGTCTAAGTCACCATTTTCGCCAATACTCGCAAATGGATCATCATCGTCATCATCGAGATTAAAATCGAGATCAGAATCATCTAAACCTGCAAATACATCTTCTTCAGGCGATGCTTGGTCATCAAATAACTTATCAGCATCATCTTCATTGCCAAATTGTTCATCGTCTAAAGACAATTCATTATCAAAGTCGTCCATCTCGTCGCCTAAAGCGATAGGCGCGACGCTACTTGCATCTGATTGAATTGGTTGGTCTTGTGTCGGCTGCTGCTCATCATTTTTAGACCGGCGCCCCAACAAAATCACTATGATAAGACCAAGTAGAAGGCCTGGAATAACCGCAAGAGCAGTAACTAGCCAACCATTTGATAACAATTGATCCATGGCACTTGGAGCCATTTTTGCAATCTCAGCGTTCTTTCTACGCTCTTCATCAAGCAGCTTTTCCACTTCGCTACGAATGCGATCTTCATCACTAAGTTCTGTTTTTAGCTCATCTACTTCCAATTGAACATTCGACAACATCAGACGAAGTTGATGGTTTTTCTCTTCAAGTGACAATAGCTCAGTTTCTGAAAGCTCTAGCTGTTTCTCTAGCTTGTTCATCTCTCGGGTTGGAGCCGATTGAGCTAGAGATGATTGAGTTGGAGACAATGGTTTTTTAGCGGCTTCAGCAGTGCTTACTTGCTTTGCAGGAACAACATTGTTTGAGCTTGCATCAGGACGGCTTGACCCTTGCGCTGGTTTTGGCTTTGACACTGCGGGTTTAGTCACAGGAGCATCGAGCTTAGCAAGGTGCGCATTCATGATGTTAACGGCTTGCTGTGTAGAACTTGCACGAGCTTGCTCTAAAGAAGGCACTCGTAAATTACTGGCAGGCAGCAAGCTGTGGATATTCTGGTTTTCAAACGCTTGTGGATTTAGACGATAAATAGCCAACAAGGTTTGCTGAACTGAAACGGAATTATCAGGGCGTAACTTTGAGGCAATTGACCACAATGTTTCCGACCCCAAAGTTGGGCCGTAAAAACGAGAAGGCCCAGCACGATTCAACTGTGCTCTTTGAAGAGGTTCGGAAAACGTAGGCGCTGATTGTATCTGGCCATTAGGCCCTACAACTCGAATGGAATCTGCACGAACAACGGAAATCTGAGTCGCCATGAGAATGGCAAAAGGCATTAACCACGGCTTGAAAAATTGAAACATAAAAGGCTCAGCTAGGTGCTTAAATTCGAATAAATTGATGAACTGTTAAATATATCGGATAAACGACGTAAAGCTATAGAGATGAAAACAAAAAATGTGTTGCAGCGACAATATTCGCAGCAATTTCACACAATTTGACTAACAATATTTTCAATCGATTAAAAAAGCCCCACTAAAAGAGTGAGGCTTGTTTATCAAAGCAGTGAAGCTTAGAAGTAATCGCGAATCAGAACTTCAGCGATTTGAACTGCGTTTGTTGCTGCGCCTTTACGAACGTTATCAGCGACAACCCACATGTTCACACCGCTGTGATGGCTGATGTCGTTACGAATACGACCAACCATTACGTGGTCTTTACCACCAGCATCACGAACCTGAGTTGGGAAGTCTAGAGCTTGGAAAACTTCAACGCCTTCCGTGTTCTCTAGAAGCTGAATAACTTGCTCAGCACCGATTGGCGCGCGAGTTTCAATGTGTAGAGATTCAGCGTGACCATAGAACACAGGAACACGAACACAAGTCGGGTTCACCGTGATTGATGAATCAGCAAAGATCTTTTGAGTTTCCCAAACCATCTTCATTTCTTCACGTGTGTAGCCGTTCTCTGTAAATTCATCGATTTGAGGAATACAGTTGAACGCGATCTGCTGTGAGAACGCTGACTTGTCAGCTGGCATACCGTTAAGAAGCTTAGCCGTTTGACCTGCTAGCTCATCGATACCCGGCTTACCTGCACCAGACACAGATTGGTAAGTTGAAACGTTAATACGCTCAAGGCCCACTTCATCGTGAATCGGTTTAAGTGCTACTACCATCTGAATAGTAGAACAGTTCGGGTTCGCAATGATATTGCGGTTACGGAACTCAGCAATCGCTTCAGGATTCACTTCAGGCACAACCAGAGGAACATCGTATTCGTAACGGAAACGTGAGGTGTTATCGATAACAACCACACCTTCGTCAGCGGCGATTGGAGCCCAACGTTCTGAAAGCTCGCTACCTGCAGAGAAAAACGCAATATGTACTTGAGACCAGTCGAAGTCTTCTACATTTTGTACTTGTATTGTTTTGCCGTTAAAACGGGAAGTTTTGCCTTCACTACGTTCACTTGCTAGTAAGTGCATTTCACCGACAGGGAATTTACGCTCTTTAAGTACTTCAAGAATGGTTTCACCAACCGCACCAGTCGCACCTAAAATAGCAATATTAAATTCTTGGCTCATTGTTTCTCTCTTTTATAAAGTTGGCTTTACCATAAAACCGAGTTTAGATAACGGCGTTAAATTACAAGATTCGTCGCCCGTTAACTCGACTGCACTGTACTCTCTGCGGTCCCAATATTCTTTACGCATCTTGTCAAAAGAACCCGGCGTAGAGATATTGCGACGGAATAAGGCGTCGTCTTTGCGCACATCATAGATCAACTGAGTCAAATTGTGCAGTGTTGCTTCATCCCAAGCTCTATCTAATTTCATTTGAGGCACTGGTGCTGTCGGCAGAAGGTCGCTTGCATAAGCACGCTGTTCAGTACCTAAAAACTCACAATAACTGTTGAAGATCATCGTGGTACCACGTGCTTTACCCTCTAAACCGTAGCCCGCTACGTGAGGAGTTGCAAAAGCAAGCAGTGGAAGTAGCTCAAAATCGACTTCAGGTTCAAACTCAAACACATCAAGAACGGCAGTGAAACCATCGGCTTTTTGCAAGCGAGCTTTTAACGCTTGGTTATCAACAACTGGGCCACGAGCCGCATTAATCAGAATTTGGTCAGCACGTAAATTGTTCAGTACTTGCTCATTGATCAAATGATGCGTTGGGAACTCACCTGTCTTAGTGATTGGCGTATGCAGAGTGATGACGTCTGACTGCTCAAGCAGAGTATCTAATTCAGTAAACTCGCGAGCATCACCCTCTTGTTGTTTTAGAGGATCGTTCAGCAATACTTTAATGCCAATGCCTTCAAGGCATTTCGCTAAATAACTACCCACTTGTCCACAGCCGATAATACCGACCGTTTTTTCGAATACAGAGAAACCTTGTTGCTGAGCCAACACCATCATCGCGCTGAACGCATACTCAGCCACACCCACCTTGTTACAGCCTGGGGCTGCGGTGAAGAAAATGCCACGCTCTTTCATCAATTCTTGGTCAACGTGATCCATACCAGCTGTTGCGGTTCCAACAAACTTAAGCTTGTTGGCTTTACTGATCAATGACTCGTTCACCTTGGTGACAGAGCGAATCATCAAAGCGTCTACGTCAACTAGGTCGTCAGCAGTTAATGTGCGACCGGACTTCATTGTCACTTCACCTAGCTGGCTAAAAAGCGCTTCAGCATAAGGCATATTTTCATCGATTAAGATTTTCATTGGGAAGGTACTTTCGTTGGGGTCTGTCGACCTTAAATGTGAATTGAAATGATTGTGCAAAATTCCACACACGGTGTCGAGTCGCAATTGGAATACATTATAAATAAAGGGCTGAATCGCCTAGTCTGCACAAACAAGAACAGAAATAATAACCAAGACCTAAAATCAAAAAGCAAAAGTCAGAAGACTAAAACGAAAAATGCCCGATTGAATAAACAATCGGGCAAACATCCAGAACAAAAGGATCCTATCTCGCTCTCCAGGAGACAGAGTCTTGCGTCTGTTCAACCAGTACTAACCAAAGCCAGTACTGATCAAGCTCTGGAAACCTTTCAATTTCTAAACTCAAATTTAAAAAACTATTTTCTAAAGCGAAGCTTATAAAGCTAGGGTTAAAAAACACGTTTGAAAATCTATGTTTAAAAAGCTTTGTTCTGTTGGTCAGGATTAATGAGCGACCTGTGCGTGTTGAATCAGCACTCACATCACCCACTAACGATTAACCTTTTATTAATTGAACCTCAGCTTCAATTAGCCTTGGTATTTTTTGATTACTAGCGTTGCGTTCGTACCGCCGAAACCAAAGCTGTTAGACATAACCGTTGTTAGCTCTTGTTCACGAGCTTCGGTTACGATGTCTAGGCCTTCGCCCGCTTCGTCTAGGTTTGCAACGTTAATGCTTGGTGCGATGAAGCCGTTATCAAGCATTAGCGTTGAGTAAATTGCTTCGTGTACACCAGCCGCACCTAGAGCGTGACCTGTCATCGCTTTAGTTGCTGAGATTGCAGGGCTGTTGCCGCCAAAGACTTCTTGGATTGCGCCAAGTTCTTTAACGTCACCTACAGGAGTTGAAGTACCGTGAGTGTTCACGTAGTCAACGCCATCAACGTTTTGCATTGCCATCTTCATACAACGAACCGCGCCTTCACCAGAAGGAGCAACCATGTCGTAGCCATCTGAAGTTGCGCCGTAACCCACGATCTCACCGTAAATTTTTGCGCCACGAGCAACAGCGTGCTCAAGTTCTTCGATAACTAGCATACCGCCGCCACCAGAGATAACGAAACCGTCACGGTCAGCATCGTAAGTACGAGAAGCCAATTCTGGCGTGTCGTTGTACTTAGTAGAAAGTGCGCCCATTGCGTCGAACATCATAGTCAGAGACCAATCTAGTTCTTCACCGCCACCAGCGAATACTACGTCTTGCTTACCAAGTTGGATAAGCTCCATTGCGTGACCGATACAGTGTGCAGATGTTGCACATGCAGAACTCATAGAGTAGTTCACACCACGGATTTTGAAAGGTGTTGCTAGACAAGCAGAAACCGTAGAAGCCATTGTACGTGGAACCATGTATGGGCCAACGCGCTTCACGCCTTTTTCACGGATGATGTCTACTGCGTTTACTTGGTTTAGAGATGAAGCACCACCTGAACCCGCTACGATACCCGTGCGGTCATTAGATACTTGATCTTCAGTTAAACCAGAGTCAGCAATTGCTTGCTCCATTGAAAGATAAGCGAATGCCGCTGCATCACCCATAAAGCGCATTTTTTTGCGATCGATATGGTCAGCAGGGTTCATTTTTAGGTTACCCCATACTTGAGAGCGCAAGCCATTTTCCTTGAACTGCTCTGAAGCGGTAATACCTGATTTACCCTCTTTCAGTGATGCTAAAACTTCTTCGACGTTGTTACCGATACTTGAAACAATACCCATACCGGTGATTACGACTCGTTTCATGTGACATTCCTATAATTCTAAATTCAGCTAGATGATAACTAAGAAGCCTAACAAAAGTGGTCAGCTTTCCTAGAAATTCGTACAATCCCTACCAACATATCGCTTCAAATCACAAAATGATAGATTTTATGACTTCAATTACTAATGCAGAACTGGAATGGAATGAGTCTGGCACGCCAGTTTCAGACCAATTTGACGACGTTTACTTCTCTAATGTTAACGGTTTAGAAGAAACTCGCTACGTCTTTTTAAAACAAAACCACCTTCCAGAGCGTTGGGTTGAACATCAACAACGCCGTTTTGTGATTGCTGAAACCGGTTTTGGTACAGGTTTAAACTTTCTCGCAGTCTGGCAATGGTTCGATGCTTTTCTTAAAGATAACCCACAAGCTATGACCAAAGAGTTACATTTCATCAGTTTTGAAAAATATCCTTTAAATAAAGATGATCTGATCAAAGCGCACCAATCGTGGCCAGATTTAGCGGAGTATGCGACACAACTCCAAGAACACTACCCGATTGCCCTGCCCGAATGTCACCGCATTGTGTTGGGCGATGGTGCTATCACGCTTGATTTGTGGTTTGGTGATATTAAAGATTGTATGCCAAACGTGCCTACTCCACAGGAAGGTTTGGTTGACGCTTGGTTCTTAGATGGCTTTGCGCCAAGCAAAAACCCTGAAATGTGGAATCAAAACCTATTCAACGGCATGGCCAAACTGGCAAAACAAGATTGCAGTTGTGCAACGTTTACCGCTGCCGGTTTTGTTCGCCGCGGTTTAATCGAAGCTGGCTTTGCGATGAAAAAAGTTAAAGGCTTTGGTACTAAGCGGGAAATGATTGCCGGCCGACTTGACGAAAAGCACGCTCATACCAACATCAAACCTTGGTATGGCCTAGCTCAATACAGTGGTTCACAAGATATCGCCATTATCGGTGGTGGTGTTGCCAGCGCTGCGCTAGCAAAAACGTTAAGCCGACGTGGTAAAAACATCACCCTTTATTGTGAACACCCACAAGCTGCAGGCAATGCCTCAGGTAACAACCAAGGTGCCATTTATCCGCTACTCAGCGAAGCGACATCTAATGTTTCAAGAATATTTGGTCCGGGCTTATTGTTTGCCCGCCAATTTATTAATCAAGCAGCACAATCAGTAAACTTCGATCACAATTGGTGTGGCGTGAACATTTTGATGTGGGATGAAGGCTCCACTAAAAAGCTCAATCGCATGTTAGAAGGCAATTTCCACACAGATCTGATTCAGCGTTTGACGCCAGAGCAAGCCAATGAAAAGATTGGCTTACCAGTCGATAAAGAGAGTGTCTACTTTCCACTGGGAGGTTGGTTAAGCCCTCTCCAACTGACTCAAAGTTTGATTGGTAAGTTAGAAGAAACCAACCAAGTGAGCGCGCACTATCAACACCAAGTAACTAAACTTGAGTGGCTCGAAGCTGAACAACAATGGCTGCTGACACTTGAGACACCTCAAGGTGAGATTCAAACCAAACACGACCAAGTAGTTGTCGCGAACGGACACAAATTCACTCAGTTTGAACAAACTCGCCCTGTACCTCTGACGCCAGTTAAAGGGCAAGTGAGTCATATTCCGACTACAGAAAACCTCAGTCAACTAAAAACGGTGTTGTGTTTTGATGGTTACTTGACGCCACAGAATCCAAATAATGGTCACCACTGTATTGGCGCGAACTACGACAAGACCAATATCGACCAAGAGTTTGATATTGAGGTTCAGCAACATAATGGTGAGCGCCTACATGGGTCGCTACCAGATCAAGCATGGACAAAAGATGTCGACACCAGTGACAATTTAGCGCGCCAAGGTATCCGAAGCGTAAGCCGTGACCACCTTCCGTTTGTCGGAAACGTTGGCGATTTTGAATCAATCAAAGAACAGTACCAAGACCTGCATAACTTCAACCCGCAACGTCACTCTGTTGATGATATTCAAACGGTAGCAAGCTTCCCTAACCTATACTGCTTTATCGGGCTAGGCTCACGTGGCTTGAGCTCTGCGCCATTATTAGCTGAAGTGTTAGCATCGCAAATTTGTGGCGATCCGCTTCCCTTACCTGTCGATGTGCTTGAGGCAATTCACCCAAGCAGAATGTGGGTGCGCAGACTGCGTAAAGGCAAAGCATTAACGGCTGGATGGGTTGCAGACAAGCACTCTAAATCAAATTCATAGTTTCTAGTTCAGCTATTCTGAACATCTGAAGTTTCTGAATATCAGAAATATCTAAAACTAAAGGCTAAAAGCTAGAAAGCCCGAGCGACATTATGTCACTCGGGCTTCTTGTTGTTCGTGTTGATCTAAACTGATGTTCTAAACGGAGCAGTATTTACAGCTTAGCAACCGCGTCTTTAATCTGTTGGGCGATCTCTTCGTTGCTGATAGCACCAGACTCAAAATCAAAGTTATCGTAGAAGCTAGGCACTGAAAGCGATGCTTTAACGTTACCACCAAAGTACGGAGCCGAACCAGTTGCTGCGCCAAGTACTGTTTGTGCGCCACCAGGGCCTGGTGATGTCGCTAAGTAAACCGCAGGTTTCTCGCCAAATACTGAACGCTCAATGCGTGTCGCCCAGTCAAATAGGTTTTTGTACGCCGCTGAGTAGTGGCCGTTGTGCTCAGCGAAAGAGATAACAAATGCGTCAGCTTCTGCTAGGTCACGTAAGAATGCTTGAGCACCTTCCGCTTGGCCAATCTCTTTTTCAGTGTCTTCACTGAACATAGGAACGTTGTAATCGTTGATGTTTAGAACTTTGACTTCAGCACCTTCAATCAAGTTAGCTGCGTAAGTTGCTAGAGTTTTGTTGATAGAGGTAGAGCTGGTGCTTGCGCCGAATGCGATAACTTTCATGATGTGACCTTTTCTGTGATTCCGTTAAGTGGGATTAGAATAACGTAGTCAGAAAATGGAACCATCACAAGGATTGAACGGACTCATTCAAAAAATTCGAATGAGTCTCAAATTATTGGTTCGCTCAAAAATGAGGAGGGAGAATTGTGAGCGAATAGCGCTAGACGAATAATGCTAAACGACTAAAATTAAGCTTGGTTTTGCAGCTCAACCCAAAGGTCATTAACGATCGTACGATCGGCTGGCGTCAATTCAGAACGTGCGTCTTCTAGGCTCTTCTCAATACGCAATTTAACTTCTGCTACGTCTTCAATGCCGTCTTCTTCACATGAAGCTACTGAAAGAGAAATATGACCACGTAAGTAACCACCAGCAAACAGTTCATCATCTGATGCGTTTTCAATGCGAGCATCAATTAATTCAAGTAGTTTTTCTTCAAATTCGATAATCATAATATTCTCTTATTTCACAATAAATTGGCTAGTACATAAAGGTTCTACATCGTAGAAGCTGCGTAATGCTTCAGAGAGCATTTTCACGCGAGGCGGCAGACCAGCTTCAAAGATACCCATGACTTCGCTGTGTACTTTGTTCATAAAAGCCAAACGATCTGGCTCAAAATCGCCGTGTAGATTGTCACAGCTAACATTAAAAGGAAAGCCTGCGCTGGTCGCAATGATCCATTCATACGCTTGTGGGCGAATTTCCACTTTTTCAAACTCAGCTTGAACCGACTCAGTTCGGCCATCAGGCTCATACCAGTAACCAAAATCTTCCAATAAGCGACGCTCAGGACCAGCCACACACCAGTGCGCTATCTCGTGAAGTGCTGAAGCATAAAAGCCACGAGCAAAAACGATACGGTGATGAGGAATCTCCTCATCGGCTGGCAGGTAAATGGGCTCGTCCGCTCCCAGTTCTAGCTTAGTATTGAAGCTCTCGAAAAAGGTTTGATTGAAAATGTCGATGATGTCTGGGTATTGGTGTGTCATAAGATCAAATTTAAGTAAAAAGAACTGGGGCATTTTGCGTTTTTTTAAGCACTCGGTAAAGCCCTATCACTGGCAATGACATTAGGTTCATCATAATACTTTACGATGACAATCGATTGCTGATCCCAGATTACACCACTTTGAGGTGAATGATTAGTTTAGCTAATCTGAAATGCCTATTCACGGTACAAATATTCATTCGTCAATCTGCGTTTTTACTACTACACTCGCGCTTCATTTTTATATCCCTATGGCCTATAAGACTCCAATTTATAGACCTAAATTATAGAGCTACAGCAATGCTACTAAGTGTTTTGTATATCATTGGCATCACGGCAGAAGCCATGACCGGTGCTCTCAGTGCTGGCAAACAAAAAATGGATTGGTTTGGTGTAATGCTGGTTGCGAGTGCAACGGCAATTGGCGGAGGTACAGTAAGAGATATTTTACTCGGCCATTACCCTTTAGGCTGGGTTGAAAACCCCCAGTATCTGGCGATCACTTGTATTGCTGGTGTTATCACAACGGGATTAGCCAAATGGGTAATCAAGCTAAAAGGCTTGTTCATTCGTTTGGATGCGTTGGGGCTTATCGTATTTAGTATCATTGGTACTAAGGTAGCGATGACCATGGGTCTGCACCCAATGATTTGTATGGTGTCTGCATTAGTGACTGGCGTGTTTGGTGGCCTGCTGCGCGATCTTATCTGTCGTCAAACGCCACTAGTCTTGCATGAAGAGTTGTACGCATCTGTCGCCCTTGTCGCTTCAGGCTTGTACTTAGGTCTTCTTGAACTAGGCATAAACGATGTGACCGCGACGATCGTGACATTGGTTGTAGGCTATTTACTGCGCATGGCAGCAGTGAGATTCAAATGGCGCTTGCCTTCGTTCCAGCTTGATCCGGAAAGCTCTGTGCATTAGGTAATACCAATCGTAGTAAATAACTGGTCACCCTAGCTTGCTAAAACGTTCGATAACTGCGTTAGAATTTTTGATTGTAGAATAACTACTTATCGAAAAATTCTGCCTTGTTCTCAAGCCTTTTCCCTGCGCTATTTTTGATCACTTACTTACTGTGATTGGTATAATATATTCTCAATGACGCAGAATATAAAAAGGGTTGCTTCATTACGAAGCAACCCTTTTTGATTTCTCTCAAATCAGTTTCAAATCTGTTCTGAATAAAACGAAGCAGAACTAGATTTTTGGCGTTTCTGTTGTCACACCAAAGTTTTGACCACGGTGACGTAGTAAGTGATCAAGCAACACGATAGCCAGCATCGCTTCAGCAATAGGCACCGCACGGATACCAACACATGGATCGTGACGACCTTTAGTAATTAGCTGCGTTGCTTCACCGTCTTTGGTGATAGTGTCACCAGGAACGGTAATACTTGATGTTGGCTTAAGTGCAATACTTGCCACAATATCTTGGCCAGTAGAAATACCACCTAAGATACCGCCAGCATGGTTGCTGCTGAAGCCTTCTGGAGTTAATGGATCACGGTGTTCACTGCCGCGTTGATTAACCACATCGAAGCCATCACCAATCTCAACACCTTTCACCGCATTGATGCTCATTAGAGCGTGCGCGATGTCTGCATCTAGACGATCAAAGATTGGCTCACCAAGGCCTACAGGCACTTTAGTCGCAACTACTTGAATCTTCGCACCGATCGAGTTGCCTTCTTTTAGCAAATCACGAATCAGTTGGTCAAATTCAGGTACTTTGTCGGCATCAGGACAGAAGAAAGCGTTGTTTTCGATCTCGTTCCAATCCACTTTATCAATTGAGATACCACCCATTTGAGAAAGATAAGCTTGGATTTCAACACCAAATTCTTGCTTAAGGTATTTCTTCGCAATCGCACCTGCCGCAACACGCATTGCCGTTTCACGAGCAGAAGAGCGACCACCACCTCGGTAATCACGCACACCGTACTTTTGATGGTAGGTATAATCAGCGTGGCCAGGGCGGAACTTGTCTTTAATTTCGGAATAGTCTTTAGAGCGTTGGTCTGTATTTTCAATCAATAGACCAATAGAAGTACCCGTAGTTTGGCCTTCAAATACACCTGATAAGATTTTTACTTCATCCGCTTCACGGCGAGCCGTTGTATAACGAGAAGTACCTGGGCGACGACGATCCAAATCTCTTTGAAGGTCTGCTTCGGTAATTTCTAATCCTGGTGGGCACCCATCTACGATACATCCTAGTGCGATACCGTGACTTTCTCCGAACGTAGTCACGCGGAAATGTTGTCCGATACTGTTTCCTGCCATTACTTCCTCTAAATCAGCCATTGAGCAGAAGGTTTGATTCCTAAACCTACGGGTTAACAGCTTTACTTGTCTATTCTTCGTGAATTCATATTGGCTTTATTACCAAATGATGTAAACCCCAAAAAACCAACAATTTTAACTTTCTATTACATGAGCCGAATGAAATGAATAACGAGGGGAAATGAGTGGTGCTTTAAAGTGGTGATTTTGAATAGTTTCATGGCCAGTTAACAAAGGTTAATGAACTCGGTTTGAATACTATCTATGTTGTAGCCCAAAATAATAAGGAGAAAAGTGATGATCGAGTGGAGAGTTAAAAAGTTTTCGGAGCTGTCAGTTCAAGAGCTCTATGATTTCTTACAGCAAAGAGTCGATATTTTTATCGTCGATATGAACACACCCTATAGTGATCTAGACGGCAAAGATAGCCATCCAGAAACCTATCACGTCATGGGTTATGAGAACGGGCAACTAGTAGCTTACAGTCGAATTATGGCTCAGAAGCTTGGATACCCCGTAGATGTTCTCCCTCTGCTCGATTCTGATGCAGATGATGTTTGTATCGGGCGAGTGATCGTAGCAAAGGATTATCGAGGTAAACAGATTGGTAATCAGCTGATGCAAGTAAGCTTTGATGCAACCCGCGAGGCGTACCCTGACTGTTCAATTTTTATTTCGGCACAAGCACATCTCAAAGACTACTATGGTAAATTCGGATTCAACGTTGTCACCGACGGTTATTTGGAAGATGGGTGCAGTATGTTAGGTCTTAGATATACCCCACAGCTAGTGGCCGTTTAGCAAAAGACAAAAGACAGAGGCATCGAAATACAAAACATGGTTTTGATCGATTAAGTCGTTCTGAAATGCAAAAAACCCGACAACTCAGAGAGTTATCGGGTTTCTTTAAATAGTGGTACGCCCTGAAGGATTCGAACCTTCGACCACCTCCTTAGAAGGGAGGTGCTCTATCCAGCTGAGCTAAGGGCGCGCTACAGGGAAGGATTATACGAATTCGAATCAGTAAAGCAACGGCTTTATGTAACATTCTGATCCAAGTGAGTAAAAAAAGTGCAATAGAATTATAAGTGTTGGAAAATAGAACAAAGCAAACGTTTGCTTGATGGTAATCAAAAAGATTTTCTGGAATAATGCGCCAAAAACATCAGCCACTAACTTGAATATCAATACTAAGGAAATTCATGACTGCTCAAAATATTGATGGAAAGCTAATTTCTCAAACGGTTCGCTCTGAAGTTGCGGCTCGTGTAAAAGCTCGCACTCAAGCTGGATTACGCGCTCCGGGCCTAGCGGTTGTTTTAGTGGGTGAAGACCCTGCTTCTCAGGTTTACGTAGGAAGTAAACGTAAAGCATGTGAAGAAGTTGGCTTCGTATCTAAATCTTACGACTTGCCAGCCACTGCTACAGAAGACGAATTATTAACACTGGTAGACCAACTGAACGAAGACCCGGAGATTGACGGTATTCTTGTTCAACTTCCCCTACCAGCTGGTATTGATAGCACTCAAGTTCTTGAGCGCATCACGCCGGAAAAAGACGTTGATGGCTTCCACCCATACAACGTAGGTCGTTTGGCTCAGCGTATGCCTAAGCTTCGCTCTTGTACGCCTAAAGGCATCATTACGCTGCTTGACCGTTATAACATCGACTTACGTGGCAAACACGCGGTTGTGGTTGGCGCATCAAACATCGTAGGTCGCCCAATGACGTTAGAGCTTCTTCTAGCCGGTTGTACAACGACAACATGTCACCGCTTCACCAAAGACCTTGAGGGTCATGTACGTCAAGCAGATGTTGTTGTTGTAGCAGTTGGTAAGCCTAACTTCATTCCTGGTGCTTGGATTAAGAAAGGTGCTGTTGTGGTCGATGTAGGCATCAACCGTTTGGAATCTGGCAAACTCGTTGGCGACGTTGAATACGATGTCGCGAAAGAGAGCGCAAGCTTCATCACACCAGTTCCGGGTGGTGTTGGTCCAATGACTGTAGCAAGCCTAATTGAGAACACAATGATCGCTTGTGAGCAGTTTCACTCGAAATAGTCCGCAATGACAGCTTCGATAGTAATACCGTTGGCATGAATTGCCTCGCCCTAGAGTAAAACAAGCTAGAGCAGAATTAGAAAGCCGCAACGTGATGAACGTTGCGGCTTTTTTGATACTTAGCTATTCGTTTTTGAATCAGGCAATTCGCTTCTGATGCAGTGCTCGTTGCTACTTATCTGGTATCTCGACTTTTTCCGTCTGTTCAGAAGGCGGCAATAAACTAATGATCGCACACTCCGTTGATATGAGTTTTTCCAAATCAGAACCTTGTGTTACTAAACGGAAATCACCACCAGTCATCACACCGAGTGGAATCGCTTTAGGATACAGCGCGTTAAACTCATTAAGGTCAAACGCATCGGTCAATCCCGTGCTCTTAATTTGGCTGCCTTGAGCCATCAAGGAATTAAGCTTGGAATAGGTAATTCCTTCCGAAAACAGGCTTCTGTTACCATCTCGACTCACTGAATGCCTTTCGTGTTTAGTTTCTGTCGATTCAAGCTCAAACACCTTGTTTTCACCAAACTCATCTTGATAATGCATACTGACTAATGGGTTGGTTTGACGATAAGGCGAGACGATCATCGCGCGCCCTATCCCATCCAATTCCAGATTATTTTCTGCGTGATTTGAGGCTGGGTTACCAAAATAAACATTCAGATTATCCATACGCGCTAAGCGAATGCTCTCCCAGTTTGTATCAGCAAGCACACTGTTGATGTTGTGTGTCGCCAGCACTTTGGCAAACTGGCGTGAAAAATGAGTCGCACCAAAGAAGATAACCCCTTGCGCTTTCTCTTGAGTCACACCCAACCTTCTCGCCCACCAACTTGCGGTAAGGCTTTGAATCACAACCGTACCGATGATGACCAAGAACACCATTGGCACCAGTAGATCAGCCCCTTCAATCAATTGCTTCTCTTGAAGTTTGATAGCAAACAGAGAAGAAACTGCGGCAGCAACGATCCCGCGAGGTGCCATCCAGCTCAAAAACCATTTATCTGCTGAAGTAAGATCCGTGCCGATCCCGCTGATCCACACGCTCAAAGGACGAGCCACCAGCATGACGACCGCTAATAAGCCAATACCGCCCCAACCTATCGAAAGGAAAGTCCCAGAATCAAGTCTACTCGCCAGTAAGATAAACAAGGCAGAAATGAGTAACACGGTTAAGGTCTCTTTGAACTCAATAATATCTTCAAGATCCAAGCCTTTCACGTTGGCGAGCCAGATACCCATGATGGTCACGGTTAATAGGCCAGACTCTTCACTCAGATCATTAGAAAAAGAGAACGCCGCCAACATCAACGTTAGGACTGCCACGTTACGCAAATAATGCGGAACCCAATGCCCTTTCAGCATCTTGGCAATCAAATAGCCACCGATGAACCCTAAGCCTAAACCGATGGCTAGAGTCAGCCCCAAAGCCGACAGTACATGGCTTGTAGGATCGGCTGAAGAAACAATGTATTCGTAAACGAGAACGGCAAACAGAGCGCCAATCGGATCAATCACTATCCCTTCCCAGCGCAAGATGCTGCCTAACGAAGATTTGGGCTGAATGCTGCGCAGCATGGGAACAATAACGGTTGGACCCGTCACCACCACTAAGGCAGCAAACAGAGCGGCTAATGGCCAACTGAAGTCCACAAAGTAATAAGCACCCACCACGATACACGCCCAAGTAATCAGCATGCCGAAACTCACGAGGTGTGTCACCATGCGACCATGGCCTCTGATTTCTTTGAAATTCAGGGTCAATGCACCTTCAAACAGAATAATAGCGACACCTAATGAAATCAGCGGAAATAGCACGTCACCAAAAATGGCATCGGGATTAAGGATGTTAAGACCGGGACCTAAAAGTAGGCCGACAATAAGAAGAGGAAGAATAGCAGGAAGACGTAAGCGCCAGCCTAACAATTGACACGTTAAAGACAGCAGTCCAATTAATGCCAAAGAAGAAGTAATCGACAAATCCATTTGTGCCCCTAAAAAATTCGTACCACACCTTGTGATACAAACCTATTTGCTGAAACAAGAAAGCCTATGTCATTAAACTATAGGCTCTCTTTTTCATGCTAACCGAATATTAGTGTGATTAATCAGTCACTTTACTATAGGGGAAATAAAGTGACTGACTCATCCACTCTGTACTTATCATCTATCTACAGAGAAAGCACCACGCCAGCGATCGCAGCGCTCATTAAGTTGGCAAGCACACCCGCACAAATCGCTTTGAAGCCATATTGTGAGATGAAAGAACGACGCTCTGGAACTAAGCTACCCAAACCACCAATCAGAATGGCCATCGTAGAGATGTTGGCAAAACCACATAGTGCAAAAGTAACGATCGCTTTTGAGTGCTCACTCAGTGCGTCTTTCACGTCCATTAACTGGATGAAAGCCACAAACTCGTTCACAACGATTTTGTTACCGATCAGCGAGCCTGCAACAACAGCCTCAGACCACGGTACACCGATCAGCCATGCAACGGGTGCGAACACATAACCTAGGATAAGTTCGAAGCTTAGGTTTACGCCAAACCAGCCACCAACAATACCTAACAAACCATTCAGCATCGCAATCACACTGATAAAGGCTAGAAGTGTCGCACCCACCGCAACGGCAATACGAAGTCCAGACATAGCCCCATCTGCCATTGCCTCAACTACGTTTGTTGCTCGTGGAATCTCTACACCAGACTCAATATTTTCTTGAACATCCTCTGGGCTGCCTGGTACTAAGATTTTAGCCATCAATAGACCAGCTGGTGCCGACATGAATGCCGCAGCGATCAGATAGTTTAGGTCAACACCCAGCGATGCATAACCCACTAGCGTGCCGCCAGCAACAGAAGCCAAACCACATACCATCACAGCAAACAGTTGTGAGTCCGTCATATG
Source organism: Vibrio atlanticus (assembly GCF_024347315.1). Taxonomy (NCBI): domain Bacteria; kingdom Pseudomonadati; phylum Pseudomonadota; class Gammaproteobacteria; order Vibrionales; family Vibrionaceae; genus Vibrio; species Vibrio atlanticus. The sequence continues at coordinate 1,013,925 of NZ_AP025460.1, read as the reverse complement.
TTTTAGGTAAGGCTTAACCACCAATGGCGCTTCGATCATGCCAACAAAAATGTTTGCCGTTGCAGACAGTGACTCCGCACGACCTGTGCCTAGAAACTTCTGCAAAGCACCGCCGATTATGTTGATCACCTTTGGCATAAAGCCGATGTGATACAAACCTGAAATCAATGCAGAGAAAAAGATAATGATGCCGAGAACGTTAATAGCGAAAACAAATCCGTTATTCGTTAGGCCACCGAATAGGAAGTTAATCCCCTCTTGACCGTAGTTGATCAAGCTAGACACCGCACCAGTAGCTGCATTCAGCGCTTCTTTACCCATTGGCACATAAAGAACCAATAGCGCGAATGAGATTTGCAGTAAGAAAGCCAAAGAGACAGTTCTTAGCGGGATATTTTTTCTGTCCGTAGATAGTAACCAAGCGGCTACTAAAATAGTGATAATTCCAAGTAGGGAAGCCATATGCGTCAACCTAAAAGTTGTAGGTAGGAAAGGCGACGCATTGTATAGAGGAAATCGTTTGCGGCAAGGTGCGGTTGTTAATGTGATGTTGGGATTATCAGCAACTTGCCCAAGATTAGATTAAAGCATTGAATTTTAATGGATTAACTTGTTCAAAAAGCATACTTTTTCCATATGGAAATTATATTTATGAATTAGGAAACAATTAACGATGCAGCTCAACGCAAGTTTTGAGGTTTTTGTCCCAATACGTCGGCGAACCAACATGCTGTTTGATGAACTCAATCACTGCTGAAAGCTTCTTTGGCATGTTCTTTCTACTCGGATACACAGCGTAAAATGGCATCAACTGACTGGCTCTCCATTCTGGTAATACTTGGATTAACTTGCCTGTTCTAAACTCCTCTTTGACTAAATAAGTCGCCAAATAAGCAACACCCCACCCAGATACAGCTGCGTCTCGTACCGCCTCAGCCAAATCCACCGAGTAATCGCCCGCCACTTTGACACTGAGGTTTTCTTGCCCGTTATCAAACGCCCATGACGTGTAGTCTCGTTCACGGCTGCGATAGATAAGACAGTTATGGTCAATCAGATCAGATGGCACATGAGGAGTACCAGCTTTAATCAGATAATCCGGTGATGCGGCTACCACAAATTGGCTGTCGGCTAAACGCTGCGCAATATAACCTTCTGGCAGGTCTTCATTATTGGTGATCCAAAGATCCAAGCGCTCCTCAATCATATCCACTTTGTAATCGAACAAATGCACTTCAATTCTCAGCTGCGGATAGAGCTGTCTGAGCTGATCAATCGCTGGAATGATATGCAGTGTGCCAAATGACTGAGACAAGCCTATGCGGAATATTCCAGAAATGTCGTCACGCTGGCTATCCATATCCATTTGAGCCGCTTTCACCGTATTGAACAGCTGCTCACAATGCTGATAGAACACTTCCCCTGCTTCAGTTAGTGTCAGGCTGCGTGTGGTTCTTTGCACCAGCTTGATACCTATCGAATCCTCGAGCAAAGCAACTTGCTTACTGATGTGAGACACTGAAACATTCAAACTTTTTGCTGCACTGGTAAAGCCTTCATGCTTGATTAACGCATGGAATATCACCATCTGTGCGGCTCTATCTGTTAGCACAAGGCCACCTTTAAAAATCTCTGAAATATAAAAGAAAAAGGACTCCGAAGAGTCCTTTAGTTCGTTCTGCCTATGGTAGGCCAAATGCTATTCAAAGCGACCTAAATCTGTTAACCAAATTAGTTCTAATAACCAAATTAAGGCCATTAATCAAATTAGGTCGATTAATCAAACTTAATTCTGTCTGCTAGGTGGCTAACTGCCAACGCAAAGTAGTAAGAACGATTCCACTTCATTAACACATTGTAGTTGTTGTAAATGAGGTAAGAACGGCCAGTTTCATCGTCTGGCATAATTAGCCAAGCTTTAATATCTTCATCAAGCGTTGGTAGTGGGCGATCGTCAAAGCGCTTAATACCGAGTTCAGACCACTCTTTTAAGTATTTCGCTTTGTCTTCGCCTCGGCCTTGCATTTCAATAGACACAGTCGACGGTACGTGAACCTGACGGCCCCAAGTATATTTGTCATCCCAACCCGATTGGCTGAGATAATTCGCCGCTGAAGCAAATACATCTTCTTCAGTACCCCAAATATCTTTCTTGCCATCGCCGTTACCGTCAGCGGCATAAGCTAAGAATGAGCTTGGCATAAACTGAGGTTGTCCCATCGCACCAGCCCAAGAGCCTTTCATCTCTTGTGGTGCAATATGGCCTTGATCAAGAATCTTCAACGCCGCCATCGCTTCGCTACGGAAGAAGGCTTCTCTACGTCCTTCATAGGCCATAGTCGTGAGAGCATCAATAACACTGTAGTTACCCGTGAACTTACCAAAGTTACTCTCAACACCCCATAGCGCGACAATGAATCTTGGTTGAACACCATATTCATCACCAATGCGCTTCAACGCTGAATAATGCTTCTTATAAAGCGATCTCGCCTGCTTCACTTTCCAATCTGGAACCGCGCGTGGAATGTATTCATCCAGAGTCAGTTTTTTCTCAGGTTGATTCTTATCGGCTTTCACCGCTCTTGGCTTAAACGTCACACCATCAAAGGCCTGATCAATGATCGTTTCAGAGATGCCTTCTGCACGGCCTTGTTGCTTTAGTTTCTCTACATATTGCTCAAAGCTCAGCTCTTCAGCCTGAACGGAACCAATCGTCAGGCTATTACCTAATAGTAATGCCGACACAGCCAATATGGTTTTCGAAAATTTACTCAACGATCACTCCTCCCTGAATTAAGGTAGCTATCACTCTTCGTCTTGAACGTTTTGCTGAGCTTTACGCTCTTTATGAAGTTCAAGTTCATTAACCGGTGGTGGCGGAACCTGCAAAAAGAAACCATCGGTGTTCAGTGATTCTCTCACTTTATCGATGTTCACTTGCGCCAGTTTACGGCCATCCATTTTAATTACCATTACAAAACTAGGTTTACCAAACATTTGCATCAATGCGTCAGGAACTTGTGAGAAATCATCCTTCTTAGGGATATAAAGGTATGTTCCTTCTTTCTTTGAACTTTTATATATAGAACACAGCATGACAAACCTTTTTATTGTTTATGACTACAAAACTCTCACTTACGAGATCAATAGTTTATGTTAAGGGAAATATTGGGAACAAAACGTTCATTTGACAACAAGATTACTTGCTGTGCTTGGTTTGGGAATATAACATGATAAACCAAGTTTCAGGCAACGCCCTTTATTTTATTGATAAAGAAATTGTACCAATCCGCTATTGAGGTCCTGTAGTTTTCGATGTCTAGTAATCCAGATCTAAAAGGTAGCAGTTTTACGCTATCTGTTTTGCACTTATCCGATGATCAAGTCGAAAATGCGGTGTCTTTTCTTCAAGAAAAAGTAAACCAAGCTCCCACTTTTTTCGCTGCTGCGCCTGTTGTTATCAATATTAGCAAAGTCGCGGGTGATATCGATTTTGTGCATCTGAAAGAAGGTATATCTCAAGCGGGCATGATCCCAGTAGGTGTGGCTGGTTGTTCGGATAAACGTATGCAGAATCTAGCGAAAGGAGCTGGTTTTGCAGTGATGACAGCCAGTAAATCTCCTTCTCAAGCTCCAGCGAAGATGGCTCCGATAAAAGTGGTGAGAACGCCTATTCGTTCTGGTCAGCAAGTGTATGCAAAAGATGGCGATCTATTGATCCTCAGCCATGTGAGTGCCGGCGCAGAAGTCATAGCCGATGGCAGCATCCATATCCATGGTACTTTACGCGGTCGTGCAATTGCAGGCGCGAGTGGTCAAACTGAAGCAAAAATAATTTGTAATGATTTACAAGCCGAGCTGGTTTCCATTGCTGGAAATTACTGGCTCAGCGATCAAATTGAAAGCGAGTACTGGCAGAAGAAAACCATGTTCAGTATGGCAAACGATGTATTACACGTTGATGTCCTCGCAATATAAGAGAAATAAAAAGGAAAACAAAATGGCACGCATTATCGTTGTAACGTCAGGTAAAGGCGGGGTAGGCAAAACGACCTCCAGTGCAGCTATTGCCTCAGGCTTAGCTTTAAAAGGGAAGAAAACCGCAGTTATCGACTTTGATATCGGTCTGCGTAACCTAGATTTAATCATGGGTTGTGAGCGTCGTGTTGTGTACGACTTCGTTAATGTTATCAATGGCGAAGCGACACTGAACCAAGCGATGATCAAAGACAAGCGCACAGAGAATCTATTCATTCTTCCGGCTTCTCAAACTCGTGATAAAGATGCACTAACAAAAGATGGTGTTCGTCGTGTATTTGATGAACTAGATGAAATGGGCTTTGATTTCATCATCTGTGATTCTCCTGCAGGTATCGAGCAAGGCGCTCTGATGGCGCTTTACTTTGCTGATGAAGCGATTGTTACAACTAACCCAGAAGTTTCTTCTGTACGCGATTCAGACCGTATTCTCGGTATTCTCGATTCTAAGTCTCGTCGTTCAGAAGATGGCTTAGAACCAGTGAAAACGCACCTTTTACTGACTCGCTACAACCCAGCACGTGTAACTCAAGGTGAGATGCTAAGTGTTGAAGACGTTGAAGAGATTCTTCACATCTCTCTACTGGGTGTCATCCCAGAGAGCCAAGCAGTACTGAACGCGTCGAACAAGGGTGTTCCAGTTATTTTTGACGAAGCAACCGATGCCGGTATGGCTTACAATGATACTGTAGAACGACTACTGGGTAGCCAAGTGGACTTCCGTTTCTTAACGGAACAGAAGAAAGGCATCTTCAAAAGACTGTTCGGGGGCTAATTCGCAATGTCATTACTAGAGTTTTTTAGACCACAAAAAAAGACAACCGCAAACCTAGCTAAAGAGCGTTTGCAGATCATTGTTGCCGAGCGACGCAGCCATGACGACCCAGCGCCGTCTTATCTGCCGCAACTAAAAGAAGACATCTTGAAGTGTATTGCGAAGTACGTTGACGTCGATCCATCAATGGTTGATCTGACTTTCGAACACAAAGATGACGACATCTCAGTATTAGAGCTGAACGTCAAACTTCCAGAAGAAGACCGCTAAGCAGAGCTCGAGCGGCGCTTATCACGATTCAATAAAAAAGAGAGCCTAGGCTCTCTTTTTTGGTATTTTAACTTGTGTCTAAACGCTATAAAAGATTAAGAATTCTGCATACGCTTTTTCAGTCGAGCTAAGTCAATTTCACTAGAGCGAACGGTCAACTTAATGCACTCGTAATCGTACTCTTCTTTAACCACACTCATGTTTGAGCGAATCTCACCGATGATGCCTTGGCCAGAATAAGGGATAGTGATCTCTTCTTCGATCATGCCTTCTTCAGCAACACCAACGATGTACTTGTGTAGCTTCGTGATATCTAGAGGATCACGAGTCGACGTTAGCATCGCATCTGGGAATTCTTCGATCAGCTCTAATTGCTGTTCTTCAGTCAATCTATCGCACTTATTCAGCACTAATAGTTTTTCGCTGCCTTCTACACCCACTTGAGCTAATACGTCGTGTACCACATCAAGTTGTGCGCGGAATGAAACGTCAGAAGCATCAACGACATAAAGCAGCAATGAAGCATCATGCGCTTCTGCTAGCGTTGAGTGGAATGATGCAACCAGATCGTGTGGCAATTTCTTGATGAAACCCACCGTATCTGAAACAAGAATACGCGGTTGAGTGATTGGCTGAAGCGCACGAACCGTAGTGTCTAGCGTTGCGAACAGTTTATCTTCACCCACCACTTCGGTTGCGGTCATTGCACGCATCATCGAAGATTTACCGGCATTGGTGTAGCCAACTAAAGCAACAGTGAAAAGCTCCGCACGCCTTGTGCGTCGGGTCTTCATTTCATCTTGTACGCTTACTAGCTCACGCTTAAGCGCAGCAATTTGGTCACGTACGTTACGACGGTCTAGCTCAAGTGAAGTTTCACCGGCGCCCTGACCCATTTGGCGTTCTTTATCGCCTTCAGCCGTTTCACGTAGTCGTGGCACTAAGTAGTTTAGACGAGCGATATCAACTTGCAGACGAGCAGTACGAGTACGAGCGTGACGGCTAAAGATTTCTATGATGATGCCAGTGCGGTCAAATACTTCCACACCCAAACTCGCCTCAACAGTACGCATTTGAGATGGACTTAAATCACAGTCAAATACCACAACATCAGCGGCACCGTATTGGAAGTTGCCCGTTGGAAGATCATCAAAATCTAGCTCATCGATTTCAGCATTAAAATCAAACGACTCATCAATAAAGTCTTCATCTTCTGCCTCTTCAATAGAGCCTTGGTAACCAGTTAGGTGTGCAATTTCAGCAAGCTTACCTGCACCCAACACATTCTGTCTTTGAGATGAACTGTGGTGTTGCGATTGCGTACCGACGACTTTAAACCCTAGGGTTGTCACTAAGCGAGCAAGTTCGGCAAGAGACTCTTTTGCTTCGTCACCTTTAAAATCCGGTGTCGTAATAGAAATAAGTAAAGCGTTATTCGCCGCTGGTTTTGCTGTTAGTTTCATGTATTCTTCTGTTTATGCACCAAGGTGCAGCCTAGTTTCTGGTCTAAAGTAGTGTGATCCTACGCGTTTCTACGTCAGCTTTATAGAGCTAAGGGATACTAAATCACGATATTATTGCAGTAGAAGCATATATATCGTTTATCCCTCTGTTTTTATAAGGGATAAAAAGCAAGTATAGACAACGAAAAAGGCAGCATCACGTTACTTATTAGTAGTTGGTGATACTGCCTTTGATTTAGACATGAACTTTGATTGTTAAACTAACTCAGCAACTAGAAGTTAGAATTCGATTCTCGCTTCAGTCCGAGCATCAAAAAATACGGCTTTCGATAAGTCAAAATGAAGCGGTGCCATTTGCCCAACCGACACTTCAAACTCTGGTGACAAACGACACGCGACTTCTTGGTCGTTCACTTTAACCATTGCGATGGTATCTGGCCCTGTTGGTTCTAATACTTCCAATTGCAGGTCTAGCTTTGTGGTTGCCGACACATCATCACCTTCTTGCTCAGTAATGTGTTCAGGACGTAACCCTATTACCAACTCCTTGCCATCTTGGTCACGCATACTCTGAGGCAAACGAATGTGGTGCTCTTGCTCAGCCGTGCCAGTTACTTTGATGATCGGGTTTTGTTCCTCATCCAAATCCACCATGGTTTTAATGAAGTTCATTGACGGTGAGCCCATAAAGCCCGCTACGAACATATTGTTGGGTTTGGTATAGATCTCTTGTGGTGTGCCTAACTGCTGCAGTTCACCGTCTTTCATTACTGCGATGCGATCCGCAAGAGTCATAGCTTCGATCTGATCATGGGTCACATAAACAATCGTGGTATTCAGCTTCTGATGCAGACGTTTAATCTGATGGCGCATTTCAACACGCAGCTTGGCATCCAAGTTAGAAAGCGGCTCATCAAATAGATAAAGCTTAGGACGGCGAGCCAAAGCACGGCCCATCGCGACACGTTGACGCTGGCCACCAGAAAGTTGCGACGGTTTTCGATCAAGCAATTGTTCAATTTGCAGCATTTCTGCCACTCGATTGACTTCAGCATCGATCTCTTGCTGCGGCATCTTACGAATCTTCAAACCGAAAGCGATATTGCCACGCACCGTCATGTTTGGATACAAGGCGTACGACTGGAATACCATCGCAATGTCGCGGTCTTTCGGCTCAACCTGCGCCACATCGACACCATCAATCACGATTTCACCCGAGCTAATATTTTCGAGCCCAGCAATGGTGTTCATTAGGGTGGATTTTCCACACCCCGAAGGGCCGACAAGTATCAAAAATTCCCCCGAATCGATACTAATGTCGATGCCCTTTAACGTTTCGTTGTCCGCGTTACGATAGGTTTTACGGATCTGTTTTAAATCTAATGTTGCCATGGGTATTATCCTTTTACTGATCCTGCCGTTAGGCCACGAACAAAATATTTTCCTGCGAAGACATACACCAACAGCGTTGGCAGTGCGGCGATGATCGCGGCAGCCATATCGACGTTATATTCTTTAACGCCTGTGCTAGTGTTGACTAGGTTGTTTAATGCCACGGTAATTGGCTGAGTTTCTGAGCCCGAATACACCACCCCGAACAAGAAATCATTCCAGATTGCAGTGAACTGCCAGATCACCGTCACCATGATGATAGGTGTAGAGATCGGTAATAAGATCTTAAAGAAAATGGTAAAGAAGCCTGCGCCATCCAGTTTTGCCGCTTTGATCAATTCATCAGGAATCGAGATGTAGAAGTTACGGAAAAACAGAGTAGTAAACGCCATGCCGTAGATAACGTGCACAATCACCAAGCCGATAGTTGTGTTCGCCAAACCCATTTTTCCTAACATGGTTGCCATTGGAAGCAACACCACTTGGAATGGAATAAAGCAGCCAAACAACAACAAGCTAAAGAACAGGTTTGAACCTCTGAATTGCCATTTCGTCACCACATAACCATTGAATGCACCGAGTAATGTTGAAATCGCAACCGCAGGAATCACCATTTGGAAAGAGTTCCAGAAGTAACCTTTGATGCCTTCACATTTCACGCCCGTACAAGCGGTGTCCCACGCTTTATACCAAGCGTCAAACACCCACTCTTTCGGTAAGCTCATCAAGTTACCTGCCTTTATGTCTGGCAAGGTTTTGAATGACGTCAGCGCCATGACGAACAATGGCATCAAATACACCAAGCAGAAGAAAAGCAGTGCTGAATAAATAAAGATTCGAGCAAAATTGATGTTATTCATCATGACTTTTTCTCCCTAAGTTCAGAGTAAAGATAAGGCACGAGAATCGCTAAGATACCGGCAAGCATCATCATGGCACTGGCAGCACCAAGGCCGATTTGTCCACGGGTAAAAGAGTGTGCGTACATGAATAGCGCTGGAAGATCCGATGAATAACCCGGACCGCCTGCCGTCATTGCCGTCACAAGGTCAAAGCTCTTAATTGCAATGTGTGAGGTGATGATCACCGCACTGAAAACCACAGGGCGCAAGCAAGGTAGAATGATTTTGAGATAGATGGTAGGCAAGCTTGCACCATCGATTTGAGCCGCTTTGATGATTGAAGAATCGATGCCACGCAGACCTGCTAAGAACATCGCCATCACGAATCCAGAAGACTGCCAAAGTGCTGCAATCACTAAGGTGTAAACCGACATTTCAGAATTGACGAGCCAGTCAAATTTGAAGTCAGTAAATCCCCAGTCTTGCATCAGCTTTTCAATGCCAAGACCCGGGTTAAGAATCCATTTCCACGCCGTACCCGTCACGATGAATGACAACGCCATTGGGTAGAGATAGATAGTACGAATCGCGCCTTCTTGACGGATGTTCTGGTCAAGCAATACCGCTAAACCAACACCAAGCAAGATGGCAATCGCCATAAATAGAAAACCAAACACACCGAGGTTGGTGATTGAGGTAATCCAGCGATCGTTATCCATCAGCTTTTCATATTGGGTTAAACCAACGAAATTAAAGCTCGGCAGAAATCGAGAGTTGGTGAACGACAACGCTGCCGTCCAAAATATGTAGCCGTAGATACACACCACGGTCACTAACGCAGTCGGCGCCAGTACAATTTTAGGTAACCAATGTTGCAACCTGTCAGCAAAACTCGGTTTCGGTGCAGGCTGGCTCCTTGTGGGTTTTGGAGTCGACTCAGTCAAAACATGCTCCATAACTTATCCTTGTTGCACAATCGAGCCAATGGCTTACCTTTCGGCACCACATCAGCATCACGCATATCAGAATTGGGAGTGAAGAGCAGATAGGCTCCCTACGAGCCTACCCACCCTGGGGGTTCGATAAAGCAACACAGCCCGTCACTCACGTGCGTTGTGTGTCACTTATCAAGTTAGATTAGATAGCCGCTTTCACTGCTTTTGCTAACTTAGCTGCCGCTTGTTTAGGATCGGCATCTTTCTCGTTGAAGAAGTTGGTCACTACGTCATAGATAGCGCCTTGAGCATAGCTTGTTGTCGCTAGGCCATGAGCCATACTCGGAACAAGATCGCCCGATTCAGCACTCGCTTTGAAGGTAGCCATTGAATCCAACGCACATTGGTCGAATTTAGACATGTCCATATCTAGACGTACAGGGATAGAACCTTTGTTAAGGTTGAAGACTTCTTGGAAATCTTTGGTAAGAATGGTTTTCGCTAGGTCTTGCTGCGCTTTTTGGTTCTCTTGGTCGCTTAACTCAAAGAACGCAAAGCTATCGATATTGAAAGTAAATTGGCCGGCAGTACCTGGAGCTGGTGCACAGATGTAATCTTTACCCGGCACTTTGCCTGCCGCAGTAAATTCACCTTTCGCCCAGTCACCCATGATCTGCATCGCTGCTTCACCATTGATAACCATTGAGGTTGCTACATTCCAATCACGACCAGGAGAGTTGCTGTCGATGTAATCACGCATCTTTTTGAACTTGGTGAACACTTCCACCATTTTGTCGCCAGATAATACGTCCATATCAAGATCAACGAACGCTTTGTTGTAGTCTTCACTGCCTAGTACATCAAGTGCCACGGCTTCGAATACGGTCGCGTCTTGCCAAGGCTGACCACCGTGAGCTAATGGAATGAAGCCAGCCGCTTTAATCTTGTCTGCAGCAACAAAGAACTCATCTAATGTCGTTGGAACTGTCACACCCGATTTTTCTAAAACAACAGGGTTTGCCCAAAGCCAGTTAACACGGTGAACGTTGACAGGAACTGCCACATATTCACCATCCCACTTCATCACTTTAGTCACTACTTCTGGAAGTAGTTCATCCCATTGTTCTTGTTTAGCAGTCGCATCGAGAGACGTTAGAAAACCTAAACCACCCCACTCCTGAATATCATGACCTTTAATCTGCGCTGCAGAAGGTGGATTGCCCGATACTGCTCGCGTTTTCAAAACAGTCATCGCACTTTCACCGCCGCCACCAGCAACTGCAAAGTCTTTCCAAGTATGGCCTTGTTGTTCAATCATCTCTTTCAGTACGGCAGCGGATTTCGCTTCGCCACCGGCAGTCCACCAGTGGAGCACTTCCACTTCACCAGCTTGAGAAAATGTTGAGGCAGCAAGAAGAGATAGAGTAAGTAGGGTTTTATTGATTTTCATTATTATCTTCCATGTTTAGCGGACTCGACGTCCGGTTCATTAAAGAGTCTACTTATTCTGATTGATAAGATTGAAACAAAAGGTAAGCCCTATGTAACACAATTGTTACATTACACTTCTAAGCCTCTTGGTATATAGACTTTGGCTTCTAAGCCACCTTGAGAGGAGTTGCGAATAATGAGATCTCCGCCGTGTCCATGCAGGATGTTTCGGCAGATCCCGAGCCCTAAACCGTGTCCTTGGTCGTCGGTTGCCAGCCTAAAGTAGGGTTCAAAAACCAACTCTAACTTGTCTTCAGGTATACCTTTGCCATGATCCTGAATCGTCACAATGACCCACACTGAATCACTGCTGATATCGACTTCGGCGGATTGTCCATATTTCACAGCATTGTCGATAAGATTGGTGAGCACACGTTTAATCGCTAAAGGTTTAGCTACCAAAGGCTCAATCACAGCAGGTTCAAACTCGACCTGAGTTTGGTATTGATTGTGTAATTCAATCACGGAGAGCATCATCTCGTTGAGATCGATAATGGCATTATTCTCGTGTAGATCGGTGTCTCTTACCGCTTGCAAAGCACCTTTAACCATCATCTCAAGCTCATCGAGATCTTTATTAAATTTGTCTTTCTTTACTTCACTCTCCAACAACTCTGCACGTAATCTAAGACGTGTGATTGGTGTCTTTAAGTCATGGGAGATCGCAGAGAAAAGGTGCTCTCGGTCTGCCACATAGCGACGAATCCGTTGCTGCATTCGATTAAATGCTCGGGTGGCAGTGACCAGTTCCGTTGCCCCTTCTTCGTTAAGCGGAGGCTGCTGAATATCCATGCTCATCTCATTAGCCGCTCTTGCTAACTTTTTAAGAGGACGCACTTGGCGACGAATCATCAAATAAGTCAAAACCAATAGAATGAGTGTCGAGGAAACTAAGAAAATTACTTGCTCACGACCGAGAATCGTATCGTCGAGTTTTACATATGGCGCTGGCAACAACGCAGCGATATATACCCATTCGTGGCTGGTTAATTCTATTTGAACAACCAGAATTGGCGGATTAAGAGGCTCTAACGTTAAAGTATGATGTGCCCACGATCGCGGGAGATCGCTCAAATAGATGTCATTTTTGAGCAAGCGAAGGTGTTCAGGTCGAGAAAAATCTACCCGAACTGATTCGACTTTATTGAGCTTGCTACTTAAAACACTTTCTATCGCTTCTATCGATGCGGTTTTTAAGCGGGTGTCAGGGATAGGCTCAACGATCAAAGCCTCTTTATTGAAAGAAACAAAGAAGCGCGTACCGCCCATATTCCGTATTTGATCCAGCACGATATGACGATATTTAACGGGTAGAGATTGGAAAAAAGTCACCGTTGAAGCAAACATGTTCGCCATGCTCGACGAGGCAGAACGAATTCCTTCCAGCTCTTTGTGTTTTGATTCGCTATACCATATAGACGTTGCGATGCCTTGAGCAATCACAACGGCTAACAACGTCAGCAACAATGTTCTTGCGACCAAAGAGTTTGGTTTTAATCGACTCAACCAGTTCATAGGAAATACTTCATTGGCAAGGTGTTCATTAACAGCACTTGATTATCAATGTTCATACTGAACCGGCACAGCAAGAATGTAGCCATTACCGCGCATGGTTTTGATGTAGTGAGGATATTTACCACTGTCGCCCAATCGGCTTCTCAGGCGGCTAAGCTGTACGTCAATGCCACGTTCAAAAGGCAGCGCTTCACGGCCTCTGGTAGCGAAAGATATTGTGTCACGGTCGAGAACTTCGTTAGGACGAGTTAAGAACAACATCAACAAAGAAAAGTCACTGCCCGACAAGTCCATCTCTTCTGAGTTTTCGTTGTGATAGATTCGGTGCGCGAGCGTATCGAGCGTCCAATCACCAAAAATAATCTGCTTTGGCAATGCATCACTTGGCTTGTCGTCCACCACTTGTACACGGCGTAATAGCGCTTTGATTCGAGCCATTAACTGACGAGGGCTAAACGGCTTCGCGATGTAATCATCTGCACCAATTTCTAAGCCGATAATCTGATCGGTTTCATCCGATACCGCTGTCAGCATAATGATAGGCACATTGGATTGTTTTCGGACTCGCTGACACAAGGTAAAACCGTCGTCACCGGGTAGCATCACATCAAGCAGAATCAGGTCTGGATAACCATTGTTTTGCAGATGAGTTTCGAGTTCAACACCATCTCCCACCGAAGAAACATCGAAACCCGATTTTGTGAGGTACTCTTCCAGCAGCTCGCAGATTTCTTGATCATCATCCACCACGAGAATTCGAGTATTTGTAGGCATCGCCCAAACCTATTAAATTTACAACTTATTCACATAGTGTATAGGCTGGCCGATTATTTGATTATTGACATGTTTGTAAAGTTAGACGAACAAACAGATAAAGATCACATCTTAGTGACCTCTACCTGTACTTAGCGACTCAAAGAATCATAGGAGGTTAAGAGGAGCAGCTGATTTCCATGGCTTTGCCCCACTCAGGCGGCAAGGCAGCAAGATGTTCGTAGTCAGGATGTTCCGCATAAGGGTCTGCCAGCACTACTATAAGTGCATCAATATCGCTGCTATCACCGCGCTCAGCTTTATCTATCGCAAGTTGGGCTAGGTAGTTTCTGAGGATGTATTTCGGGTTTACTTGTCGCATCTTTTCACAGCGATCGGCCACTGAGCTCTCTTCCAATTCACAGCGTTGCAAGTAGTTATCCACCCATAGCTTTGCGGCCTCGCGGTCGATAACCAAATCAATCACGTCTTGCGGCAGCAATGTATCTAGGTTCGATAGCGTTCTAAAGAATCTTGGGTAATCGACTTTGTTTTGCGACATCAGCTCGAACATAGATTCAAACAAGCGACTGTCGCCTTCGTGTTTCGAAAGCAATCCTAACTTACGGCGCATCAGCTGACTGAAATAACCGTTCATTTGTGGTTCGTACTGTTCTAACGCGACCTCTAAATCGGCTTTATCCACCAGCGGCGAAAGCGAGTGAGCCAGTGCCGACAAATTCCATAATCCAATTCTAGGCTGCTGATTAAAGGCATAACGACCTTGATAGTCGGAGTGATTACAGATCAAGCGAGGGTCATATTCATCTAAGAAGGCGAACGGGCCATAATCGAAGGTTTGCCCTATGACCGACATGTTATCGGTGTTCATCACCCCATGAGCAAAACCATTCGCTTGCCACAGCGCGACCATTTCCGCAGTGCGATCAACAATCTGATTAAACATAGCAGCGTAGGGTTTGTCGTCATCCAGGCATTCCGGGAAGTGCCATTCGATGACTTTATCGGCCAATAATTTATGTTCTGCCAACTGATTGGTATAAAACAGATGTTCAAAGTGACCGAAACGGATGTGTGACTCAGCAGCACGCACCAGCAATGCGCCCCACTCTTGCTTCTCTCGATATACGGGTGTGTCGCTGGTCATCATCGCCAACGCACGTGTGGTTGGGATATTAAGCCCTGCCATCGCTTCGCTACATAGATACTCACGAACCGTTGAGCGAATAACCGCACGACCATCGCCCATACGAGAATAGGGAGTTTTACCCGCACCTTTAAGGTGTAAGTCGAACGTTTCACCACTTTTCGCGACAACTTGAGCTAATAACAGCCCTCTTCCATCACCTAAATCGGGGTTATAAGAGCCAAACTGATGACCTGCGTATTTCATTGCTACTGGCGAGAATTGCTCAGGTTCAACATTGCCCGACAACGTCTCAAGCAATTCCTCTGAGGCATCTTCAAATAGCGGAAATCCGAGTTCATCCGCAAGGTTATGGTTCCATGCGAGCCATTGAACATTGTTTAGCGGTGTAGGTTGAATTGGGGTATAGAACAATCGAGGTAATGCAGTAAATCGATTGTTAAATGAAATAGAATCCCAGACAGACATGAGAGATACACTGTAGATAAATGATAACTTAAGATTATCACAGTTTGATAACAACTTCAGATCAGGTTATGCAGTGAGTCTATTGAGATAAAGAGTTAATCAGACAAAGAGATTCGTCAGAGAAAAAGGTTCCTGAGAGGAAGGTACAGCTAAGAAAAGGTTAAGTGGCTAGCCTGATGAGAAGAGCCACATTTAAGAGAAGAAGAGTTCTGACTTTGAAGACTTTTTAACAAGTGTGTTCATAATAAAACTGAAAATATAGAGCCATAAAGCTGACTACATTAGAGCAAGAATACCCAGAAGAGAAAGGGTAGAGAAAATCCAAGTACGACTGATTACGCCAAAATTACTGTGTTGAATCATTTCTTGATGCTGCATATATCTCTCCTGAGAATGTGATGGTGTAACACCAATATATCGACTTTATGCCGACATCAGCAAGCACATTAATATTAACCTTTTATTACAGCCTGAATAATTTTCTGTAACTATTCAGGCCTGTGATAAATTGGAAATTACGCTCTGCTTGTCGTAGAAAGCAGCGCCCCAGCACCGATAAAGACACCACCAGTCACACGATTAAAAACCTTAGCTCTACCTTTAGCAAACAACCAATTTGATGATTTCGCACCTAGGTAGGCATAAACCAGTAACCAAGACAATTCCATCACAACGAAGGTCAAAGCGAACACCACAAATTGAGGAAATAGCGCTATCGATGGGTCAATAAACTGAGGAAAAAGTGCGGTAAAGAACAGGATAGCTTTTGGGTTACTCGCACCAACAATAAAGCCACTGACATAATACTGTGCAGCGCTTTCTTTAACAGGTTGAGAGCCTGCTTGTTGATTCGATAGCTTGTCATAATCTTGCTGACTCGATCGTAACGACTTCCAACCGAGATAAATAAGGTAAGCAGCCCCCGTCCACTTAATGATATTAAACACCACTTCTGACGAAGCAATGATCACCCCTAAACCGGTAAAAGATAACGTAAGGATTCCGGTAATGGCAGTCACGCTACCCAAGGCGGTAAATATCGATAACTTAAAGCCTGATTGCACACCCTTAGTCATGCACAACAAAGAGCTTGGCCCTGGTGATGCCGTTAAGATCAACACCGCTAGAAAATAATAAATCCATGTATCAAAGGTCATCGCGAATTCTCCTTAACTCACTAAAACGACTAAATATTGAGCACCAATATGTGGTAGCTATTCATATTAAGCAACTAAATATTGAGCACGTTCACTCTGTGTTGCTTACTTATCCATTAAATTTCGGCAATAAAAAACGCCATGCATTACTGCATGGCGTTTGAATTCAAACGTTTTAAATAGAACGTCTTACCAAGTACTAAGCTAAAAACTAGCCGTTATTACCTAGTCTTTGTAGATAGAGAATTCGTCAGCGCAAGCAACAAGCTGCTCACGAGTGATCATGAATACGCCATGACCACCGTTAGAGAATTCAATCCAAGTGAATGGAATCTCTGGGTACTGATCCATCATGTGAACCATTGAGTTGCCCACTTCACAGATAAGAATACCGTCGTCAGTTAGGTAGTCTGGTGCGTTAGCTAAGATGCGACGAACCAATTTCAGACCGTCAGTACCCGCTGCTAGGCCAAGTTCTGGCTCGTGAGTAAACTCATCTGGCAGGCTGTTCATATCTTCTTCGTCCACGTAAGGTGGGTTAGATACGATCAGGTTGTATTTCTCTTTTGGCAAGTCACGGAAAAGATCTGAACGGATTGGGAACACTTGCTGCTCCATGCCGTGATCTTGAACGTTCTGCTCTGCAACTTGCAGTGCGTCTGTAGAGATATCAATCGCATCTACTTCTGCGTCAGGGAATGCATGAGCACAAGCAATAGCAATACAACCACTACCCGTACACATATCCATGATGCGAGTTGGCTCTTCAATTAACCAAGGTTGGAATTGAGCTTCGATCAGCTCACCAATTGGAGAGCGAGGCACAAGAACGCGCTCATCAACGAAGAACTCAAGGCCACAGAACCAAGCTTTATTGGTTAAGTAAGCCGTTGGTGTACGCTCATTGATACGCTTGATTACGCGCTCAACAATACGCAGACGTTCGCTACTCGTTAGACGAGAGTTCATCACATGCGAAGGAACATCAATCGGCAGATAAAGAGTAGGTAAAATTAGTTGTACCGCCTCATCCCACGCGTTATCAGTGCCGTGACCATAAAATAGGCCCGCTGCGTTAAAGCGACTAACAGTCCAACGAATCACATCTTGAAGCGTGTGTAGTTCTGATACCGCTTCTTCTACAAAAATCTTATCCAAAATTGTCTCCGAAAAGCGCTACAATACTGCTAATTACGTTTCTAATTAGAATTCATAACCTGATGAGCAAAAAAGACACCGACTTCGATGACGATTTCGCCCTATTCAACGATGCAGTAAAGGGCGTTAAAAAGTTGCAACAGGATACCATAGTCCAGCAACCAAAAAGAAATGCCAAGCAAAAAGAAATTACTCGCACGGCAAGACAAGCCAGTGATAGCGAGTTTTATTTCTCGGATGAGTTCATTCCGCATCTTAGCGAAGAGGGGCCTACACGTTATGCACGCGATGATGTCTCTAAATATGAGGTGAAGCGCTTACGTCGTGGGGTCTATGTGCCCGACGTGTATCTCGATATGCATGGTATGACTCAGCAAGAAGCCAAACGTGAGCTTGGGGCTATGATTGCACACTGTATTAAAGAAAGTGTGGCATGTGCCTGTGTACAGCATGGCATCGGTAAACACATCCTTAAACAGAAAGTGCCTTTATGGTTAGCACAGCACCCAGACGTAATGGCCTTTCACCAAGCGCCTTTAGAGTTTGGTGGCCATGGGGCGCTACTGGTTTTACTTGCTATCCCAGATAAATAGCCATCGACTTGCTCTTTATTCTAAAAAGTACGTCCAGCACCTTGTCGTTTGGTCGAGATAATCCGTTAGAAACAACAAAGGGCATCTCAATAATCATGAGGTGCCCTTAAATTTATCTTGAGAAAACGGTCTCAGCTATGGATTAATGTTCCAAAGCAACTCGCCTTTTTGTTTTTCAAGGTCGAATTCAATACACGCGAGCCCTGAGGTTGGGAACATAGGTGGCGCCATGCCCGTCGCAAATTCAGCCGTTAAATAGCCCACTAGAGGTAAATGAGAAACAAATAAAATGGTCTCTAGCTTTTCTACTTCAGCCATTGCTATGGTCAAATCAAACACATCGTCAGACATTCCGTAAGGCGTAATGTCATCACAGGTTTCTACTTTCTTTCCAGAAAACGCTTGAGAGATTTCTAACCACGTTTCTTGTGCCCTCAAGTATGGGCTCACAAGCACTTTATCGAACTGGCTAAACCCTTGCTCATTTGCAGCTTGTGCTACCGCAAGAGACGCCATTTTACCGCGCTTCGTTAACGCACGTTCTGCATCCGAGTTAGCAAAATGTTCTGCTTCACCGTGGCGCATTATGAATATTTTCATGTTCAGTCCTGTCTACGTAACATTTCGAAAGTCGATATATCCCATATCAGCGATACGCTACTTAGCGTTTGGCTCTCAAACTAGAGAAACCGCAGTCTATATAAATAATTATATCAAGTCACTTGCTAAAGACTTCGACTTTCTTAACAATCTTATTAAAAGAAAATAAATCACTGATAAAAATCGATAAAAGTGATTTAGAAGTCGCCAAAAAGCACTTCATATCCCAAAATATGATCGCGAGGTTTGCACCTTAAATCATCGCGTACATAATTTAAAAACCACCTTCTCTGGAGATGCATCTGTGCATTTAAGCCCTAATGATGAACATCAATACCGTTACATAACATTGGATAACGGGTTGAGAGTACTGTTAGTTCACGATCAGAACGCTCAAAAAGCTGCAGCCGCACTCGCCGTTAATGTCGGGCATTTTGATGACCCTACAGACCGAGAGGGTTTAGCTCACTACTTAGAGCATATGCTATTTTTGGGAACTGAAAAGTATCCAAAGGTCGGAGAGTTCCAAAGTTTTATCAGCCAGCATGGCGGTAGCAACAACGCTTGGACAGGAACCGAACACACCTGCTTCTTTTTTGATGTTGAATTGAATGCCTTTGAAAATGCACTCGATCGCTTCAGCCAATTTTTTACTGCCCCCCTGTTCAACGAAGAAGCCTTAGACAAAGAACGCCAAGCCGTTGATTCAGAGTATAAAATGAAACTCAACGACGACTCGCGACGCTTGTACCAAGTGACCAAAGAGCTAGTGAATAACAATCACCCATTCTCGAAGTTTTCTGTCGGTAATATCGATACGTTGGGTGACCGAAACGGCGAGACGATTCGACAAGAGATCTTGGCTTTCCACCAGCAGCAGTACTCTTCAGACTTAATGACATTGACACTGTCTGGCAATCAATCACTGGACGAGATGCAAAGTTGGGTTGAGGAGCGTTTTAGCTCAATTACCAACCACCAACTACAAGGCAAAAAGGTTGAAGTGCCGATTGTTGGCGAATTAAGCACGGGCGTACAAGTACACGTTAAACCGATCAAAGAAGTGCGCAAACTTATCTTAACCTTCCCAATGCCAAGCATGGATGAACACTACGGTCTTAAACCATTATCGTTCTTTGCACACCTTATCGGTTACGAAGGCGAAGGCAGTTTGATGATGCAACTCAAAGAGAAAGGCTGGATTACTTCCCTCTCAGCAGGTGGCGGCGCAAGTGGCAGTAACTATCGTGATTTCACGGTCAGTTGCTCATTAACCATCGAAGGTTTAACCAAAACCGATAACATCATCCAAGCGGTGTTCCAGTACATTAAGTTGATTGAACAACAAGGTATTGAAGAGTGGCGTTACCTCGAAAAACGGGCTGTTTTGGAATCAGCCTTCCGCTTTCAAGAGCCCTCAAGACCACTTGATGTCGTCAGCCATCTCGTTATCAACATGCAGCATTACCAAGAGCAAGATGTGGTGTATGGCGATTACAAAATGTCGCACTTCGACGAAGAGTTACAACGTTCTCTGCTTCCTTACTTAACCGTCGACAACATGCGGGTCACCGTTGTTGCTCAAGGATTCGAATATGACAGAGAAGCGAAATGGTACTTTACGCCCTATTCGCTCACACCATTTAGCGCTGAGCAAATTCAATGCTTTACATGCATCAACCCCGGCTGGCAGTTTGAGCTCCCAAGCAAAAACCCGTTTATTTGCTACGACTTAGACCCTGCTGAACTCGAAGGTAACGCTAAGCACCCACAACTGTTAGAAGAGCTGGACGGCTTTAAGTTATGGCACCTCCAAGACCATCAATTTCGAGTTCCTAAAGGTGTGGTGTATATCGCTATAGATAGCCCACACTCAGTTGCCACCCCGAGAAACATCGTTAAAACACGCTTGTGTGTAGAGATGTTCTTAGACTCGCTTGAAAAAGATACGTATCAAGCTGAGATTGCTGGCATGGGCTACAACATGTATACCCATCAAGGTGGTGTCACACTTACTCTGTCTGGATTTAGCGAAAAACAGCCACAGCTGCTCAATATGATTCTTGAACGTTTCCAAGCACGCGACTTTAGTTCAACACGATTCGAAACGATTAAGCATCAATTGCTCAGAAACTGGAATAACGCATCGCAAGACCGTCCTATTTCTCAGCTATTCAATGCGATGACGGGAATCTTACAGCCAAATAACCCGCCCTATTCCGTTTTAATTGAAGCGCTGGAAACAATAGAAGTCGACGAGCTTTCTTCTTTTGTTCAAGCTATTTTGGCTGAACTGCATGTCGAAATGTTTGTGTATGGTGACTGGAAAAAAGCCGATGCGAACAAGATGGCTGAAACGCTAAAAGATGCATTGCGTGTTCAAGATCAGTCTTACGAAGAGTCACTACGCCCTTTAATCATGCTGGGTGATAACGGTAGTTTCCAACGCGAAGTGGTCTGTAATCAAGATGATTCAGCCATCGTGGTTTACTACCAATGTTCAGATATATCACCTACAAATATTGCACTGTATTCATTGGCCAACCACTTGATGTCAGCCACATTCTTCCACGAGATTCGTACTAAGCAGCAGCTAGGCTATATGGTTGGCACTGGTAATATGCCATTGAACCGACACCCAGGTATTGTGTTGTATGTGCAATCGCCTAATGCAGCCCCAGCAGATCTGTTGGCTTCCATAGACGAGTTCCTCAATGCCTTTTACATGGTATTGCTAGAGCTTAACGACTATCAATGGCACAGCAGTAAACGCGGTCTTTGGAATCAAATTTCAACGCCAGATACCACCTTGCGTGGTCGTGCTCAACGCTTATGGGTTGCGATAGGCAATAAGGATTTGGAATTCAATCAGAGGGATCGTGTATTAGAAGAGCTCAAAGGTCTAACTCGCTCAGACATGATGCGCTTTGTGGTTAGCCAACTTAAACCTCGTACAGCGAATCGTCTGATTATGCATGCGCACGGCAACGCTCATAATGAAGAAGAGAAGTTGTCGGTAGGTGTTGAGATAGGCTCAATTGATGAGTTCCAGTTGCGTCCTAAAGACTGTGAGCTTGGTTAGTCGTTCTTAGTAAAAAGATCAGAAGGTTGATGTGAAAGCATCAACCTTTTTTATTGAATGCAGCACAAGAGCAAATCTCCTATTACGCTCCTTCGTCGCTTTAGGAGATGACGGTAGTTTTGATTGAGGTGTGTTGACCACCTTCCGAATCAACACAATAGCTTACTTGTTACATCTCAATCGTCATTCCAAAAAAGGAGGAACGACTGAATCGGGAATCTCCTTCTTTTGCATACTCCCATAAAAATGAAGCCCGCATCAATTGCTTGATACGGGCTTTATAATCAAAGTGCTAGAAAGTAACTAATAGAAAGAGTTACTTGTAGAAAGACTCATCCAACCCTGCACGTGTCAGTAGGCCATCACATGGCGCGAAACGATCACCGTACTTTTTAGCGAAATCATTCATCATCTCTACCAGTGACTTAATACCAATTTGATCCATATAGCGGAACGGACCACCTAGGAATGGCGGGAAGCCGATACCGAAAATAGCACCAATATCGCCATCTCGCGGGCTACGGATAATGCCATCATCCAAACAACGAACCGCTTCGTTGAGCATCGGTAACACACAACGCATTGCGATGTCGTTATCGCTTAACTTAGGTTCAGGTTGCAGCTTAAGCAGTTTGTATACTGACTTATCGACTTCCTTCTTTTTACCTTTGTAAGTGTAGAAACCTTTGCCACTCTTACGGCCTTTACGGTTGTCATTCAAAAGAATGTCGAACACATCAGGACCTTGGAAACGCTCGCCTAATTCATTAACCAGAATCGGGATGATCTTCGCACCGATATCAACACCCACCTCGTCTAACAAAGTAATTGGGCCTACCGGGAAACCGAAATCCAACAATGTGCTGTCGAGCTTTTCAATCGGCTCATTTGCCAATAACAGATGCGCCGCTTCATTCA
The DNA here is from genome assembly GCF_024347315.1 of Vibrio atlanticus. Lineage (NCBI taxonomy): Bacteria > Pseudomonadati > Pseudomonadota > Gammaproteobacteria > Vibrionales > Vibrionaceae > Vibrio > Vibrio atlanticus. The sequence goes on along the minus strand of NZ_AP025460.1, from coordinate 991,307 downwards.
TGTACGGAGCAAGGATACGGTTCACGTAGAAACCTGCCGTGTCTTTAACAACAATCGGCGTTTTACCTTGCTTCTTCGCTAATGCAACCACCGTCGAAATCGTCTCTTCTGACGTTGTTTCATGAGGGATGACTTCTACTAGTGGCATTTTTTCTGCCGGGCTGAAGTAGTGAAGACCGACCACGTTTTCTGGTCGCTGCGCCTTCTCTGCAATTTTGTGGATTGGCAATGAAGATGTGTTGGTCGCAAAGATAGTCTCTGACTTGGCATTGGCTTCAATGTCTGCAACCATTGATTGCTTAAGGTCGAGATCTTCAAATACCGCTTCAATCACAACATCAGTATGGTTAAAGCTTGTAAAGTCGATGCCACCAGAAAGCTGAAGCATCTTACTTTCAAGGCCAGCTCGGCTCAGAATACGACGTTTACGCTGCTTATCGAACAACTTGTAGTTGTAGTTAAGCGCATTGAGCACACCTTCATTAGACACATCTTTAATACGAACCGGGACTTTCGCTTTAGCAACACTGACGTGGCTGATACCAGCGCCCATAAGACCACCGCCCAATACACCAACACGCTTAACCGCTTTTGGTTCTGCGTCCGCACCGTGCTCTTTTTTCATTTCAGTCGTTGCAAAGAAAATCGAACGAAGGGCTTTGGATTCTGCGGTCATCACCAATTCAGAGAAACGCTTCGCTTCGTACTGAAGACCTTTATCAAAGCCGTTCTCTAAGCCATAACGAATCACATCAAGAATCGCATCAGCGGCTGGGTAATTGCCGCGTGTTTTCTGATTGGTCTTCTTTGAAGCCTGTTCAAAAATAACCTTGCGACCAAGACCCGTACGTGAAATTAGTTTTTCTTTGGCCGAAGCTTGGCTTTTAGACGCCAAGCGCTTACCTTTTTTCCCGCCTGAGTTCTTTTCAACAAAGCTCTTAGCAACTTCCAGCAAGATAGTTTCTGGCACACAAGCATCCACGACACCTAGCGATTTCGCTTTTTTAGCGCGCAGTTGCTTACCCGTAAGAATAAGGTCAAGAGAAGGCAGTAAACCGATAAGACGAGGAAGACGTTGCGTACCACCAGAGCCGGGTAACAGACCAAGCTGAACTTCTGGCAGACCTAAGCGAGTCTTATCTGAATCAGTACATACGCGGTAATCACACGATAGTGCCAGCTCTAAGCCACCACCTAAACATGGGCCGTGAATCGCTGCGACTACAGGATAAGGCAAATCAGAAAGCGCTTGGAACATCTCTTGCCCCTGACGAGCGAGAGATTGTGCTTCATCAGCCGTTTTGCAGGCATCAAGCATTCGAACATCAGCGCCAGCAATAAAATTATCTGGCTTCAATGAATGAACGATTAAGCCTTTAACTCGGCTTTGCTTTTCCTTCAACTGCTCGAAGATTGCTTTCATTTCTTCGGCAAACGCCGCTTGTAGCGTGTTCATTTTTTCGTTTGGTACATCGATCGCAAGCCATGCAATATCTTGGTCATCGATAGTTAAAGAAAACGCGGTCGCCAGTTTTACGGCTTCATCGTTTGAAACCGTCTTGTCACTTTTAGATACAGTCACTGGCTTTGAATCCGTTTTTTTGACTGCTTTCTTTTCTTTTTTCACATCAAGAGTCGTAGACATTATTCCACCTCCAAGATCATTGCTGCACCTAAGCCACCAGCCGCACAAGCAGTATTCAATGCTAGGCCACCACCACGACGTTTAAGTTCACGCAGTGTTTGAGTCATCATGCGTGCACCAGTCGCAGCAAACGGGTGTCCGTAAGCAATTGAGCTACCCAACACGTTGAATTTCTCCATATCAATCTCACCGATCGCTTTGTCACGGCCAAGATTCTTCTGAGCAAATTCATCGCTTGCGAACATTTTGACGTTAGCCAGAACTTGAGCTGCAAACGCTTCGTGCATCTCGATAAGTGTTAGATCTGATAATTCTAGTCCTGTGTTCTTCAATACTTGAGAGGTCGCGTACGTCGGCCCCATCAGCATATCCGTTTCAACACCAATCGCTGAGAACGCGTAACCACGAATGTAACCAAGCACTTCTAAGCCTAGCTCTTTCGCTTTTCCTTCGCGCATCAACATCACTGCGGCACCGCCATCGGTGAGAGGCGTGGCATTGGCTGCCGTTACACTGCCGTATTGTCTGTCGAATGCAGGGCGCAATTTAGCGTAACCTTCAACCGTCGAGTCGTGGCGAATGTTGTTGTCTTCTGCTAGGTACTTTTTATAAGGCGCGGGGAATGCCGTCATCACTTCGTCTTTAATCTTGCCTTCTTTCCATGCTTGAGAAGCCAAAGAGTGAGAACGGTGAGCAAGTGCATCTTGAGCTTCGCGAGTAATACCATGTGTCTTAGCCATCTGCTCAGCAGTTTGTCCCATAGACAAACCTGTCGAGTATTCTGCGACTGCTGGTGGTACTGGCATCAAATCTTTGACTGAAAATGTTTTAAGAATCTTCAGTTTTTGACCTATGGTTTTCGTTTTACTCAGTGCTAATAAGTTCGCCGCTAACTTTTTCGAAACACCGATTGGCAATACAGAAGAAGAATCCGCGCCGCCCGCAATACCAACATCAATCGTGCCAGCCATAATGCTCTCGGTCACGTTGACTGCAGCTTGGAAGCTAGTCGCACATGCTCGCGTCACACTGTAGGCATCAGTATTAATGTCCATACCTGTACCCAGCACGATTTCACGTGCAATGTTCGGTGCTTCTGGCATTTGCACTACTTGGCCGAACACGACTTGTTCGATAAGCGCAGGATCGACATCAGTTCTTGCAAGCATTTCGTTCACCACCATTTTGCCTAGGTCAACCGCAGGCACTTGGCTAAATTCTGTGCTCTGACGAGCGAATGGGGTTCGTAGTCCAGCGACAACGGCAACACGTTCTCCAGAACGCGTTTTGACTTCCTGTTTGCCCATGGTTTCTCCTTAAGGTTAAGAGGTCTGACCTGAAGCATTGTAAACAAGTTGTTAATTAAATCAAACGGGCGTTTAAATAAACGTGATACGAGTATCCCACTGCTTGAAAATCTAACTGAACATTCAGGCGAACCTTTTTGAGGGAAAGGTTGTCGTAAGATACTAAACTATTGCAAGCAAAGCTGTTATCGCTATGTAAGGAATGGTTTTATTGAGGCAAAAAAAAACCACACAAAACTGTGTGGTCGGAATGTATATAAAGCAATTAACTTAACGCCAATTGAAATAATCAGTTTCCTGATTAGGAGAAAGTAAAGTCAGCCTTCAAAAGGAAGTGTCGTCTTGCTCAACATGCTAGCCACGAATGACTAACTAGACGACAAGGTGTACTATAGCGTTTTCGAGGGCTTAAATTTTGAAGTAGATCAATTTTAATGTGATTTTACGACTTCCTGCCGACGTTAGCCCTAAAAACGAAACAGCATATATAACGAAGCACAACGTATAGAAGACAGCTATACGCAGAGCAATTATGGAGGCTCGTGTGTCAATAATAAAAATGTTTGGAAAGAAAACAGCCAAGCGTCCGGTCAACTCTGATATGGACAAACAAAGAAAATACGAAGCACTCGTGCGCGCCTATCATCGTGACCTCTTTCGCTATGCCTATTGGCTATGCAAAGACAAAAGCATTGCCGAAGATTTAGTTCAAGAAACTTGCCTTCGTGCATGGAAGTCACTCGATAGCCTACAAGATGAAAAAGCCGCAAAGTCATGGCTGATTACTATCTTGCGCCGCGAGAATGCTCGACGTTTTGAACGCAAACAATTTGATCTAGTTGATATCGACGATCATGGTAACGATGCTAGCATCAGTGATGACCCACATCATCAACACCAATGGTTGCAAGCGCAGATCATGAAACTTGAAATCGAATACCGTGAACCCCTCTTCTTACAAGTGATTGGTGGTTTTAGTGGTGATGAGATCGCCGATATTCTCGATCTTAACAAAAATACGGTGATGACACGTTTATTCAGAGCTCGAAATCAGTTGAAAGAGATGCTGGATACAGAAGAGGCAGAGAGGGGGCAACATAATGGATGATTTGGAATTTCGTCGTCGTGTATTGTCGGAACCTAAGCAACGTACACAAGACATTATTGATGCAGCAGCGAATAGTGAAGCCAATAGTAATTTCTTAGACGATGTACTATCGCTTGATAAACAGATCCATTCAGCATTGAATGTGGATGTACCAGACGATCTGGCAGATCGTATCCTGTTCAATCAGACCTCAAGCGAAGAGAGCAAAGTAGTAAGGCCTACGTTTGCTCGACGAGCGATGGCAATGGCTGCTTCTGTGGCATTTGTTGCAGGTTTATTGGTTGGTCAAGTCAACTGGGGCAACGCGTTGGTATCTCCAGCTCAAGCAAGCTTGGCGGATACTGCAATGAAACATGTTGTTGATGAAAAGAGCTTCGTTAGTGCACTTGATGAAAATGTATCATCTCAACAAATCAACGCAAAAATGAACCCGTTTGCTTTTCAGTTTGATGAAGCCTTCCCTTACCACGTCTATTACCTGAACCACTGTGGTTTTGGCAAATCCAACGCAATGCACATGGTTTTCCAAGGCGAAAAAGGCAAAGTCACGCTGTTTTTAACTGGCATTCCGACTGACAAGTCTATCGACTTTGATGAAAAAGGCATGTCAGGCTCGGTAACACCGATCGATGGCAGCAGTTTGATCCTCGTTGGGGAAGATGGTGAGGATGTCTCTAACATCGCCGAAAAGCTGACAAAAATGATCAAACCAATGAGCTAATTTGCTCTCAAAGCCCCGTAACAAAAGGCCCAGCAAGTATACTACTGATATTGCTGGGCTTTGTTTATCAAAAATCCATAAAACCATTCACCACGCCAATACCTCTAGAGTTAAAACTCTAAAAAACAGCATTTCTCTCCATTTTCGTGCCAGATAGGCGTCATTTCCATAATTTTACCCTCAAAATTTCCAATGGTCGGATTTGTATATCGTATACTTCCGAATAGGATCAGCCACCATTGAGCAATTGCTCAAATTAATCGCCCTGTAGAGGCGGATATATAAAGGAATAAATGAATGACTACCAACAACACGCGTCTGTTTAAAAAGTCTCTTTTAGCAGTAACAATTACACTGGCGTCTTCGCAAGCGATGGCAGCAGGTTTCCAACTTAACGCACAATCAGCAACCGGCATCGGCCGTGCTTTTGCTGGTGATGCAGTAATCGCAGATAACGCGTCAGTAATGGCACGTAACCCTGCAGCAATGGCACTATTTGATAAAACTGAGCTATCTCTTGGTTTTGAAAGCATCACTTCCATGATTGAAGTCAGCGACGTTAACTACGTTGGTGGTGCAGTTCCAGTAGGCGATACTGACGATGTAGGTGATACGTCAATCGCGCCTAACATCCACCTTATCGTTCCGGTAAATGATAAATTTGCTTGGGGTATCAATGCCTACTCAAACTTCGGTACTAAAACAGAGTTTGACGACAACTACCCGGCAGCTGAATACGGCGGCTTAACAGACGTTAAGAGCATCAACTTTGGTCTTGCTGGTTCTTACCGACTAAACGACCAATGGAGCTTCGGTGCAGGTTTAGACCTCATTTATGGTCAAGGCACGATGAAACGCAGCTCTGGTGTAGGCATGCAAGCTGGCAAGGTTCCTCTAGGCACCTCTTTATTAAATGTAGACAAAGCTGATGGCTGGGCTGTTGGTTTTAATGTTGGTACCGTTTACGAATTAGATGAAAACAACCGTTTTGGTCTAGCGTACCGTTATAGCCCTGAAATCACCGCTAAAGATGACAAAGGCCAAGAGATCACGCTACCACTACCAGACATCGCTGAATTCTCTGGTTTCCATAAAATTGAAGATACTAAATTCGCAGTTCACTACTCTGTACAGTGGATCGGTTGGGGTGACTTCGACCAGATCGAATTCCAAAACCTATCTCAAGGTGCGATCAAAGGTGCTTACAATAAAGAATACAAATGGCAAGATGGCTGGCACTACGCAATTGGTGGTACCTACTACCTAAACGATACATGGACACTACGTACCGGTTACATGTATGACACCAGTGCACAAGACGAACTGACGTCTATTTCTGTACCAGATTCTGACCGTCAGTGGTTCTCTGCTGGTTTCACTTACCACATTGACACCGCTTCAAATGTAGACTTCGGCTTTACATACTTGTTAGGTGACGATGTGAAAGTTTCAGAAAATTCTTCAAAGACACCATTAACAGCGACGACACATGCTGATGCAATCCTACTAGGCCTTCAGTACAGCCGTAGCTTCTAGTAGCTTCTAATATAATCGAAGTTAACTATCCCAAAGGGTCGCATTACGCGACCCTTTTTTGTTGCCTAAACCACTGACTGACATCGATTTAGGCTTACACCTGTAGCCTGCAAAGGCAAAATACGCCTACAGGTGTACGCTCAACTTTCGCAACACAGCCGAAACATTCAGACTATTTACCTAGTAATTAGTCACATTTTGTCATTAAATCCCTAAAACACTGTTTTATTCGAATTTCATTTTTAAAGTAATAACTCTAAACGTAGAATCACGCCACTAAATACTTATGATTCAGCGAACATAATAATGAAAATGAATAAGACTCTTCTATCTGCTGCAGTGGCAGTTGGACTACTTTCGACTTCTACCGTAACTCAAGCGGCCGGTTTTCAACTAGCAGAATACTCAGCAACAGGCTTAGGCCGTGCATACGCTGGTGAAGCTGCAATGGCTGACGGTGCAGACGCGCAATGGCGTAACCCTGCTATGCTGACTTACCTAGAAGGCACACAGGTTTCTGTGGGTGGTATCTACGTTAACCCTAACATTGATGTTAAAGGTGAAGTAAACCACGCTCACCCTGCTATAGGTACAAGCCAAGCATCTTCAAACGATTTCGCAGATGACGCTATTATCCCGAATCTTTACATTTCTCACCGTTATAATGAAAAGTTCGCTGTCGGTTTTGCATTTGGCACAAACTACGGCATGGAAACTAATCTAGGAGATGATTTCAATGCTTCTCATTTCGGTAACGAAGCAAGCGTAATCACTAAAGAAGCTAACCTAAACTTTGCTTACCAAATTGTTGAGCAAGTTAGCATTGGTGGTGGCATTCGTTACGTTATGGGTGAAGGTAGCTTTGGCGCAACAGCACCAGCAAAAAACGCAGTCGCACTAGACTCAAATAAAATGCCAATCTCCGTTCCTGCTGGTACTACATTGAAATATATGGAAGGCGATGATACAGCTTGGGGTTGGCAAGTAGGTACAGCGTGGCAGATCAACGAAGACCACCGCATCGGTTTTGCTTACAAGTCTGAGGTTGAACTAAAATTAGAAGGTCACGCAGAAGGCATTGGTTTTGGCATGACACCAGGTCAACGTGACAACGGCCATATGATGTTAGCACTTCCTGCAACAGCAGAACTTGCAAGTTTCCATCAACTAACAAAAGCATTGGCAGTTCACGCTAGTTTCAACTGGACTGATTGGAGCTCTTTCGAGAAGCTTCAAGCAGAACTGAACACATATGGCAGCCATACAGTTAAAGTTGAAAACTGGGAAGATAACTACCGCCTTGCTTTAGGTGCAACTTACCAAGTTGACCCAAAACTAGCACTACGTACTGGTGTAGCTTACGATACTTCTGCAGTTAGCGACAAAAACCGTACTATCACTATTCCAGAAACTGATCGCACATGGTTAAGTGTTGGTGCTGGTTACCAATGGTCTGAACAGCTTTCATTGGATGCTGGCTTTACTTACATCATTGCTAAAGATGCTCCAATCACAGAATCTCGTGGTTACGCATCTGACGATGCAGCCGAAGCTGTTGGCGGTCAATTTATCGGCACAACGACTGGTAATGTTTGGCTAGTAGGTATCCAAGCTAACTACCGTTTCTAATCTGGTTACATAATCTAAAGTAGCAAATATAAAAAAGGCTCGATGTTATTTTCAACATCGAGCCTTTCTTTTATCAGTTGTTCAAAATCTTATATCTAGTAATCTTCTAGGTATCCGTCAATGAAATCTTCTTCTTCCAGATCGACTTCTTCCGGTTCGATTTCGGCTTTAAAGTCACGACGCTGAATGTAAACTTCACGAGTCAGAGCATATGGATCTGGCGAGTCATCCAACAGAGCTTCTTGAGAAACTAACTGAGCACGAGTTTCCATGCCTTCGAACGCCCACTTTCCGAGGCTCGCCCAGAAGCTAATTAATGATAAAGGTACATACAGACTATCCACTTGCTCCGTCACTTCACGAGTCGTAATAGGACCATAACCCGGCACCATAAAGTACGGCCCATTCCCTACTCCATAATGACCAATCGCATCAGAAAACGACTTTTCGTCATATTTGGTGATCCCCGCTTCGCTAGCAATATCAATCAGACCAAGAAGACCAAAGGTAGAGTTAATCCAAAAACGATTGAAATGATCAAGCGCTTTCCCACCATTCCCCATAATGAGATTGTTGAGCATACTTGATGGCTCATCTAAGTTGGCTAAAAAATTGGAAATACCAGAGCGAATTGGTACAGGGGTATAGTCAACATAGGCAAGAGAAACAGGTCGAACCAAATAAGGGTCGAGATACTCGTAGTTGATATCCCACATCGCTCGGTTGAAACCTTCGAAAGGGTCGTTCGGATGGGACTCTTCGACATATTCAGAGGTTTCGAGGTTATCACCGCCATTGCTTTCATCTGGTACGCTCGAACAACCTACCGTTAAGCTTGCGATGAAGAGTAAACTCGAAAGTCTTAAAACACTGATAGACATATCACCTTTTCCATAAGGAATAATAAAAAAGGCCAGCAATCGCTGGCCTCAATTGGTTGCGTAAGTCTATACCGTTTTTTAATAAATCGGAATAGCTAACACCTATGCAAAGTAATGATTAATATTGCTTATTGATATCAATGGTAACTGGGGCACCCAGTTCAACCACTTCACTTTCACCGTACCAATCACCGTCTCGAGTTGAAACGTTACCATCTGTATCAAGCCTAGCTCTAACCATTAGAGTTTCAAGGCTGGACAGTTTCTGTCCTTCCAACATGCTGTTGCCATCATCAAGAACGACAGTACGAGGAAAAGTTCCTAGCGGATAACGAGCCGCAGCAATCGGCATTGGTGAGCCGTCTGCTCTATGCACTGATACAACTAACACTGAACTAGGGGCAGCATTTACATCACTAGATAACTCAAGCGTTACAGCAACAGTTTTACCTTGGTCAACGCCCATAGCCTTGCCCATTTTCTTCTGTGCACTTTCGATACTGCGCGATAACATTTCATAGCGACTGTCTTGTGGACCAATCATCTGTTGCATGATGCTCCAGTACTTAACAGCACCTGGGTAGTCTTGACGCTCAAACGCATCAAACGCTAGCAACGAGAACACACGAAGATCAACATAGTCGTTTTGAATCAAACGGCTCAAAATTAAACGAGCTTGGTTTTGATCCGCATCATCAGGTGAAAGCATCAATGCTTGTGCATAACCTAGCTGAACATCTTCATTCTTTGGCTCAAGCTTGTAAGCTCTTTGCATCGAATCTTTCGCAGTTTCCGCGTCGCGGTTAGCCAATGCAATACGACCTAATAGTAACCAACCTGTCGAATCTTTTGGTTGATAGTGCAGACGAGTACGAAGTGCCAGAGTCAAATCTTCTAGTTCATCATCCGTTAATGCACCACCTTCCGATGACATTAGCTTTTTAGACAACTCAGGAAGGTTTGAACTCACTTCTTGCCAGTGTTGGACTTTATCCAGAGCACCAAACTGAAAGTACATACCATATGTAACAACCACGACTAGGACAATAGATGGTACTACGACGCCCAATGTTGAGATTTGGGTCTTCTTCATCTCTTTCTGCGCAGGTACATCATCAAGTAGAGACTGTTTCAAATCAGCGATCAGCTCTTGTTGGTTATCAACAAGGCCTTCTTCTGCTTCTACTTCGAGCTCAACGAGACGATCTTTATAGAATGCTTTGTTCAACTCGTCGCGAAGCATTTCATCATTGTTCGCCTTCTTATTTATGAAGGGCAGAACAATTAAGAAAATTGCTGCTAGCGAAAGGATAATGGTAGAAATCCAAAATAGAGTCATTACTTCTTATCTCCGTCGTTCTCTTCATCGAGTAACGCTTTTAAACGAGCTTCTTTGTCTGCATCCCAGTCTTTATCTGACTCTACTGCTTTCGACTTTGACTTTCGGCTTCGTAAAATGATCAAACCGAAACCAAACACGACTACCGCAAACGGACCAACCCAAAGGATTGATGTAGCTAATGTGAGTGGTGGGTTGTAAGTAACAAAGTTACCGTAGCGAGCAATCATATAATCAATGATGTCTTGCTTCGACTTGCCATCTTTTGTCATTTCATACACTTTTTGGCGTAAATCAACCGCAAGCTCTGCGTTCGAATCACCAATGGTGTTGTTCTGACATTTAGGACAACGCAGCGTGTTGCTTAGCTCTTTGAACTGCTGCTCTTGATCAACGGTATCAAATTCATGAAATTCGATAGGCGCAGCAGAAACAGTCGCCGAAATAGCAAATGTAGCGAATAGAGCAATCAGTGTCTTCTTAATCATTTCGCTTCCTCCAACAACTCTTGGTACATCGGCTCAAGCGTCGATGCCCAGTTAGTTGGGTTCACGTCACCCACATGGCGGTAACGAACTACGCCGTTAGCATCAATGAGGAAAGTCTCTGGAGCGCCATACACACCAAGGTCAAGACCTAGCATGCCGTTACCATCGAATAAGCTGATCAAGTATGGATTGCCCAGCTCTTTTAACCAACCTACCGCTTTATTGCGATCATCTTTGTAGTTAAGGCCAATAATCTTAACGCCTTGACCCGCTAACTTATTCAAGTAAGAGTGCTCTGCATAACAAGTAGGACACCAAGTCGCCCACACATTAAGAAGCAGTGGCTCTCCTTTAAAGATAGCTTGATCATGAAACTTACCCGGTTGCTCTAAGTCTTCTAAACCGAACTCAGGTACTGGCTTACCAATCAATACAGATTCAAGTTTAGTCGGGTCATCACCCGACTGGTTACGCATCAATTGAGTCGCAAAGATTCCAGCTAGAACCATGAACGCAATCAATGGAATGAATAAAATCTTCTTGTTCATTCGAATTAAGCCTCCTGCTCTTTAGTAGACTTTTTCGTTGGCTTACGGAAGCGGTAACGACGGTCACTGATAGCAATAACACCACCAATCGACATAATCAGAGAACCAGCCCAGATCCAACGTACAAATGGTTTGAAGTAGATACGCACAGCCCAAGATTTATTGTCGTCTAAACGCTCGCCCATTGCGATATAAAGGTCGCGCGTTACGCCACGATCAATCGCCGCTTCTGTCATCATCGACTTAGCGGTTGTGTAGAAACGTTTTTCAGCGTGAAGCGTGTTGATGTATTTGCCTTCTTTGGTAATTTCAAAGTCAGCAATGTAACCATCGTAGTTAGGGCCATCTTTGTCACGAACTCCTGTAAACAAGAAGCTGTACTCTTCAAGTTGGTAGCTTTCACCTGGTGCTAAGCGTACGTCACGTTCGATGCTGTAGTTTTGCACCATCGCAATACCAATCACTGTCACGGCCAAACCAATGTGACCACACATCATCGCCCAGTGGCTACGAGGTAGCTTAGTCAGGCCTTTCAGGAATGTATGACGGTGTGTCGCACGTTCATGAAGCTCAAAGCCATGCATGAAGATAATCCAGAATGCCATTACCCAACCGGCAAAAGCGGTACCGCTGAAACGGTCAGCCAAAATCGTAACCATTAGCGCACTTAAGCCCAGTGAGAATGCACCTGAGATCAGCATAGGTTTAACGAGCTTAGATAGGTTGTCACGTTTCCAACGGATCAGTGGACCGATACCTAATAGGAACGAGAACGGGATCATTAACCAGAAGAACAACATATCAAAGAATGGTGCACCGATAGATACCGAGCCCAAGCCTAACTGTTTATGAACTAATGGCAGCAAGGTACCGACTAACACAACCACAAGTGCAGCAATCAATAGGATGTTGTTGCCGAGTAGCGCGTTTTCACGAGAAACCAAATCGAAGTTACCACGTACACGAACCGATGCGCCTTTAACAGCAAACAACAACAGTGAACCACCGATAACGAACACTAAGAAACCTAGAATAAACATACCACGGGCAGGATCCGACGCGAATGCGTGAACCGATACCAATATGCCCGAACGAACTAAGAATGTACCTAGTAAGCTTAGTGAGAATGCAGAGATAGCCAGCAAGACTGTCCAAGCTTTAAATGTGCCACGCTTTTCGGTTACCGCTAGTGAGTGCATTAGAGCAGTACCAGCTAACCAAGGCATGAATGAAGCGTTTTCTACTGGATCCCAGAACCACCAGCCACCCCAGCCAAGTTCGTAGTAAGCCCACCATGAACCTAGAGCGATACCTACTGTTAGGAATAACCAAGCAGCGATTGTCCAAGGACGAGACCAACGAGCCCATGCCGTATCTAAACGACCGCTCATTAGGGAAGCGATTGCAAAAGAGAACGCTACCGAGAAACCGACATAACCCATGTAAAGCATTGGCGGGTGAATAATCAAACCCGGATCTTGCAGTAGTGGGTTCAAGTCACGGCCATCAACGGGGAAGAAAGGCAGTGTACGTAGGAACGGGTTAGACGTTACGATAATGAACAGCAAGAAGCCGACAGTAATCAAACCCATAATCGCCAGTACGCGAGCCACAGACTCTTGAGGCATACCACGACTAAACGTAGCAACTGCTACCGTCCAACCCGCTTGGATTAGAACCCAAAGCAGTAGTGAGCCTTCATGAGCCCCCCAAACCGCGGTAATTCGGTAGTACCAAGGCAGTTGGCTATTCGAGTTACTTGCTACGTATTGAATCGTAAAATCATTAGTGTAGAACGCGTAACACAAGATAAAGAACGAAATCGCAAGGAATCCGAACATACCCCACGACAGCGGTCGTGCACTGTTCATCAATAATGTGTTATTTCGAGCGGCTCCATACAGTGGGAGCACGCTTAGCAGCAGTGCAAGTCCCAAAGACAGGATCATCGCAAAATGGCCGATCTCGGCTATCATTGAGCATTTCCTTCTTTTTGTTCAGTCGTGTATTGCAAAGGCTCATGAGTTTTCTTCATTGCTTCAGCAACTTCAGAAGGCATATATTCTTCATCGTGCTTTGCCAACACCTCAAACGCTTCAATTGTCGTTGCATCCTTAAGGACACCTTGAGCAACAATACCTTGGCCTTCACGGAAAAGATCAGGAAGGATGCCATCATATAGAATCGTCACTTTAGGGCCTACATCTGCTAAATCGAAACTTACACGCAATGATTCATTGTCACGGCTTACAGAGCCGACTACAACCATGCCACCAATACGTAAGCGTTGACCCACTTCAGGTTTTTTACCATCTTTGCCGTTGACGAGCTCAGTTGGCGTGTAGAACAGATCCATGTTCTGGTTAAGTGCATAAACCATCAATCCAACAGTTGCACTGACACCAACAAAGATCGCTAAGATAATGCCTAGCCTCTTTTTGCGTCTTGGGTTCATAGAGTGTTCTCCATATTTTTTGCTGCATCAATACGAGCTTGACGGTCAATCTTAGCTTGTACTTCATTTAATAATTGCTTACCACGACGAACGCTTACGACAAGTAAAATGATCATCGCGAGGAATGTGATTCCAAATGCACTCCATACATATGAGGCGTAGCCACCCATGGCAAAGAAATCACTCAGAGATTCAAAATACATAATTACCTACCCTACTACGCTTTATTAGCCGCTAGCTTGCGAACCCATGGACGGTGACTCTCTTTACTGATGATTTCGTTTCTAAAACGAACCATAGTCACAGCACCAAAGAAAAAGGCAAAACCGAAGATGTTAAGAAGAAGCGGCCATAGCATGTCACTTGAAATAGAAGGCTTATCAAACTTAGTAATTGTTGCGCCTTGGTGGAGTGTGTTCCACCACTCTACTGAAAAGTGAATGATAGGTAGGTTGATGACACCAACGATGGCCAAAATACCGGCTGCTTTTGCTGCGGTTTTTTGGTCGTCAAACGCATGGTGCAGTGCAATAACACCTAAATATAGGAATAGAAGAATCAGCTCTGAGGTTAAACGTGCATCCCAAACCCACCAAGCACCCCACATTGGTTTACCCCAAACAGCGCCAGTTAGTAACGCAATAAAGGTAAATACAGCACCGATAGGCGCCATAGCCAACGCAGCCATGTCTGACAGCCTTACCTGCCATACCAAACCGATAAAGGCGGCAATTGCCATCGACATGTATACACCCATAGACCAAATTGCAGACGGAACATGGATATAGATAATTCGGAAGCTATCGCCTTGCTGGTAATCAGAAGGGGCAAATGCAAGCCCCCATACAGTACCGGCGGATAGACACAATAGCGCTAGGATCGAAAACCATGGCAGAAGTTTACCAGCAAGCTGATAAGAGGTTTCTGCTTTGGCGTAGGGATGGAGCCATTTCCACATGTTGTAATCTCACTCTTACTTCATATTGCTTACAGCTATCACAGCTATAATTATTATAATTTATTTGGCTTACAGCTTCTTTCAGTGACTCTAGGAGTTTGAAGGCTTTAAATAGTTCACTTTGAACATGCAAAGTGCTAGTGAGTGCGTAGTTAATCTTAACCAGGTAATTAACTAGTTAACACTCACTCTCAGTGCTGCACTGATGGCAAATGGGGTGAGCGTCATCGCGCCCATTAACATTGCCCCTAACACCGCTAATTGTCCGTTATACGCAACGCCTAACGCTGCGGCATCAATCGCTGATGTAGCAAATATAAGAATTGGGATATACAACGGCAAAATAAGCAGACTTAACAGCACACCACCTTTTTGTAACCCAACCGTTAAAGCCACACCAATCGCACCAATAAAGCTTAATGCAGGCGTACCGACCGATAACGTTAAGACTACCGATAACCAAGTATCGAAATCCAAGGACAGCAGTACCGCCAACAACGGACTGATCAATATTAATGGTAACCCTGTCAATAACCAGTGCGCTATGACCTTGGACAAGACTACCAACTGCAACGGGATGGGCATCAACATCATCTGCTCAAGCGCGCCATCTTGAAAATCATCACGAAACAAACGCTCTAAAGAGAGCAATGCAGAAAGCAAAGCCGCTACCCAAACAATACCTGCAGCAATACGTGCAAGTAGGTTTGGCTCAGGGCCGATACTCAATGGGAAAAGGGTGATGACAATAATAAAAAACCACAGAGGGTTAAAGATATCGGCTTGGCGACGAAATGCGATCAATAGCTCACGTCGGATGATCGTTGTCATTGAAGAGATCATATTACTCACCCAACTTTATTTTTCTTAGTTTCGGGCTATCAGCAAACATATCTTGGTGTGTGGTTAATAACACAATGCCACCGTTATCTGCATGCTGAGAAAAAAGAGACTCCAAAACCTTAACACCCTGCTTGTCTATTGCAGTCAGCGGTTCGTCTAGAATCCATAACATTTGCTTACTCAACCAAAGACGAGCCAATGCCACACGGCGCTGTTGCCCCGCTGAAAGTTGCCCTGCTGGTACGTCTTCTCTACCAGCAAGCCCCACTTGAGCCAATGCATTGTAAAGTTCTTCCTTACTCGTTCCACTGCTGTGAATCGATTGATAGAAGCTCAGATTTTCATAGGCACTGAGCTCGCGTTTCACGCCAGTTTGGTGACCAAGAAAAAGCAAATTTTGGTGATACATATCTCGGTTCGACTCAATAGATTCGCCATCCCAAGAAATAGTGCCGTCATCGCGGTCGCCTAGCCCGGTGATAATCCTAAGGAGTGTCGTTTTCCCAGTACCGTTACGACCTTCAACTTGAACCAGTTCACCGGGTTTCAATTGAAAAGACAACGATTCAAACAGAACCCTGTCGTCACGAATAGCAGTTAAATTTGAGACTTCTAGCATAGGTAAATTTAGTCGAGTAATGAGAGGGCTATAGTAGCACACCAATAAGGTGACAAAACAGGACTAGGCGTTTTCGAAAGAACAAACTCCGTAAGAAACTGTTACCACCGCATCACAATTTACACATTTTCATCAACAAACAATATATTGCATTAGATACAAACACTTATAAACATCGTTCTATATAGGTATACCAGACACAAAAAAAGAAGCCGAAGCTTCTTTTTAAGAGGTATGCGTGATGAACATCAATTGCTCATTACGCAGTAAGCGCTAAATTTAACGACGTCGAGTCGGGTCTCTGCGATCACGAGAGGATGCAGGTTGTTCATCATACGATGAAGGATTACTTCTTAACGAAGGGATTTTTTCCTTACCTGCGAGCTTATTCTGCAGAGACATCATCAGCTCAGCTTCTGCCTTAGGTAATTCACACTCTTCGATCAGTTCGTTTATCCCAGCACCGAGCTGAACCATTTTAGTTGCGCGTGTATACAAACGCCCATCGGTGTCCGCATGTTCCAACTCAACAATACGTTCATTCAAGTGTTTTATCAGATCTTGCTGTTCCGTCACTTTCTGACCAAGGCCAACCACAACAGAGCGAACTTCAAGTAATTGCTTACTCGATTTTTGAAGCTCTTTATCCAAGTTACGAACTTGCAGGCGTGACGTATCGATCTGCTTTTGAATTGCACTTTTTACTTTGCTAATCAAAATCACGATGAATAACGTAAAAACCCCAACTCCGACTATCAGAGCAATAGGGTTTAAAGGAAGCGCTTCAAACATTACAGGTGAGCCATCTCATCCCATTCGTCTTCACTTAACAGCTTGTTCAGATCGACTAAGATAAGAAGCTTGCCATCACGGTTACTAACACCTTGGATGAACTTAGCACTTTCATCAGTACCAACACTTGGTGTCGTGTCGATTTCAGAAGAACGCAGGTAAACAACTTCAGCAACGCTATCTACTAAAATGCCAATAACTTGACGCTCAGACTCAATAACGATAATACGTGTGTTATCAGTGATTTCACCTTGCATCAAACCAAAACGAGAACGAGTGTCAATAACAGTAACAACGTTACCACGCAGGTTAATAATACCTAAAACGTAGTCTGGAGCACCCGGTACTGGAGCAATCTCGCTGTAACGCAATACTTCACGTACTTGCATTACATTGATGCCGTAAGTTTCTTCTTCTAGTTGAAATGTCACCCATTGAAGTACTTCATCATTTGTTTGATCTTTTCTTACTTCAACTTCACTCATATGAGACATAGATAATCCTCTTGCCGTCGTTACCGACCACTGTTGTTAACTTGATGCTTATATTGTACCAATCGTAGTACTAGCCCAATGCTTTTACGTCTAGCCCTGCATTTAGCATGGCGGTTAATGCTTCAACATGGATCAAAGCACACATTTTTTCTTTTACCATACCAGCGAGCCATGGCCGTTTCCCTGCCGTTTCTCGCCAGCGTACTTTATCTGTATTAAGCAGCTCGGTACCTTTAAGCTCTGTGCTCGCAAGCCCCCACAAGCTTTCGCCAAGCATGACTATATATTGATAATTTTCTTTATAATCATCACATAATAGCTTTTCAGGCATCACCCATTTGGCGGTATCAACCACGTCTAGCTTACTATCTCGATTAGTTTGCAACCCCAAATACCAAGCAGGTTTGCCAATAATATGACTTAACTCTTCAAGGCGATGAATACCCCCGAGCTCATCAAGTGGCACAGCAAACGTCACACCGTTCACATCAAAATACAGCACTTGAAAATCTTCAGTTCTAGCCGTCGTTTCCCATGATGTAAACTGATCTGCTCCACCGGCTTGAGTTTCAAGTTCGGTAACTGGCTCAATTTGAGGAGATTCAAGATCGGGTTCAGTAGCCTTAACTTCAATGTGCTCAGTTACGAGCGCTTCCGTTTCGACCACTTCAGTTTCGACCGCTTCGGCGAGTAGTTCACTTTCAACGGCTAATTCTGGTTCTGGAAGATCCCAATCTTGAATTTCAGGATCTACAGACACTTGAACAGACTCGACTGCAGCGTCAAACATTTGTATGTCTGCCTGCTGAGCAATTTGCTGCGTGTTCTGATCCATCAACTCATCTAGATTCAGCTCATCGACAACATTAGTTGCTTCTAAACGACTCAGAAGTTTCTGAACATCCTCAAGATTCGGCACTTCAAATTCTGCAGCGCGTATTTCGGCGTAGCTTGAATAATGACTTGTCGTTAATTGTGGCTCTGGCTCTGGCTCTGGCTCTGGCTCTGGCTCTGGCTCTGGCTCTGGCTCTGGCTCTGGCTTTTTAGTTTGTGATTCGTCGCTAGTCTCGTCAACAAGAAAAGCATCAGATTCAAAGTTTTCATCGCCTAACAGCGCAGTAAAGTAATCATCGATTGCTTGTTCACTCGATAAACTTGGTTGCGTCAATGTCGATTCGTTATTCGCGCTCATTTATCGCTAACCTCTCGAGATAAATAAGCAGCTGTTTATAAGCAAATACACCACGGCTACCCGATGCGAAATGAGATGCTGGCAAACGTTTTAGACTGGCATCGCGAAACTTGGTATCAATCGGCACAGCAGAGGTCCAAACTTGGTTTGGATAGTCATCTTTAAGCTGAGTCAATGTTTGCAATGATGCTTTCGTTCGCTTGTCGTACATCGTCGGGACAATCGTCACCTTAAACGGTGTTTTGCGAGACTTCTGCATAATGGTTAGAGTGCGAATCATGCGCTCTAAACCCTTCATCGCCAAAAATTCAGTCTGTACCGGAATCAAGATACGATCACTGGCAGCCAACGCATTCACCATCATCACACCAAGAATAGGCGGACAATCGATAAGCACGTAGTCATAGTCATCTTTCAAAGCGGCTAAAGCACGCTTTAAGATCAAGCCCATACCACTTCGATTTCCCATTACACGGTCTAATGTCGCCAATGACATGTGTGCGGGAATAATATCGATACCTTCAATTTCGGTCTGTATAGTCAACGCTCTCACAGCTTGCGTAGAAAACTCACGCAGCTGGAACAGATCAAACAGGCTCGATTCCACCGTATCTGAGTCGTAACCCAGATAGGTGGTTAGTGATGCATGTGGGTCAGTATCAACCAACAACACACGATGACCCTTTAAGGCAAGTAAGCCAGCTAGGGTCACTGTCGTCGTCGTTTTCCCAACTCCACCTTTTTGGTTTGCAACACTCCAAACAATCATGTCGATTTACCTAAGCTAACCCAACTTCGACCAAAATCCGTTCCGCAACGCGGTCTAGAGGTAGGTCTTCAGTAGAAATGCCAGCTTTTGCTACAGCTTGAGGCATACCATATACAACACAACTATCTTCGTCTTGCGCCCAAATGGTCGAACCCGCTGTTTTTAACATGCGAGAACCTTCTCGACCATCAGCCCCCATACCGGTCAGTATCATAGACAACACTTTATCGCCGTAGATCTTAGCTGCAGAACCAAAAGTGACATCCACACAAGGCTTGTAGTTCATTCGGTCACCACCATCGATAATCTTCAGACGCGCCGAACCCGGGCGACCATCAATCATCATTTGCTTTCCGCCTGGAGCAAGATAAGCCACCCCAGGTTTCAACAGGTCTCCGTCTTGAGCTTCACGAACTTCAATCTTACACAAGGTATTCAAGCGGCTAGCAAAAGCAGCGGTGAACGTTGCTGGCATATGCTGCACTAACACAATCGGATGCGGGTAGCTGGCAGGGATGCGTGTCAAAATTTTCTGTAGTGCAACTGGCCCACCAGTAGAAGTACCAATTGCAGTTAATTGATACTTTTTACCAGAAGCTCTGAATTTCGCGGTTGAAGCAACCGCTGGTTTAGCAGCAGGGGCTGTTGCTGAAATAGATTGGCGCAATGGCGCTGATGTTGACGCCGTAGCTGTTGCGGTAGCTCTTGGCGCAACAGGAGTGCGTCGCATAAACGCGCGTTTTGCAGCAATCTGAATCACGCGCTGTTGAAGCAATGCGACAGCGTCGTCACGGTTACGAGCGATGTCTTCAAATTTCTTAGGTAAGAAATCTAGAGCACCCGCGTCTAACGCATCTAACGTTGCTCTTGCACCATCATGCGTTAACGATGAAAACATCAAAATAGGCGTTGGAGACGCAGCCATAATTTCACGAACGGCAGTAATACCGTCCATGACAGGCATCTCGATGTCCATGGTAATTACGTCAGGTCTTAGCTTTTTCGCTTTCTCAACCGCTTCTTTACCGTTTACTGCTACATCGATGACTTCTAGGCGAGCCTCCGAGTTGATGATCTCGCTTACTCTACGACGAAAGAAGCTCGAATCATCAACGACTAATACTTTAATCGCCATATTTATCCTTAAGTTAAATTCTTGATGCAGCTGCGTACTGCTTCAACAAGTCCGGCACATCTAAAATCAATGCTATGTGACCGTCACTTGTAATTGTCGCACCTGCCATTCCTGGCGTGCCTTGAAGAAGCTTATCAAGTGGCTTAATAACCACTTCTTCTTGGCCGATAAGCGCATCGACAACAAAACCAACACGTTGACTACCAAGTTGCACAATAACAACATGACCATGACCTTGACGCCCTTCAACAAGACCTTCTTTAGGTGTAAGCCAATTTTGTAGGTAGAACAGTGGAATAGACTTATCGCGAACGATAATAGTCAGCTGACCATCAACCACGTTTGTGCGGCTTAGGTCTAAGTGGAAGATTTCATTTACAGAAGCCAGTGGCAATGCGAACGGGTGACCCGCAACACCGACCATTAAGGTTGGTAGGATCGCAAGTGTCAACGGAACCTTAATGGTAATCTTGGTGCCTTGGCCCATCTCTGAGTCGATATCAATTGAACCATTCAGTGTGTTGATCGCTGTTTTCACAACGTCCATACCTACACCACGGCCAGAGATATCTGAGATCTTTTCTTTACTTGAAAAGCCAGGAGCAAAGATTAGATTGAAACACTCTTTATTTGTTAGGCGAGACGCTGCATCATCATCCATCAGACCGCGCTTAACCGCGATAGCACGAAGCTTATCAGGGTCCATACCGCCGCCATCATCAACGATAGCCAGTTCAATGTGGTCGCCTTCTTGAGAGGCAGACAGAATCACTTTACCGGTTTTAGATTTACCCGCAGCAACACGGTCGTCCGGCATTTCGATACCATGATCGACAGAGTTTCTCACCAAGTGAATCAGGGGATCAGCAAGTGCTTCTACTAAGTTTTTATCAAGATCCGTTTCTTCGCCACGCATTTCAAGAACAATGTCTTTCTTCAAGGTACGAGCAAGGTCACGGACAACGCGAGGGAAGCGACCAAATACTTTCTTAATCGGCTGCATACGCGTCTTCATTACTGCACCTTGTAGGTCAGCAGTAACAACGTCTAAGTTAGAGACAGCTTTCGACATTTCTTCGTCGTTGCTGTTTAAACCTAAGCTAACAAGGCGGTTACGAACCAATACTAGCTCACCCACCATGTTCATGATGGTATCCAGTGTTGAGGTATCAACACGAACTGTGGCTTCAGCTTGCTGCTTCTTCGCAGGCGCTTTAACTTCAGCTTTTGCTGGTACGCTAGGCTTAGGCTCAGTTTTTACAGCAACAGGAGCAGGCTGTGGTTTAGGAGCGACTTTCGGCGCAACAGGCTCGGGCTTCGCTTGTACAGGCTTAGTCGCAGCATCCAACTCTTCAATTGAAGGGCCATTACCTGAGCCGTGTAACTGATCAAGTAAACTCTCAAACTCAGCATCAGTCATTAGGTCATCGCCTTCAGACGTTACTGGTGCTTTGGCTACCGGAGCAACTGGCGGAGGAGGAGGCGTTGAGTTTGCAGCTGTCGGGCTTTGACCCGCACCATGCAACTCATCTAACAACTTTTCAAATTCGTCGTCAGTAATGTCACCACTCGCAGCAACTGGCTGAGGTGCCACGGGTGCCGGCACTGGTGTGTCTACAGATGATGTCGTTGGTGAACCACCCTTACCGTGAAGTTCATCCAGTAAACGCTCAAATTCATCTTCAGAAATATCATCCACGGAAGATGCACTGATGTTTGTAGTTTCAGCAGTAGATTCCGGAGCAATAACAGGTTCAGGAGCTGCAACGATAGGTTCAGGGATAACCGGTGCTGGAGCTTCTACTGGTGCCACTTCATCTTCAGACTCTGGCTTACAGAGGCGATGAAGTTCATCCAGTAAAGATTGGTCTGCTGGTACTAAAGCTTCCTCATCTTGCACGGCTTTAAACTGTACATTGACTGTATCTAAAGCCTGTAGCATCGTATCCATTAGACCTGATGTTACACTGCGTTGGCCATTTCTTAGAATGTCGAACACATTCTCAGCACCATGACAAGTATCCACCAGCTCGGTCAATGCTAGGAAACCAGCACCACCTTTTACTGTATGGAAACCACGGAAAATAGCGTTTAGTAGTTCTTTGTCGTCAGGGTTATTCTCTAGCTCTACCAGTTGTTCTGATAGGAGTTCAAGGATCTCCCCGGCTTCGACTAAAAAGTCCTGAAGAATATCTTCGTCTAAATCGTAGCTCATACGTTACCTTTAAAATCCAAGACTGGATAACAAATCGTCGACTTCATCTTGAGATGCAACAGCATCTTCACGAGCTTCTGGGTTCATGATCGGCCCCTCAGGAGCAATAGATGCTTTCTTATCTGTCTCTGGTGTGGGTTCTATTTGATTCGCACCGAATACGGTGAGAATCTCTACCAGACGTCCTTCAACCTCATTCACCAAGGTAATAACTTTGCTAATAATCTGCCCAGTTAAATCTTGGAAATCCTGAGCCATCAAGATTTCAGTCAGTTGTCCACGTAGTTCAGTACTATCGCCTTCTACTTGGACAAGTAATCCATCAATGCGGTGGCATAAAGCTTTGAATGTTACTAGCTCAATGCGGCCATGCATCAGTTCATTCCATTGAGGCCTTACTTGAAGTAAACACTCGTGTAAATTAGTTGCAATTGGCATACAGCGATCGACAGCGTCCATCGTTTTGTTCGCCGCAACTTCCGTTTTATCAATGACATATTGAAGGCGATCCCTGGCGTCAGGGATTTCATCCTTTGCGATAACGTTAATACGCTCGTCAAAGTTGAATTGTGTCAAAGAATCATGGAGGTCACGAGTCAGACTGCCTATTTCTTGAAGCATTGGGTTATCTTGAAGATTAAAATTATCTTCATAAATGCTTCTAACAAGAGAATCAGCACCTTGCTGCTCATCGTTTTCAAGCAGCTCTACTAATTTTTTTGCTTGTTCTAATGAAATCATCCTGAGTCCGGCCTTACTCCGCATAGTTTGTGACGCTTCAGCTTTAGAGATAAACGGGAAACAAAAAAGTTAATGTCTCTCTATGAAGCGCCTGAAACAGGTTCTTATGAGTGCTTATAAACGCTCAAAAATCTTGTCGAGTTTCTCTTTTAGAGTTGCGGCAGTGAACGGCTTCACAATGTAACCATTAACACCCGCTTGCGCTGCTTCAATGATCTGCTCACGCTTAGCTTCTGCTGTGATCATAAGCACTGGAAGGTGCTTAAGTTCTGCATCTGCACGAACATGTTTTAGAAGATCAATACCTTGCATACCCGGCATGTTCCAGTCAGTTACCACGAAATCAAATTCGCCTTTTTTCAGCATAGGTAACGCGGTCAAGCCATCGTCTGCTTCTTGAGTGTTGTTGAAACCTAAATCGCGAAGTAGGTTTTTAACAATTCGGCGCATCGTTGAAAAATCATCAACAATGAGAATTTTCATGTTTTTGTTCAAATTAGCCTCCACTGAATAAAATCAGTGTTGTTAGTCGTTCTGTGTCCAAGCACTTAACTTAGTGCGTAAACGCTGCATAGATTGGCTTAGTATTTGGCTGACACGAGATTCGCTGACACCTAATACTTCCCCAATCTCTTTTAAATTGAGTTCTTCGTCGTAATAAAGCGAAAGCACGAGGCCTTCCCTTTCCGGAAGTTGTTTTATCGAGTCGATCAAAGCTTGGCGGAATGATTCATCTGCAACCCCTTGAAAAGGCGTATTATCTTGAGAATCTTCATTCGGAGATATTACATCATCAGAGACACCTAAGTCTTCTATCCCTACCAATTTTGAGCAATTAATATCAGTTAAAGCACTGTGATACTGGTCTAAACTCAGCCCCATGTGCTTTGCCACCTCAGCATCACTGGGATCGCGATTGAGAGTGCCCTCTAATTCCGCGATTGCACTACTGATTTCTCGATTGTTTTTATGAACCGATCTCGGGACCCAATCCCCGCGGCGAATGTCATCCAACATTGCCCCACGAATTCGAATACCTGCGTACGTCTCAAAGCTTGCGCCTTTAGTACCATCATAGTTCTGCTGTGCTTCAATCAGGCCAATCATGCCGGCTTGAATCAAGTCATCAACTAATACATTAGGCGGTAATCGCCCCAACAAATGATGAGCGATACGCTTAACCAACACAGAGTACTTCTCAAAAAAAGCCTGCTGGCTATTGTGATTAGCATGTTGATCGTAAGTAAGCGCTTTATTCACCAAATGGTTCCTCTATAAATTCAGTACGGTTCAGCAGCCTTTCAACAAAAAACTCCAAGTGTCCGCTTGGTGTTTTTGGTATTGGCCAGGTCAATGCCTTATTAGCCAAAGAGCTGATTGCCAATGCAGCTGGAGAGCGAGGAAACGCATCGACTACGATTTTCTGTCTCTTAACTGATTGACGTACTTTATCATCTAAAGGAATACATGCTACGAGTTCGAGGCTCACATTCAAGAAGCGCTCTGTGACCAAAGTCAACTTTGCAAATAATTCTCGGCCTTCGCGATAGCTTCTGACCATATTTGCAACAATTTTGAATCGCTGTACTTGGTGCTCTCGACTCAACAGCTTAATCAATGCATATGCATCAGTAATCGACGTTGGTTCATCACAAACCACCACAACCACATCCTGCGCAGCTCTTGAAAAGCTGATGACCATATCGGATATACCCGCTGCGGTATCAACCAATAAGATATCCATCTCGTCTTCAAGCGAACCAAAAGCACGAATCAACCCGGCGTGTTGAGCGTGTGAAAGTTCAGTCATGCTTTGTGTGCCTGATGTCGCTGGAATAATTTTAATTCCGTGCGGCCCTTCGACAATCGCATCCTTAAGTTCACACTCGCCAGCCAACACATGCCCAAGATTTCGTTTAGAACGAATGCCGAGCATGATGTCTACGTTAGCTAATCCTAAATCGGCATCCAGCACCATGACTTTCTTGCCTTGGCGAGCCATACAAATAGCCATACCTAACGTTACATTCGATTTACCCACGCCTCCCTTGCCACCCGTTACAGCGATAACTTTTGTGAGTGAAGGCTGGGTTAAGCGACGGAGGCCGCTAGCTTGATCGTGTATCATATTCTCATTCATATTTATCCGCCGCCTAGAGCCCTTCAGAATCGCTATTCCAGTAATGAGGTTCATTCTCTGTCGATTTTTCTAATAACTCATTGGCCTTAGCAATCATGTACTTTGGCTGAGCAATAACGATATCTTCAGGAACTCGTTGACCATTTGCTATATAAGCAACTGGCAATGCATTTTGTATTACCACACTGATGAACTCACCCAAACTAAGCGATTCGTCCAGCTTCGTCAGGATACATCCCGACAGCGGGATTCTTCTAAAGTGTTCAATGGTTTCTTGTAGTACTTTGCGTTGCGCGGTTGCGGGTAACACAAGGTAACTATTGATAACGGAACCACTCTCTTGCATCAATGTGTCTAACTGCTCAGATAGGCGAACATCTCGCTGCCCCATACCTGCAGTATCGACTAGAATCAGGCGACGATTACGTAACTGATATATTACATCGGCCAATTCACTAGAATCTTTAGCAACTCTTACAGGACAACCCATAATTCGACCATAAATCGATAACTGCTCATGTGCACCTATGCGATATGTGTCCGTTGTCACAAGCGCTACGTTGTCTGCACCGTACTCCATTGCTGCGCGGGCTGCGAGCTTAGCAACGGTTGTTGTTTTACCTACGCCAGTCGGGCCAAGTAAGGCCACAATACCGCCGCGTTTTAAAATATCTTTTTGTGTTACTGAGATTTGATCAGCGACCAGAGCAAGCAAGGCTTTCCATGCTCGTGCTGGTTTTGTGTCTTCTGGAATGTAACAGGCCATTTGATCGGCGAGTTCTGCCGAAACACCCATACGTTCTAGGCGCTTGATAAGCATCGCTCGCAAAGGTTCGCGACGTTCGACTTCTTGCCACATGAGTCCAGAGACTTGATGCTCTAACAAACGACGAATTGAAGTCATCTCGTCGCGCATCGTTTCCATTTCAGTATCTGAACCTTTGGATTGAGCATTCTCACGACCACGATCATAACGGGTAGGATCTAAGCGAGGTGCTGGACGCTCTACTCTGCGATCTTCGGCAATCAATTTAGATAAACCCGTTTCACGAGCAAAGGCCGAGTCAAGGGTGCCGCTAGAATGCTGGCTACTCTGAGGTTGATGACCGTTACTTGACTGGCGATTGAGCAATGCTGATAACGAGTCTTCATTTTCAGCGCGATGTTGTTGCTCATCGTCGGCGCCATGACTGTATTGCTTTAGCATATTCGCAAAGCGCTTGGTCATTGAGCGTCCACCTTCTGCATTCGGCTGGATGCTAACCTTGTCATCATCTAATTGACGACGCCCAGTTGGCAATTTGGGCTCAGACATTTGAGTGTACTGGCTTTGCGTAGGCTGCTGAGGTTTATTGAGTCTGGGACTTGCTGTCGACGGGCTGGAATCGCCATCAATAGCGGCAACAATTTCCACACCACCTGCGACCTTTTTGTTAGACATGATCACCGCTTCTGAGCCAAGTTCTTCTTTAACTTGGAGCAGAGCTGTTCGCATATCTTTTGCAAAAAATCGTTTAATTTTCAATTCGATCGTCCGTTCTAATTAGGCGGCTTAATTACCAACAGCTTGTACTATACGTATCTGCTTTTCGTCTGGTATCTCTTGGTAAGATAATACTCTCAAGCTTGGGATCGTGTTTTTCACGAACTTAGCCAAAGTCGAACGTAAAACACCAGAGGTCAATAACACCGCTGGCTCACCTTTCAGTTCTTGCTCTTGTGTCGCGTTACTGAGTGAGGTCTGTAAACGTTCGGCTAAACCTGGTTCAATACCAGCAGATTCTCCGCCGGATGCCTGCATGGTTTGATGCAAGATTTGTTCCAACTCAGGAATCAAGGTTATAACTGGTAATTCTGGTTCTATACCATTGATTTCTTGAACAATTAGTCGTTTTAGTGAGATGCGAACAGCTGCAGTTAATATGTCAGGTTCTTGACTCTTAGAAGAGTACTCCGACAAAGTTTGGACAATGGTTCGAATATCACGAATTGGAATCGCTTCATTCAGTAGGTTTTGCAGAACTTTCACAACCACACCAAGCTGTAATTGATCCGGAACAAAACCTTCTACCAGCTTAGGTGTTGATCGGCTAAGCATCTCAAGTAAGTTTTGAACTTCTTCGTGGCCAATCAACTGTGAAGCGTTATTCGTTAACTGCTGGCTAAGGTGTGTGGCAAGTACGGTTGAAGAGTCTACAACCGTATAACCTAAGGCTTGTGCGTGTTCACGCTGCTCTTCACGAATCCAGACCGCTTCAAGGCCAAAGGCAGGGTCAATCGTCGGCTCTCCATCTATCATCCCATAGACTTGGCCAGGGTTAATCGCGAG
Organism: Vibrio atlanticus; assembly: GCF_024347315.1. Lineage (NCBI taxonomy): Bacteria > Pseudomonadati > Pseudomonadota > Gammaproteobacteria > Vibrionales > Vibrionaceae > Vibrio > Vibrio atlanticus. The sequence goes on along the minus strand of NZ_AP025460.1, from coordinate 963,423 downwards.
CTCCATGTCCGGTTTGATCTCAGCCTCACCAACCGCTACCCCCATCAGGGTAATTCGATAGCTGTTTGGTGTCAGTTCCAGATTATCGCGAATGTGTACTGCTGGAATCAAGAAACCAAAATCTTGAGACAGCTTTTTCCGTACACCTTTCACGCGCTCAAGCAATTCACCACCTTGGTCTCTATCGACCAAAGGAATCAAGCGGTACCCCACTTCGAGACCAATAATATCTACCGGTTGAACATCATCCCAAGACAGTTCTTTTTGCGATGCGGGCTTATCACCATTGGCATTAGCGGTTGCAGGTAGATTTTTCTCTTCTACCTTTGCCTTATTCTTTTTATCGATAAAGTAAGCCCCAGCCCCAGCAACCACAGCAAGGCTCAAGAAAGAGAAATGTGGCATACCAGGAACAATACCCATGATGCCGAGGATAGCGGCGGTGATCATTAGGGCTTTAGGATTATCGAACATTTGGAAGACAAGTTGTTCGCCCATGTCTTCATCAGTATTTTGACGCGTTACCATCATCGCCGCAGCAATAGAAAGTAACAGCGATGGAATTTGTGCAACCAGACCATCACCGATAGTCAGTAGCGTATAGATTTCGATGGCTTCACCAAAACCAAGGTCAAACTGAGCCATACCGATACTCAAGCCGCCAATGATGTTGATAAACAATATCAAGATACCGGCTATTGCATCGCCTTTAACAAACTTAGACGCACCGTCCATCGAGCCGTAAAAGTCAGCCTCTTTGGTCACTTCAAAACGTCGAGTACGAGCCTGATCTTGGTCGATCAAACCCGCATTCAAGTCGGCATCGATTGCCATCTGTTTACCCGGTAGGGCATCTAGGGTGAAACGCGCACTTACTTCCGAAATACGACCCGCACCTTTGGTTACAACCATGAAGTTGATGATCATCAAAATCAAGAACACCACTAGACCTACCGCGTAGTTGCCGCCGATAACCACGTTACCGAAGGCTTCGATAACGTTACCGGCCGCGTCACCACCTTCGTGACCATGAAGCAATACCACACGTGTCGAAGCAACGTTCAAAGCTAATCGAAGTAGAGTCGCAATCAAAAGTACGGTCGGGAATGCAGCGAAGTCCAAAGGCCTGCGGGTATAAACCGAAACCAGTAACACAACCATGGACAGTGCAATGTTGAAAGTGAAGAACATGTCCAACAAGAAGGCTGGTATTGGCAACACCACCATAGCGAGCGTCGCAAGTACCATAACGGGCGCGCCAATTGCAGGCATCGCACGATTAGGGATTTTAGGCAGCTTGTCCGCAAAAGGCAGGGAGAATTTCATAAGTCTAGACAGTTTCGCTATGTTGTAGCCATCTCACTAAGCTATTTGAGGCTCAGGTCTAAGCTATGTTGCTATGGTTTATAGTGCATAGGTTCAAATGCACAGGTTTAATAATACTAAGATTTATACTGATCGGGTTTATAACACTCGGATTTACAATGCTAAGGTTATTAATGATCGGCTAATAATATTCGGGGTTGATATAGCAAACACTGTACCAACACTTTTCGTCAAATTATTGCCATCGCCTCTTTAAAAAGAGGATTAGCTAGCCCGCTATTATCAGGGTTCATCAAGCAGAGCTCAAGCAATTGATCTAATGTCGTAAATCAGGTGGGATCGGCATATTAGAATCTTGGAGTTTTGGCCTCTCTCCGCCTCGTTTTCGGTACTGTTTCAGCTGAAACACATATGCAAGCACTTGAGCAACCGCTGTAAACAGACCGTCAGGAATTTGTTGTTCTAGTTCGGTAGTGTGATAAAGCGCCCTAGCCAATGGTGGAGCAGGAACAATATAGATGTCATTTTCACGGGCAATTTCACGGATCTTCATTGCCATATGATCAACACCTTTAGCCACTACAACGGGGGCTTTGTCTTGATTCTGTTTATAGCGTAGAGCCACCGAGAAGTGCTCCGGGTTGGTCACAATCACATCCGCTTGAGGTACGTCAGCCATCATACGGCGCTGGGCAGCTTCTCTTTGTAACATACGAATGCGGCCCTTAACTTCAGGCTTACCTTCAGTATCTTTGTGTTCATCTTTAATTTCTTGTTTGGTCATCTTCAGCTGATCGGCGTGTTGCCAAATCTGGAACGGGATATCAATCGCCACCACGATAAGTAAAGAGCAGCTGATCAGCAGAATAAAATTAAGCAAGATATCTAAAGCGTGGAAGATATTCTGTGGGTATACCTCCATGCTCAGTTGCATTAAATCGTGTTGAGAAGCTTGAATAAGATAGATGGCCATTCCCGAAACAAGTGCCACTTTCAAGATAGATTTCAACAGTTCAACCCAACTCTGCAGGCCAAACATACGCTTAATACCACTAAGTGGGTTTAGCTTAGACGCCTTAGGCATCGCCGCCTGCATAGAGAAATTAATCCCCCCGACACCCGCCGCACCAATGACGGCAGCAACAAATAAGGTTATCAGGATTAAGAACAGCGGGAACAACAGGTTCACTAATGCGCCACCCGCAATTTCGAGGAGTTTTGTGGTATCAAAAACTTCTTCCCGACTCAGAGAAAACAGACGTTGCATTGTTTCGAACAAAGCTTTCGCCATCGATTCACCAAACCACATTAAAGCAATCGCACCAACAATAAGTACCGACGCCGACGCTAATTCTTTTGACCTTGCAACCTGCCCTTTCTCTTTGGCCTGTTGCAAGCGTTTGGGCGTGGCGTCTTCCGTGCGTTCTTGACCGTCTGACTCTGCCATTTTAGTCTCCTAGCACTCTAACCTGATTAGACGACATATCTGTTGTTCGGTTTGTATCCAGAATAACTCATAGTGACTAAACAAGCCGCCAAGGATATACCAACAAAGCAATAGGCCCACGAGTAGCGCAAATGAGAAACCCAAAGAAAAGATATTTAGTTGAGGCGCCGCACGCGTCATTACACCAAACGAAAGGTTAATCGTCAGCAGCGCAATAATACCAGACAATGACATTGCTAATGCTGTTTTGAACATGATACCCAACCACAGAGCAAGCTCTCTATAATCAACAGAGGTCAAACTTCCACTGCCAATGGGTAAAGTCTTAAAGCTGAACACCACCAGCTGCAGCATTTTCAAGTGACCGTCTGTCTCCAAAAAAAACATGGTCGCTAGCAACATAAATAACTGGCCCAGTACTGGCGTGTTTTGCCCGTTAGCCGGATCCACCATAGAAGCGAAACCCAAGCTTGATTGCATACCCAAGATCTGGCCGAGCATTACGAAAGTTTGAATCATGAATTGGGTGACAAACCCCATGGCAACACCAATCACGATTTGTTCAAATACCGTCAAGAACCCTTGGAAAGAGAGCAGTTCAATCTCTTTAGGAACAGCGGGAATCGCTGGCATCACCGCAAAGGTGATCGCTAAACCTAAATACAGACGAATACGCGGCGACACAAAGCGTGCACCGGTTACCGTCATCACCATCAGCATGGCTGAGATGCGAGTGTAGGGCCAAAAATAATTGGCTAACCACTCTAGTACAAGGCTCGTTGGGTATTCCATATCGGTTTAATACAGGACTTGTGGCAAGCGTTCGATGAGTTCGAAAAAGAACTCCATCATCATTTGAGTCATCCAATGTGCAAACATCATCAACGCTAATAACGTCACGATCAAACGCGGTAGGAAACTTAAAGTCTGTTCATTGATCGAAGTAGCCGCTTGGAAAACAGCCACAACCAAACCAATCAGCAGGCTAGGAATAATTATGGCGCAAACCATAATTAGTACCATCCAAAGGGCATCTTGGAATAAATCTACGAATATTTCAGGATTCATGCTTCCCCCAGCTACAAGGCAAAACTGCCGGCGAGAGTGGAGAGTATCAAATTCCAACCATCAACAAGGACGAACAACATCAACTTAAACGGCAACGATACAATCATTGGTGACAACATCATCATACCCATGGCCATCAAAACTGATGCCACCACCAAGTCGATAATTAGGAACGGCAAGAACAACATAAAGCCTATCTGGAAAGCTGTTTTCAATTCAGACGTGATAAACGCAGGAATCAGAACCGCCATTGAAACATCTTCTGGGTTGGTTACTTGCGCACCGGATATCTCAACAAAAGTTTCAAGATCTTTGATTCGAGTCTGTTTAAGCATAAAAGACTTAATCGGCCCTTGGGCAACATCAAACGCCTGTCGCGCTGATATCTGTTCATTCAAATAAGGCTGAACAGCTTGTTCATTGACCTGACTGATTACTGGCGACATGATGAAGAAGGTCAGAAATATCGCAATGCCAATAATCACTTGGTTCGAAGGTGTTTGTTGAAGACCCATTGCCTGACGCAAAATAGACATCACAACCACAATGCGGGTGAACGATGTCATCAAAATAACCATCGCCGGCAAGAAGCCAAGCATGGTCATTAACGCAAGAATTTGCAGGTTAATCGAGTAGTCTTCACCGCCATTGGCATTGGTGGTCATGGTAAAGGCAGGTATGCCGCCACCATTACCGGTTAAGCTACCAGTGGTCATAGTCTTCGATTTGGCTTGATCTTGCTGCATCGTACTGATGGTGACCGACTCAGATCCAGCGGTATTCGCAGGAATGACAGTGCCATCTTCAACCTGTGCAAATACTGACACGCTAAATACGAGAGAGCAGAATATAATGAGCTGAACCAACCACACTTTCACCGTACGGAAAAATCCGGCATGGCAAAAGTAAAATGGATTCAAAAATCCGTTACTTGTTTGCATCTTTTTTTATTAGCTGGGAAAGCTGACTTGAAAATGTACTTTTTTCCAGCATCTCCTGAGTAAGAGGTTTATCGAGCTTAGAGATCAGCTGAATCGATTGTGTGGTAATGCCTACCAAGAACTGTTCATCACCCGCTTGTACAATAGCGATACGTTCTTTTGTGCCTACCGGAATTTGCCTAATAATAGCCAAACCTTGTTGATTCGACATCGCAGGCACTTGCATTCGCTTCAGTAGCCAAGCAATAAATAAAATGAAGGCTATAACGAAAATTAGCGACCCAAAGGTGGTCGCCAAATCGAGAGAAGGAGGCGTTGCCGCAAAGGCAATAGAAGGAGTAGCAAGTAGCCCTACTCCCAAGACTCTGCGAGAAAAACCTGTCATTCCGAGAGAAGAGCCCGCCAGTCTTTGAGACAAAAAGCTCATTAACGCAACTTCTTAATTCGTTCTGTTTGACTAATAACGTCTGTCAAACGAATACCAAATTTGTCATTCACCACAACCACTTCTCCATGAGCAATCAGAGTGCCGTTAACCATCACGTCAAGTGACTCACCAGCAATTCTATCTAGCTCAACAACCGAACCTTGGTTCAATTGAAGTAAGTTACGGATACTAATTTGAGAGCGGCCGACTTCCATTGAGATAGTCACTGGGATATCCATAATGGTATCCAGCTTACGACGCTCATCTTCTGAAATTGGAGACGATGAGTCGGTTAACTCATCAAGTGGTGCCGCGAGAACATCATCAACATCGATTGACGGTGCTGAAGGGTCTTCACCAAGTGCTGCAGCCCATTCGTCTGCTAGCTTTTGATCTTCACTAGGTTCCATTACCAATTCCTATACTTTTATCTACTTTGCTATTCTTCATCTTCGCTATTTTCCAACTCAGACATTAAGTCTTTGCCAAGAAAGGCGAGATCGGTTTTGACCACATGAGGTCTTTCAATTTTTTCAGAAATCTGTACCGCGAGCTTCTCTCCAGAACGACCCATTTTCACACGATAGGTCGGCAGTTCTTCAACAAACATGGTTGCATGCTCAGGCATATTCATCGGGATAACATCCCCAGGACGAAGTTCCATCAAATCACGCAAAGAGATATCTTGCTCGAGCAAATTGACACGGAAGTTGACTGGCACATCCATGATTTCATCACGCAATGCTGAACTCCAACGAACGTCGGTTTCCATTTTATCTGATTGGACACCAGCATCCAGCAGTTCACGAATCGGCTCAACCATTGAGTAAGGCATAACCACATGGAAATCACCTCCGCCGCCATCGACTTCAATGTGAAATGAACTCACAACAATCACTTCGGTTGGACTCACAATGTTAGCCATACTTGGGTTTACTTCAGAGTCCAAGTATTCAAACTCAACGCCCATCACGGGAGACCAAGCTTCTTTGTAATCTTCAAAAACAATTTTCAGTAGTAACTGAATAATTCGTCTTTCTGTTGGTGTAAATTCGCGACCTTCAATCTTGGCATGAAAACGACCATCACCACCAAAAAAGTTCTCTACGAGAATGAAAACTAGCCGAGCTTCCATCGTAATTAGCGCAGTACCTTTTAACGGGCGGAAGCGAACCATGTTTAAACTTGTGGGTACATAGAGTGTGTTCTGGTACTCACCAAATTTCATCATCTGTACGCCGTTGATCGACACTTCAGCCGTCTTACGCAACATATTAAACAAGCTAATACGCATATGGCGTGCGAAACGCTCGTTAATAAGTTCAAGGGTCGGCATTCGACCACGAACGATTCGATCTTGTGATGAGAAATCAAAATTGACCGTATTGTCACTTTCGGTTTCTAAGACATCTTCAACGTCTTCAACATCATCAACGCCATGTAATAGCGCATCAATTTCGTCTTGGCTTAATAAATCGGTCACATATTACCTATTGAATTACAAAGTCAGTGAATAACACTTTTTCAATTACCGGCTGGCCAACAGCTTGAGTTAAGCTTGCTTTAATATCTTCAGTCGCCTTGTTCCGCAGTTCAACTCTGCCGGCAGGAGATCGTAATTGATCGACCGTCGCCGAAGCAAATGTAGCAAGTAGTGCGCTTTCAACAAGTGGAGAGTGGTATCGAGCGAGAACTTCATTCTTCATACCACGTACCATCAGCTGTACCTTTATCTGAACTAAGCGATCTTTCTTATCGCCCGTAACGTTAAATAAGAAAGCTTGAGGCACATTAACATAGACCACTGGATCTGCACCCATGAGTTGAACCTCAGCTGACGACCCAGCACCCTCAGCCTTATCATCGGAACCCATTAAGAAAAATGCGGCACCACCACCTCCAAGTAACAGCACAACAACCGCGATAGCGATAATGAGGAGCTTACTCTTTCCTTTCGGTGTTTCTTGTTCTTCTGCCATATTCAGCTCTAACTTCCTGTTCTTTCTATTAACTAACTGTTCTTTCTATTAGCTAAGTGTTCTTTCTATTAGCTAAGTGTTTTAGCCTGATACTAGGCATAATAACTAATTCCATCACGCTTTGACGTGACATTCAATTCAAGATTGCTGTTGCTATCAAGGTTTTCATCACCTTGACCATCATTTATACGGTTAGAGCCTGATTGTTGCTCGCCATTATTGTACCTGTCTTGCCCCTGACCAGTATTCTGTTGCTGAACTGAAGACTCAGCAAGCTGCATCCCTTGTTGAGCGAGCATCTCCCTCAAACGAGGTAAGGTTTGTTCAATAACCTCTCTCGCTTGTTGGCTACCGACAGTAAAGTGCACGTTCGCCACATCATTATTCATGGTCATGCGAATTTTCATCTGCCCCAACTCTGGTGGGTCAAGACGGATATCCAAGCTCTTGAGGTTCTTAGACATCATCATTTGGACTTTTTCCGCCACCTGGTCGTTCGCTAACTCTTTAGTGAGTTGCAAAGGTGCCTGTTGAGCCGCTTGAATTTCAGCTCGCGTAGGTGCTGAACCCACCGTAGCTGTACCTTGCGCGCCAGCCGCAGAGGCTATCTGCTGAGCAAAGGTCGAATCTTTAGAATCTTCTTTAGCACCGGCTTTGCCCAAACCAGACAATGCCGCGGCACCTGCGCCCGCTTTAAGAAGCGCATCAGTAGAGCCTGCTTTTGTAGTGACTGGCGCTGCATTCATCGCGATCCCTTGCGCGGTTAAAGCTGGATCCAACGTTGCTTGCTGCTGAGGTGAAGCAACATTAGCTTGTTGAGCGGCTGCATGTGCATTGTTGGCGTGCAGCATTGCTGCCTTATCCGTAAGAGCATTGTTTGTTGATTGAGAAGCGGCCTGCGCTGACACTTGTTGTGCAGCCGTCGCTACAGCTGCTGTTGATGCCGCCGCAGCTAAAGCTTTAGTTTCGCTTGAATCCGTATTATCCCAATCAATAGCAGCGGGTTCACCGGACACACTGTTCGCAGCCGGAGCTTGATTTAGCAAAGCCGTTGCTTGTTGTTGAACGTTAGCAAGCTGTTGATTCAACAGGTCTAAGTTAGAGGTCGCTTTAGCCAAAGCGGCTTGCTCATCAACCGTCAACTTAGCACCACTTTGTTGCTTCTTAAGCAAGCTATCGACAACAGACTGTTCTGATTCGATTTGTCCATTCAATTGTTTTAGTGCTTTGGTATGGGCATCAACCTGCTTGGCGAGTTCAATATCCGCAGCTGAGATCGCTTGGCTCTGTTCGGCCACCGCGGCGCTAGCCGCATTCTTTTGACTCAGCTCTCGGTTCATACTGGCTTCAATTTGTTCTGGAGTGACGCCTTTATCCATCAACTGTCGGATTTCATCATCAGTCAGCTGAGACACAGCCTTACCTCCGGTAAGAACAGCGATTTCAGAATCCACCTCAAGACTATTCTCTTTGATTGCTGCATTCGTGTGTTGTGTCGCCTCATCCGTAACGGAGGCTACTGCAACTGAAGCACCGGAGATATTACCTTGGGCGTTATCTACCTTACCTTGCTGAGGCAAGCCTTTGCCGTTTGGCGCTTGATTTAGAGTTTTGTTTGCCTCATCCAATTGACCAAGCAATTTATTGCCTTCATTCATCGCTGCATTAGCTTGCGATGCTTGCGTAGAGCCATCTACAGCTGATGTACCCTGAGTTTGGGATTGAGCAACCTGTTCTTTAGAATCATTCGTCGTAACCTGCGCATCTTTACCATCCGCCTTATCTGCGACAGTTTTATCAGCGACAGTGCTATCAGTACCCGAATTGGCGTTGAGCTTAGCCTCAGATCCAGACGCAGCCTCTGCAGATGTTTCCTCCGCAGCTTTCTCGCCTTCTACTTCTGAAGCTGCTTGCTTGCTTTGCGCTTCGCTTACTTCGTCAGTAGCCTTTGATTCAGCTGAATCACCTTTGTTCGCTTCGGCTGACGCTTCACCTTCGGTAGAGGCCTGTTTAGCATCAGGTTTCGCGGTGCTTTCTGTGTCTTTTGCTGCGACTTTACTGTCACTTTCTTCAAAGCCTAGTGCTTCTTTGAAAGACTCAAAGAAGCCTTTAGAGTCTCCAGTATCTTCTACCTTTGAAGAGGCAGAACCGGAGTCCAACAACGATGACGTTTTGTTGGTCGCTGAATTTGAGGAAAGACTAACATTCATATATACAAGCTCTATCTACTAGCTTTGCTGCCATGAATCAGACAACAAAAAGAAAGTCGGGTGCTTTTTATGCCTTTGGTGAGCATAACTCGCAATTTGATATAAAACAGAGCAAGAAACATGCCTATAAGTTTTAAGTCTGCCATCTGCAGAGCAACACTTGCGTCATTCGTGAATTAGGTTCAAATCTTCTTTCGGCTATATAACAGAGTCGAGAACTCATCCATTTGCTTTTGCTCTCTTTGATCTTGCAGCTTTGCTTTTTCTTTCTGCTTTTTCTCCATCAACCATTCGTAGGATTTACGCTTTTTTCGTAACTCCATCCAATAGTTTTGGCAGTTATCGACCTGGTTTTTAAAGTGATGCTCCGCTTCTCTCTGCTTAGAGAGCGTTTCATCTAATTGCGTTAAGAAACGGTTTAAGTGACCATATTGGCTAGCCGTTAATCCGGCCTTACCTCGGTCAACAAGTTGCTGGCAGTAATCAAGTCGATATTTTTCAATCTGTTCGACCTGTTCGTAGTAACCCTGCAGCTCGACATTCGCTTGATTCAGCGCCAATACAGCTTGGTTCTCTTGGTCTTTCGCTTGATCGAGAAGAAATTCTAACGCGTTATCCATGATTGACCTTATTCAACACGACCTAACCGCCTAACACATGCTTTAACATGTTGACGCACATGTCATAGGGAACCGTTTCTTTCATTTTCTGTTGTAAGTACTCGTCCAATCTCGGTTTCAAAGTAAAAGCACTGTCGATTGCAGGGTCTGTTCCCGGCTTGTAAGCACCAATCGAGACCAAATCTTGATTTTTCCGGCATATAGACAGCACTTGTCTAACGGCTTTCGACATCAAGACATGTTCTTCGGTGGTGATTTGAGGCATAACACGACTGACGGATTTCTCAACATCAATCGCGGGATAGTGACCAGCATCAGCCATCTCACGAGATAAAACAATGTGACCATCAAGAATCGCTCGCGATGCATCGGCAATAGGGTCTTGTAAATCATCACCTTCTGTTAACACGGTAAAGAAAGCAGTGATAGAACCTTGTTCATCGTTACCATTACCTGCTCTCTCCACCAGCGCAGGAAGCTTGGCAAACACAGACGGCGGATAGCCTTTGGTTGCTGGCGGCTCACCCACAGACAGAGCGATTTCACGCTGCGCCTGAGCGAAACGAGTCAATGAGTCCATCAGTAGTAAAACATCTAGACCTTGGTCTCGGAAATACTCGGCTACAGCCAGTGCGGTTTGACAGCCTTTTAAACGCATCAATGGAGACGAATCCGCAGGAGCGGCGACCACAACAGAACGCTTACGACCATCTTCGCCAAGGATCTCTTCAATAAATTCTTTTACTTCTCGTCCACGCTCACCAATCAACCCCACCACGACCACTTGCGCGGTTGTACCACGAGTCATCATCCCAAGCGTAACCGACTTACCCACACCGGAACCAGCAAACAGACCAATACGCTGACCTTTACCTACCGTCAGCAAGCCGTTTATGGCCTTCAAGCCGACATCGAGCGGTTCAGAAATCGGTTTTCGAGCTAAAGGGTTGATTGGCTCAGCATTAAAGGAAGCGCGTTGTTCGGTATAGATTGGGCCTAGCCCATCAAGTGGATTACCCACCCCGTCGATCACTCGGCCAAGCAATTCCATTCCGACAGGGATACCGCTTTCAGTGGTCACGGGGGTCACACGAGCGCCAGGTAGTATCCCGGTGATTTGTTCACTCGGCATCAAAAACAGGTTATCGCCAGAGAAGCCGACGACTTCGGCTTCCATCTGACCAGACATGGTCTCTACTAAACACAGGCTGCCGATGGGTGCTTTACAGCCGGTCGCTTCAAGCGTTAAGCCAATAACGCGTACTAACTTACCAGAGGCAATTGGTCGCGATTTTAGCCCCTCGACTTTGTATTGGCTAAGACGGTTCGCTAACTCAAGCATTACTCATGACCTTGATGACGGTTTACACCACAGAAGCTTTGAATGACGTTCTTCACGCGCTCTTCCATACGGTAGTTAACACTCGATTCACCCGCTTCAATTTGTACGTCGCCGCGATTGAGTGCAGGCTCTGATACCAACGTCCAATTACGAGAGTCCAATTCCGTTTCGCCATACGCTGAGCGTATTATTGCAACGTCTTCAGGGTTTAGCTTCAATGTGATCGCGTGACCTGAAATTGGCAATGACTCTACCGATTCTTTCACGGTATCTAGTATGATTTGTGGGTTGGTTTGCACTTCAACATGAACCACTTCTTTGACCATAGTCAGCACCATGTCCACCAGTTGCTTCTCTACCTGAGCATTCATCAGCTCTAATGGCTGAGCGAACTGGTTGGCTAGCCCCATAAAGATGGCGACTTGCTGCTGAATGTACTCTTGACCAGCAGTAACGCCTTCAAGTTTGCCGGCTTCGTTACCCTCTTCGTGACCTGCGGCAAACCCTTCTTCTTTACCTTTTTCATAGCCTTGTTTGAAGCCGGCTTCTTGACCTTGGTGCAACCCTTCTTGATAAGCGCCCTGCTTGATCAGGTCGATTTGCTCTTCCGTTAGAACCAGCTCTTCGTCTTCAATGGCTTCTTCAACCGTTGGCATCCAGCCAGGATCGTAGTTAAAAGCCGTTTCTTTAGCTTGTTTGTTCACATCAGAGGTATAGTCAGGCAGCCCCCATTTCTGAGGTTGGGCAACCGTATTATCTTCTTCAGGGCGAAGGAAACCGCGTTTTCTATCACCTGACATATCAGTACCTATCTATGAGTTCGTCCAACTGCGTTGTAGATTCAAGCAATTACACGGTAGTTAATCTGTGGTTTGAGGTTGGATAAAGAAAAGCCCCAACAATGTGGGACTCTTGAGGTTTCTGTATTAAAGGAACTCGTCGGCGCCACCAGACAGCATAATCTCGCCACTGTCTGCCATCTTCCTCGCAATACCCAAGATCTCTTTCTGAGCCGCTTCTACATCAGAGACTTTAACTGGCGGCATCGCCTCAATATCGTCTCTCATCATATCAGCTGCACGCGTAGACATATTCTTGAAGATCTTCTCACGTAGGCTTTCATCAGCACCTTTAAGCGCTTTCTGTAGAACGTCTTGTGGAACATCACGCAGCAATCGCTGAACACCTTGGTCATCAACTTCAATAAGGTTTTCAAAGACAAACATAAGATCTTGGATCTGTGTTGCCATGTCTTCGTCTTGATCTCGAATTTGCCCCATCAAGATGCCTTCTACATTATTGTCCATGTAGTTCATAATCTCAGCAGCGGCTTTCAGGCCACCAATTTTGGCAGCTTGAGCACCCGCTTGACCCGCAAACTGTTTCTCCATGATTTCATTCAATTCAGCGAGAGCTGAAGGCTGAACTTCTTCAAGGTTAGCAATACGCATCATCAAATCAAGACGAACACGCTCAGGGAATTGAGACAAGATCTCCGCAGACTGATCCGATTCCAAGTAAGAAAGTACGATCGTTTGAATCTGTGGGTGCTCGTTAATGATGATGCTTGCCACCTGACGAGGGTCCATCCACTTAAGAGAATCCAAACCTTTGGAACCGGTACCCAGAAGGATTTGATCAACAAGGTTATTCGCCTTATCTTCACCTAGAGCAGCCACCAACGCATTACGCATGAAGTCTTCACTGCCCATACCGATGTTGGTGTACTTCTGAATATCATCTAAGAAAGCGCGGTGCACAGCACCTACTTTTTCTTGAGACCAATCCGTTGAACGTGCCATTGCACTACCAACACGCTGAACCTGTTTAGGTTCTAGATGGCGAATGATACCCGCAGCATCTTCTTCACTTAAACTTAGCAACAAGATCGCAGCGCGCTCTTCGCCTGAGATAGACTCGATATCGACACTTGCGACATCAAGCTCACCACCTTCTGCTTGTTGTGGAACAATTTCGTTAGCCATCTGCCACCCAATTCTTAACTACTTGAGCTGCTAGCTCTGGTTCATTCGCTACAAGTGCACGTACTGCTTTCAGTACGTCCTCATCTTTGTGAAGGTTAGGTAGGTCGATACTTGAACCAAATTCAAATAACTCACCACCTTCAATATCACCACCAATTAAACTGGTTTCGCCGTCAGCACCAATTGGCATGCCGTCGGGTCCGTACATTTGATCGTCATCGTCTGCTGCTGGGTTAAGCAGTTTTTTCATTGCAGGGCGAACCAGCACCAATACGACAACAATAATAACCAACGCACTCGCAAACCAGCGAACCCAATCATTAAAGTGTTGATGCTCCCAAATTGGTACGTCAGCAACAATATCCGTTACTTGAGGTGCAAATTGCATGCTTAAAACATTGAGTAAATCACCGCGGTTTTCATCAAAACCCACAGTTCCAATCAATACCTGACGTATCGCGTTAATTTCGCTTGCTGGAATTGGGGTGTGAACCACTTCTCCCGTATCAGGGTTCAATGATTGGCGATCTTTGATTGCAACAGATACGGTCTGACGATTAACCGTGCCGCTCTGTTTTCGCTCATGACTAATGGTAGTATCCAGCTCAAAGTTGCGCGTCGCTTCTTTGTGAACCGAACCTTGCCCCATCATCGTACCATCTTTCATCTGAGCCACATCCTGAGGAATCGAAGCATCAGCAGGAGGCTGGTTACTCAAAGCCCCTGGAATACCAGCCACAACGTTGCCGTTATTATAATCTTCTAATGTGTATTCACTTCGGGTTGCTGGAGTATTCGGATCAAAACGCTTTCTTGTTTGTTCCACAGCACTAAAGTCGAGTTGAATATCAACCTGAGCCGTGTAGTTACCAAAGCCAAGAATCGGAATCAAAATAGAGTCAATTTTTTCACGTAGCGCTTGCTCTTGATTACGCTCTAACTCGTGCTCTTTTCGGCGTGCCGCTGACATCGGATCCTGAGATCCAGAGCTCAAAAGTCGGCCATGCTGGTCGGTCACCGTAATTCGCGAAGTTTTCATCCCCGGAACGGCACTGGCCACCATGTCCACAACAGAATCAACTTCTTGCTGCTTGAGGTTCGTCCCCGTTTTAAGTGTCAGGAATACTGAGGCAGAGGCTTCTTGATTGTGACGAACAAAGACACTTTGCTTAGGTAAGGCAAGTAAAACTTGAGCTTTACGTACCTGCTTCATCTGTTCAATAGCTTTAGCAAGCTGTCTTTCACGGCTTAGTTTCAGGCGCTCTTTCTCTAAACGTTGTGATACACCGAAACCCATGTCTTGCATGAGGATATCATCACCGGTGTTTCGCTCTTGGTTCAAACCCGCTCGAACCATATTTAGCTTTAATGAGTTATATTCACTCGCTGGTACCGAGATGGTATTCCCTTCAAGAGAGTACTCAATCTTCTGCGTATCCAAATAATCAAGAACCGGGATCAACTCTTCTGTTTCGTAAGCCCCTAATGGACGCATTTCTGGCTCTTTCACCCAGAAAAACAGCATTACAATAAGCGCTACACAGATCGAGATAGAAAGAACTAAGACGACTTGACGAAGCAAATCGAGATCACCGACGGCCATATCAAACTTAGATGAACTGCGCTCACCTAAATCGGTATTTTGCCCTTCGCCATCTAGATCAGAACTTGCAATAAGTGCGTGGTCGTTGCTATCGCTTACGGTTAAATCTGTTGTTTGACTGTTATCTGCCACTATCTACTACCCAACTTATACCGGCATGTTCATCAGCTCTTTGTACGATTCGACCAATTTATTTCTAATTTGGATCGTCGCTTCAAAAGCCACACTAGATTTATTACGAGCAATCATCACGTCAGATAAAGACACGCTTTGATCGCCACTGTCAAAACGAGTTTGAAGATTACCAGAGGTCTTTTGTAATGAGTTCACATTATTGATGGCATTAGTCAGCATGTTGCCAAAATCTGCACCAACCGCTTGGCCCGTTGCAGCAGGACGCGTGCTGGCAGCTTCAACCATCATTGCCTGCATTTCGCCTTGTAAACCATCTATTCTCATTTACTACCTCAGGAGTCAAAATTATGACTATCTATTTAGCTTTATTATTGACAGAGCAATTAACGTGCCATGCATCAATTTGACTAGCTATCGTAATACACTAGTCAGAAAGCTGACACTACTAATTTATGTTCAATTTGGAATATCTATTCCAGCATCACGCATTTTCGCTAATTTGTAACGCAATGTACGAGGGCTAATGCCTAGCTTTTCAGCCATATCTTTACGTCGACCATGACAAGCAATCAATGTTTCGAGAATGATCGCATACTCTTGATCTCTAAGTTCATTTCCAAGCCCTTCGCTACCTGCCACGACTTTATTGATAGGATTCGCTTCAGCAATCGGCTTAATTTCTGGCGCTGCAACACTGTTCCCTTCAACGATCTGTTGTAGTCCAGTTGCGTCTTGCCAGTCAACACCTTCAAGTAAAATATGTTCGCCTGAAATATTTTCTTGCTCACTCAAAATTAGAGCGCGCTGCACGACATTATCCAGTTCACGTACATTTCCCGGCCACGGATAATTGACGAGTTTACTAATGGCTTGCTCAGACAGAACAGGAACAGGCATTCCTAGTTTGGTGCAATGACGTTCCACCAAATGTTTCGCAAGCGGCGCAATATCGCCTTTACGTTCACACAGCGCTGGCCAAGTAATTGGAAATACATTCAGTCGGTAGTATAAATCTTCACGGAAATTCCCTTCAGAAACATACTGTTTTAGGTCGCGGTTACTGGTTGCTAGAACACGGACATCCAATTTGATGCTCTTACGGCTACCAAGACGTTCAACTTCGCGCTCTTGCAACACTCGCAGCAGTTTCGCTTGTAGGCTGAGATCCATTTCGCTGATCTCATCCAACAAAATAGTACCGCCTTGAGCTTGCTCAAATTTACCCGGACAAGCTTGAATCGCACCGGTGAACGCACCTTTATCGTAGCCAAACAGTGTTGCTTCCAACATATTGTCTGGAATCGCGGCACAGTTAATCGCAACAAACGGACCGTCTTTACGGCTCGAAGCGTTATGAATATAGCGAGACATGACCTCTTTACCAGAGCCACTTGGCCCTAGCACCATCACGTTGGCATCGGTTTTAGCCACCTTGTCAGCCAGCATCATTAGTTTGATACTTTTCTCATCGGCAACAATAGCATCGCCATTGTCATCCGACTTTACGGGAGCGTAACGGCTCACCATGTTTAACAGCACTTCTGGCGCAAATGGCTTTGCCATGTAGTCGATAGCGCCTTCTTTCATTGCCGCGACCGCATCTTCAATGTTGGCATAGGCCGTCATCAATAGAACCGGAAGATTTGGCCAATGCTGCTTGATGTTTCTTAGCAATGCTAAACCGCCCATACCGGCCATCTGAACATCAGAGACAACGATATCAACAGAGTTTGATTTCAATTTTACCAGAGCATCTTCCGCACAATCCGCTTCCAGCCATTCGTAACCAGCAAGCGCGAGTGTATCGACAAGGGCTTCGCGTAGACCTTCATCATCTTCGACGATTAACACTTTGCTTTGAGCCATAGGATTCTCCAGTGTAAATTCAGTTAAAACTTATTAGCCTTCAGAAGAAGAGCTTCTTTCCAACGGTAGACACATGGTAAAGCATGCGCCATCACCCTCTTCTGATATCAATTCCAGTCGACCTTCATGTGCCCGGCATACCATTTGTACAACCGCTAAACCTAGACCTGTGCCTTGAGAACGAGTGGTAAAGAAGGGTTCCATAATTTTACCTTGAAGTTCTTTAGGCACACCGGGGCCACTGTCTTGTACTGATATCTTAAGTTCACCGTTTACGGGTCTAAAAAACACATCAATCTGCGATTTCTTACCAGCAATTTGAACCGCGTTCAAAACTAGGTTACTTAAAG